>JBKPND010000035.1:0-46402 GCA_046732465.1 Actinomycetota bacterium
GCGCCGAAACTGCCGTGCGCACCGCCGGCTCCAGCCTGTCGACGCCGCTGCGGGCATAAAGCGGGCTACCGGCGTCCTCGACCAAGACCGAGGCCATCGCCAGACCGCGTACCCCGTGTGGTCCCTTGGCTCGGAGTTTCCCGGCCAGCGCAGCAAGCCCGGGCTGGTTGGCGGCGACGTGGTAGCCATCGAAGGCCGCGATGGACATCGCCGTTGTCGCGCCGGGTCCCGGGCCCATCGTCGCCAGACGGAACACATTCTCGATTCCGGTGGCGATCCGGTTGCGCGTCGTCGGATCCGCGAGTTGCTGGGCGCGAAGTGCCAGCTCCTCGCTTCTCACTGGATTCGCGCCGTCAGCAAGCGCTGAGTCAAGCTCGAGCCGCTTCCAGCGGACGCGCAGGCGGGTCCAAAGCGAGGGCCCGGGTTTGTGGTCTGGGCGAAGGGCGCCGGGCGCCTTCATCGGGGCGAAGAGTCCAAAGTACGGGGCAGGCATGGTCTATGTCCTTTCTCAGATCAAGGGGTGGCTCGGTGGGCAATCGGCCCACATCACCAGGGTCACCTCGATCAGCCCAAACCAGAATGGGGTGAATCGCCCATTCGCCAGCGGAGTGCCTGGTGCGAGTCTTGAAGCATGGAAACGCCGACTCGCTCAAGCGCAGCTGAGGCTCATGAGGAGCCGATGCTCAAGCTCACGATTCGCTGCCACCCTGGCGTGCCAGTAGCTTCAGATGAGTTGGGGCGCTGGCTAACCGCCCAGGTCAGGGAGCTCCGGGCTGGCGCTCCTCGGGCCATCATCCGTCTCTCACGCTTGACCCAAGATTTCCCGAGCCACGAGGCTGGAATCGGCTGGCTGCTCGAGCTGGAGATGCCCGAGGGGTCAGCACTGCTCACTCGGGGGCGCTTGGCAAGCACGTTGGCCGAGATGCGCTTGCTCGGCATCGAGCCGACTGCGCTCACTCCGCTCGACTGGCCGAACGCACTGGGCCTTTCGGTCGCGGAGGTCTGAGATGAGGCCGCCGGCTGAGCGCGTCCTGGTCGTGAGCAACGAGATCCTGGCCGCCGCCAACGAGGTTCCCAAGGCAATTCGTCCGCTCGTCAAGGACGCCGAGGAGATCTACGTGATCGCACCGACCCTGACTAGCTGGCTGCAATGGGTGGCCTCCGATCTCGATGGCGCGCGAGTGGCAGCCGACCAGCGCCTGCACACGGTCTTCGACCACATGCACGCCAACGGCTTGAAGCCGCACGGGACGGTCGGAGAGGAGGATCAGATCGTGGCGATCGCCGATGCTCTGGCCGAGTTCGACGCCGATCTGATCGTGCTCAGGCTCCACGCGCCAAATAGCGAGCACGAGAGCTGGCACGAGCACCGAATTGCCGAGCGGGTCCGTTCACATTTTGACCTGCCGACGATGGTCTTCTTCTTCGACGACGAGGGGCGTGTCGTCGCTCGTCAGGAGGCCTAGGTGGCCGACCATGAAACGATCCGAGGCCCTCCGCTCACTCTCTCGCGATCACCATCAGGCCCTGGTTATTGCCCGGGACCTGCGCCGGGCCGAAGAACTACCCAAAGCCGCCCGCCGGTTCCTCGAGTTCTGGAGGCAGCACGGCGAGCCCCACTTCCGGATTGAAGAGGAGGTCCTCCTGCCTTGCTGGGCCCTCCTCGGAACAGTGGATGCTGGGGCGGCGGCCCGACTTGCCCGCGAGCATCTGCGTATTCGCCGAGCGGCGATGGCGCTTGAGTCCCGCCGCGCATCTCTTGAGCAGATCCACGACCTCGGGGAGGAACTCGAAGCGCATGTGCGCTTTGAGGAGAGGGAGCTATTTCCCCTACTGGAAGCCGATCTCGATGAAGACCAGCTGACCGATCTGGCGAGAGCTGTCAGCGAGGCCGAGGCAGCTCTGAGCGGGTCACAACTTGGCTCAGTCTTCTAAATGCGTCTTGACCGGCAGGCTCAAGCAGACAGCGAGACAAAGCCCCCGACGATCGCGCCGTAGGCGATGTGTCCGACGACGGTGACGAGCGGGGTGCGGGCGCCGTAGTTGAGCATCATGAATCCGGGTGGCTCCAGGAGGGCACTGGAACCTGCCGCCGAGAGCGGAGTGGACATCCGTGGATGGACGAGCGGCAACAGGGTGCTCACCAGCGCCGTCACGGCGAACAGGCCGTGGACCAGGCCGAAGGTGGCTCCGAGCCACCAGCCGCTCTGGCCGATGGCGACGAAGATTGCCAAGTAGACCAGTGCGAAGGCGAGGCCAACGATGAAGTGCAGGCCGTAGCCGAGTGCTTTAGCCCGCACGCGATCGCCCGTGAGCGCGGTTCCCAGCAGAAACGGCAAGTCGACACGGGTCAATCCGAGCGCACTCGCCGCCTGCAGCAAGGTGGTCAGGACCAGGGTGCCGACGAATCCTCCAGCAAGAGCTCCCCAGATGGTCATCTTGCCTCGGCCTGCTCGATCGCTTTGGCGGCGCTGATCAGCGCCAAGTGACAGAGCCCTTGTGGGAAATTGCCGGCGAACTCTGCAGTCGCGGGGTCGATCTCTTCGCTGTAGAGACCGACGTCATTGGCCAGGACGACCAGCTGGTCCATCAGCCCAGCAGCCTTGTCGAGCTGCCCCTGACGGGCCAGGGCCTCGGCAAGCCAGAAGGAACAGGTGATGAAGGCTCCCTCGGTGCCCGAGAGCCCATCCTCGCCGCTGTAGCGCAAGACGTACGGGCCCTGGGCGAGTTCGCGTCGCACCGCGTCAATCGTCTGGGCCAGGCGCTCCTCCCCGTTCCCCTCGTAGCCGTGGAGGACGCCGAGCAGAAGGCTCGCATCGAGCTCCTCGGCCCCGGCGTAGCGTACGTAGCTGCGCTTGGCCGGGGACCAGCACTCAGTCTCAATGAATTCCTGGACCGCCTCGGACGCCTCGTCCCAGCGCGGGGCCTGCTCGGCCGGGATGATGCCGCGGCCGGCAAGGCGCCGTGCGCGATCGAGCGCAATCCAGCACATCATCTTTGACTGGGTGAAGTGGACTGGCTCGCTCCGGACCTCCCAGATTCCCGAGTCGGGCTTGTCCCAGATCTCGCAGACCAAGTCGGCGATGTCGGCGAGCCTGCGGGCTATGTCCCGATCAATCCGGTTGCCAGCATCTGCATACAGCCATGCCGTCTCCATCAACTCGCCGTAGATGTCGAGCTGAAGCTGCTCGGCGGCGGCATTGCCAACCCGAACGGGACGCGAGCCGCGGTAGCCCTCGAGTGGCAACTCCCGCTCGGCCGCTCGATCGCCGCCTCCCAAGCCGTAGAGCACATTAAGCCGCGGATGAGTCAGCTGGGAAGCGTGCATCAGCCACCAGAAGTAGGCCCGGGCCTCGGCCGGGCATCCGAGTCGCAGAAAGGCGTTCAGGGTGAAGGCGCTGTCGCGAATCCAGCAGTAGCGATAGTCCCAGTTGCGCTCACCGCCGATCACCTCCGGTAGCGAGGCCGTGGCCGCTGCCGCAAGCGCCCCCGAGGGCGCATGGACGAGCAGCTTCAGCGCCAGCGCGCTGCGAAGGACCGCATCACCCCATCGGCCGCTGTAGCTGCGCCCCTGGGCCCAATCTCGCCAGGCGGCGCAGGTTTCCTCGAACCGGGCATCAAGTTCGGGCCGACTCGGCAGCACAAGCGGTTCCTGGCGGGCGAAGGAAAGGGCGACAACGCCGCGCGAACCGGCCTGAACCTGGAGGCGCGCGCCAATGCCATCTGGCCCAGATTCGGGCGTACCTGCGTCGTGGGCGAGCACGGCCAGAGCGTCACCTCCCGATTCCAATACCGGCACAGAACCCCGCCAGCCGGATCGCGCCCGACGGCTGCCGTATCCGAAGCGGGGCTCGACGCTCCAGCGCATCGGCACGCTTCCTGAGTGGCCGTCGATCCTGCGCTGTAGCTCCATGAAGGGGCCCAATGGACCACGCGGCAGCGTGATCGCATCGGTGACGCTCACCGTTCCCTGATCGGCGACGAACGTCGTCTCCAGGACATTGGTCTCAGGCAGATAGCGGCGTTCAATCGCGTGGGGGACTTCCGGCTCAAAGACAAAGCGGCCTCCGCCTCCTGAATCGAGAATCGCGGCAAAGACGGATGGCGAATCGAGGGCGGGAAACGGCAGCCAGTCAATTGAGCCGTCTCGCGCTACGAGTGCGACCGTCCGACCGTCCCCGATCGCAGCGTAGTCCCGTATCGGTGCATAACCTCGGCCCCTCTGACTGGCGGCGGGCGAGACAGCGGTTTGGCTAGTCATGACTCCCCTTCTACCCGGCGCAGGCTCAGCTGCCTGCGCCGGGACGAGCATGGCCTCAGGCGTGGATGCCCAGGCCGGGCGGGTCGTAGCGGCTCGCGAGCCGGGCCAGTGTCAACGCGGCGAGCATCAAGCCGAAGTCTCGCAGCGCGATGTCGTAGTAGCCCGAAAACGTGAGTAGGTTGACGACGATGCCGCCTAGCCATGCTGCAACCAGGTAGGCGCCGTAGCGGGGCTTGAGCGCGACGGCGAGGCCGGCGACGATCTCGACGACCCCGACTGCGTACATCGCGTCGGCACCGCTACCCGGAACGATGTCGTTGATCCAGGGTGCGAGATAGATATCCCAGTCGACTAGGACATTGAAGAACTTGTCCACGCCGAAGAGGATCGGCGCTGCGGTAAAGGCGATTCGCAGCAGCCAAAACGCCTGATAGGCAGGATCGCTCTTGAGGCGATCCGCTGCCTTTGGGACGCCGATCGCTGGCGCGCGGGGGCGAAAGGTTGCTGATTCCATGCTGATCTCCTTTGATCGAGGGTGGTCTCGATCGAGTATCAGCGGGGCCGCGGGGGCCAGCAATGGGGGCAAAGGCCCATCTCTCATGTGGTCAGCCGAACCGACTGGCTCCTGCGATGTGTCAGTTGGTCTCTTTCAGAACTGGTTAGTGCTGATCACGGCCCGGAAGGCTAGCCAGCGCGCCCGGTGAGAGTCGGGCCGTGGGACGATGCCGCCCATGGCGACCGACCGGACTCAGCGCCTGCGTCTCGGGGCAGCGCTCCGGCAGGAGGACCGGGTGCTGCCGCTCGAGCTGTTCTTCGACCTCGTCTTCGTCCTGGCAATCACGCAGTGCACCACCCTGATGTCGCACAACACGACCTGGGGCGGCCTCGGCGAGGGGATGCTGGTCCTCGCGCTGCTCTGGTGGTCGTGGACGGCCTACGCCTGGCTGACCAGCGTCGTCGACCCGGAGGAGGGCGGGGTCCGGCTGGCGCTGTTCGCAGCGATGGCGGGCTTCCTGATCGCCGCCATCTGCGTGCCGGAGGCGTTCGGGAGCCTGGGGACCCAGTTCGCCGTCGCCTACGGGGCGGTGCGGGTAGCGCAGATCTTCCTGCTCGCCCTCGCGGCCCGCGACGACCCCAGCTTCCGGCGCTCCGTGATGGGCCTGGGAATCGGGACCGCGATCGGCATCTCGCTGCTGGTCGTCGGGTCCTTTCTCGACCCAGGTGCTCAAGCGGCCGTATGGGGGCTCGCCCTGATCCTCGACATGGGAGAGCCCTACCTGTTCGGCTCGGAGGGCTGGCACCTGGTGCCCGGCCACTTCGCCGAGCGCCACGGCCTGATCGTGATCATCGCCCTGGGAGAGTCGATCGTGGCAATCGGGCTCGGCGCCGGAAGCGATCTCACCTGGGGGATCACGGCCGCGGCGGCGCTCGGGATCGGGGTTGTCGCGGCGCTCTGGTGGGTCTACTTCGACATCGTCGCCCTCGTCTCGGCGCGGCGGCTGGTACGCGCTCCCGAGGGGAAGGTGCGAAACGAGCTGGCCCGGGACTCCTACTCGTACATCCACTTCCTCCTGGTCGCCGGGATCATCCTGCTCGCGCTCGGCCTGAAGAAGTCCCTGGGGCACCCCACCGACGCACTGGACGACGTCCCGGCCTTCGCCCTGGTCGGCGGTGTCGCCGTCTACCTGCTCGGCCTGGTCTCCTTCCGCTACCGCCACGTCCGGAGCATGAACCGGCACCGCCTCGGTATGGCCCTGCTGCTCTTCGCGCTCTACCCGGTCGCCCTCGAGCTCTCAGCCCTGGTGATGCTCGCCGTGCTCAACGTCGTGCTCTGGTCGATGATCGCCTACGAGACCCGGGGCTACGGGGAGGATCGAGCCGAGGTCCGCCACGGAGACGCGGCACCGGAGGCGCAATACACGGGCTGAGATCGAGCCGGTGTCCGGCTTAGAGTGACGCCGATGGCTCAGTTGCCGCTAGGGACGGTGGCGGCCGGCGTCGATGAGACGTCCGCGCTGGCCATCGTCATCGCGGCGGCCGTCGCCGGACTGATCGTTCTCGCCGTCTCGCCGCGGCTGACGATCCCGGTCGTGGTGGTGGAGCTCGTGCTCGGGATCGTGATCGGACCGCAGGGATTCGACATCGCCCGGCTCGATCCGACCACCTCGCTGCTGGGGAACCTGGGGCTGGGGATGCTGTTCTTCTTCGCCGGCTACGAGATCGACTTCGATCGGATCAAGGGACGGCCGCTCGAGCTGGCCGTCACCGGCTGGGCGATCTCGCTCGCCCTCGCCTACGGGATCGGCGGCGTGCTCGCCGCGGTCGGGGTGATCCTGTCGTTCCTCTACACCGGCTCGGCGATGGCCACCACCGCGATCGGGACGCTGATCCCGATCCTCAGCGACGCCGGAGAGATGCGGACGCGATTCGGCACCTACCTGCTGGGCGCGGGCGCGATCGGGGAGTTCGGGCCGATCCTCCTGGTGACGCTGATCCTCTCGACCGACCATCCGCTGCATGAGGCGCTGATCCTGGTGCTCTTCATCTTCCTGGCGGTGATCACGGGGATCCTCGCGGTGCGCTCTGCGTGGAGGGGCTGGCCGCTCGTCGAGAAGACCTTCGAGACCTCGAGCCAGCTCGCGGTCCGCCTGGCGGTCGTGCTGGTCTTCGCGCTCGTCGCCCTCGCTGCCCAGCTCGGGCTCGACCTTCTGCTGGGCGGGTTCGTCGCGGGGATGATCACGCGCATCGCCCTCCGCGGCCGGGAGGTGGCGGTGTTCGACTCCAAGCTGAACGCGGTCGGCTACGGGCTGCTGATCCCGTTCTTCTTCATCACCAGCGGGATGGCATTCGACCTCGACGCGCTCACCTCGAGCGTGGGGGCGCTGCTCAAGGTGCCGATGTTCGTGGGCCTGTTCCTGGTCGTGCGCGGGGTGCCGGCGCTGCTGCTCTATCGAAGCGAGCTCGACCTCCGGGATCGGTTCGCCCTCGCCGTCTACTCGGCGACCGAGCTCCCGCTCGTGGTGGCGATCACCACCCTCGCGATCGAGGCCGGGCACATGAGGACCTCCACAGCCGCCGGCCTGGTCGGGGCCGCAATTCTCTCGACGCTGATCTTCCCGCTGCTCGGGGCGCGCATCAGGCGGGGCGGCGAGCCGGTCTCTGGGCCGATCGAGGCGCCGGCGACCGCCTAGCGGCGCTCCGACGACAGCCTGAAGCCTGGGTTTTCAGCCCGCCACTCTCGCTCGATGGGGTCTGTGCGGATTAAGGGTTGTCTGACAACCACTAATCCACACGGTCCGCCTACGGGTTAGGCGGGGCTTGCGTCAGTCGACGACGGTGAGTTCCTTGGACGTGCCGCTCAGGTTGCGGTAGCCGTCCCCGGTGAGCACCACGAGGTCCTCGATGCGGACGCCGAAGCGGCCGGGGAGGTAGATCCCGGGCTCCACCGTCACCGCGTTGCCCTCGCGGAGCTCGTCCTCGGAGGTGGTCGCGAGCCTGGGCGCCTCGTGCAGCTCGAGGCCCACGCCGTGACCGAGGCCGTGGCCGAAGTGGTCTCCGTGGCCCGCCTCGGCGATCAGCTCCCGCGCGACCGCATCGACCTCCTTGCCGGCGGCGCCCGGGCGGATCGCCCCGAGGGCGGCGAGCTGTGCCGCCAGCACCAGGTCGTAGACCTCGCGAGCCTCGTCCCCGGGCTCACCGGTCGCAAAGGTCCGCGTGCCGTCCGAGCAGTAGCCGTCGAGCTCAGCGCCCATGTCGAAGACGACCAGCTCCCCAGAGCCGATCTCCCGTTCTCCGGCCTCGGCGTGCGGCAGAGCGCCGTTCTCCCCGGCGGCGACGATCGGAGGGAAGGAGGGCTCGGCGCCGAGCTCGCGGACCCGCGCCTCGAAGGCGCGGGCGACGTCCCGCTCGGTGCGCCCTGCGAGGCCGCGCTCGACCACCCAGCGCAAGGCGTCGTCAGCGAGCTCTGCTGCCGCGGTCATCCTCTCGATCTCCTCGGGCTCCTTGGCGGCGCGGAGCCGCTCGACCAGGTCACCGGCGGGGACCAGATCGACGTCCTCACCGACCGCCGCCTCCAGGCGGGCGAGTTGACGAACGCTCAGCTTGGCGTCCTCGAAGCCCACCCTTCCGGACATGCGTGCCGCGATCTGCGGCACCAGCTCGCGCTCCGCCGCCGGACGCTCCCACTCCGGAGCGACCTCATGTGCGGCGCGCTCGGTGTAGCGGAAATCGGTGAAGAAGACGAGCTCCTCGCGGCCGACCAGGCAGGCGCCGTTCGTCCCAGTGAAGCCGGTGAGGTAGCGGACGTTCACCAGGTCGGAGACGAAGAGCTGATCGAGCTCCCGCTCGGTGACCAACTCCGCCAGACGTTCTCCCGCGACCGACACCGTCGTGCTCATACGCCCAGCCTACTCGCGAGCAATTCGAGCGCGTCCCTGTACCCGTCCGGGCCCTTGCCGTAGATCTGGCCTACGAGCAGCTCGAGCCCGTCGAACACGGAGTGACGGCGCCACTCCTCGCGCTTGCTGATGTCGGACAGGTGGACCTCCACCGTGGGGATCCCGGTCAGATCGAGCGCATCGCGGATTGCCCAGGAGTAGTGGGTCCAGGCGCCCGCGTTCACGATCGCGGCGTCGGCGATCTCCGGCAGGCGGTGCACGTGCTCGACGAACTCTCCCTCGGAGTTCGTCTGGAAGAAGAAGGCCTCCAGGTCCAGATCGCGGGCAAAGCGCTTGATCCTCACCTCGAGCTCGGGGAGCGTGAAGTCCCCGTAGATGTCCCTGTCGCGGCTTCCGAGCATGTCGAAGTTGACGCCGTGCAGCACCTCGACACGGTTGCGGGTGGTGGGCGTCAACGCAACTCCTCCACGGCCGCGCGGACCCTATCCGGCTCCACCGGCTCCCCCCACCGCGGCTTGCCCGGCTCCTCGAGCAGGACGAAGCCGACGCCCTCGCTGGTCCGCTTCTTGTCCAGGCCGATGGCCTCAACGACCTGGTCGACCGAGACCGACGGGTCCATGGAGACCGGCAGCCCGTGCGAGGCGAGCAGCCCTTCGACTTCGGTGCGGAGCGCCTCCGCGCCCGAGAGCCGCAGCGCAGCCAGCAGGCCGAGGCCGACCGCCTCACCGTGCCGGTAGCGCGAGTACTCGGTCGCCGCCTCGATCGCGTGCCCGACCGTGTGCCCGAGGTTCAGCACGGCGCGCCGACCGGAATCGCGCTCGTCCTCGGCGACGATCGCGATCTTCACACGCGCGCACTCGAAGACCACATCGCGGAGCGCGGCCGGATCCAGCGCCTCGATCCCGCGCACCCGCTCCCAGAGTGGATCGCCCGCGATCAGCCCCGTCTTCAGCACCTCGACGAAGCCGGCCGCGAGCTCCTCGGGTGGCAGCGTCTGGAGCACCGTGGGATCGGCGAGGACGGCGATCGGCTGGTGGTAGGCGCCTACGTAGTTCTTCGCCTCCGGGAGGTCCACCCCGGTCTTGCCGCCGTAGGCGGAATCCACCTGGGCGACCAGTGTGGTCGGCGCCTGGACGAGCGGGATGCCGCGCTGGTAGGTGGCGGCGCAGAAGCCGGCGAGGTCCCCCACCACGCCACCGCCGAAGGCCAGCACGCAATCGTCTCGACGGGCTCCGGCCTTTGCCAGTCTGCGAAGGACGCGCCCGGCCTGCGAGATCGTCTTGGAGCTCTCAGCTGCCTCGATCTCCAAGGTCGCCTCGGTCCGGGGCAGGAGCTGGGCGTGCCGCTCGAGCGCGGCCGAGTCCGCGACGCAGAAGGCGCGCGCGGGCAGCCCTGCGGGCAGAGCCTCGCGAGCGTCGTCGAGCATCCCAAGCGCCCCCTCCCCCACAATCGCCGGGTAGGAGCCGGTCTCCGACCGCGCCCATGCCATCCGCACGCTCGGACTGCCCTGCATGGCGGCGAGCCAGGGCGCGGCCGCCTCGCCCGTGATCCTCGCTTCCGACGGCAGGATCGCGTGGGCGAGCTTTTCGTAGGTCGGCCGCCGGGCGACGAAGAGCCGCGAGAACTCCTCCCGATCCTGGGCGAGGGGACGTTCGGAGCCCGACGCGCGCTCCCACGCCACCTCCTCGTCGACGTCGCACCAGATCGGCAGGTGCTGGGCGAGCGCGCGCTGCACGGCGACCCTCTCCACCGCGCCGCCGCCCAGAGCCACCACCGAGGACGGGCCGCCGACCTGGCCTGCGAGCGCGTCGAGAACGGTGACGACGAGGCGCTCCTCGCGGAGGCGGAACTCCTGCTCGCCCTCTCGCTCGAAGAACGCGGCGATCGGCTCTCCCAGCTCGCGCTCGAGCAGCTGGTCGGTGTCGATCAGGCCGAGGCCGAGCCGCTCCGCGACAGCTTCGGCGGCCCGCGTCTTGCCCGCCGCCATGAAGCCGATGAAGACGAGGCCGTGGTGTGCAGCTACCGCCGCCACCCGATGCGCTCCTTGTACGCCGAGAGCGCCGCCAGCACGTCGTCGATGTGGTCTCCGCCGAACTTCTCGCGGTACGCGGCGGCGACGACCAGGGCGACCATCGCCTCGGCCACCACGGCGGCCGCGGGCACCACTGTGGAGTCGGTTCGCTCCCGCATGGCCTGGGCCGGCTCCTTGGTCTCGGTGTCCACGGAGCGGAGGGGCTGGGTCATCGTGGAGATCGGCTTGATCGCCGCCTGCACGATCAGCGGCTCGCCGTTGGTCATCCCGCCCTCCAGGCCCCCGGCCCGATTGGTCTCCCGGTACCAGCCCCGATCCTCCGTGAAGAAAATCTCGTCGTGAGCCTCGGACCCCGGCCGGCCCGCGACGTCCCAGGCCTCGCCCAGGGAGACCCCCTTGACCGACTGGATCGAGCAGATCGCCTGCGCGAGGCGGCCGTCGAGCTTCTCGCTCCAGGAGGCGTACGACCCGATCCCGGGGACGAGGCCGAAGGCCCGCACCTCGAACTTGCCACCGAGCGACTCGTTCTCCTTGCGCAGGCGGTCGATCTCCGCGACCATCGCCTGGGAGGCGTCGGGGTCCAGGCAGCGCACCGGCGAGTCGTCGACGCCGGCGAAATCCTCCGGGGTGAGCTCGTCCCGCACCGGTGCGTTCACCGAGGCGATCTGGATGACGTGGCTGTGGACCTCGACGCCGACCGCGCTCAGAAAGCCCTTCGCGACCGACCCGGCGGCCACCCGCGCGGCGGTCTCGCGCGCGCTGGCCCGCTCCAGGACGTTCCGCACGTCGGTGAACCCGAACTTCTGCAGGCCGGCGAGGTCGGCGTGCCCGGGCCGGGGCAGGTGAGTCTCCTCGACCTCCGTGTCCACGGGCCAGGGGTTCATCCGCTCATCCCAGTTCGGGTAGTCGCGGTTGGCGACCAGCACGGCGATCGGGCTGCCCAGGGTGCGACCGTGCCTGAGGCCGGAGCGGATCTCGACCGCGTCGCTCTCGATCTTCATCCGGCCGCCGCGGCCATGGCCGAGCTGGCGGCGCGCCATCTCGCGGTCGAGCGCACCCCGGTCGAGCTCGAGCCCGGCCGGCATGCCCTCGACGATCGCAACCAGCCCGGGGCCGTGCGATTCGCCCGCTGTCGTGAATCTCAGAGTCACGCGGGGCAGCGTAGATGGACCCGCTTTCCGGGCACGGGCTCGGGGTTGCGTAGCTAGAGGCGAAGCGCGACCGCGACCAGCGCGCCCAGGGCCAGACAGGGCGCGAACGGGATGGTCTGGCTGCGCGCCGCCCAGCCGCGCCGGGCGATCAGGGCCAGGCCGACCACCGAGCCGGAGGCGAAGGCGACCAGCATCGCAACGACGACCGCCGCGCCGAGATAGACGCCGATCACGCCAGCGAACTTGACGTCGCCGAGCCCCATGCCGTCGGGACGGATCAGGGCGGCGGCGAGCAGGAAGCCGGCCGCGCAGGCGCCCGCGGCAAGCCGCTCGGGGAGCTGGGACGGCGCGGTGAGCGCGCAGATCCCCAGGGCCACCCCCAGGCTCGCGGCGAGGGGGCCGTCCGGGATCAGCCTCGTCCGGAGGTCGCTGATCGTGACCGCGCCGAGCAGGAGGACGAGCGAGGCGTCGAGGAGCGCGGCGGCCATATCGTTGAGAGCGCCGTGGCGCCGAACCTCTCCCCCAAGTGATGGCCGCCCGACGCCTGCTGATCGTGATGCTGGTCCTGCTGGGGCTCTCCACCCTGGCGGCCGCGCTGGTGCCGCAGCGCACGCTCAACGAGGGCGGCACGACGGCCACGACCACCACTCAGACGACGACCACGTCCGCGCCCAACCCCGCCTTCCAGCGGCCGACGAAGATCAAGGTCGGGAAGAGCCCCGCCGGTAAGAGGCTGTTTCCCCTCGTGCGCGCGGATGTCAACGATCAGTTCACTCTGCTCGTCCGCTCCAGCTTTCCGACGCAGATCGAGATCCACGAGTTCGGCTTGATCGGCTTCGCAACGCCCGACACTCCCGCCCGTTTCGAGCTCCTCGCCGACACGCCCGGGATCTTCGGCATCCTGTTCGGCGCCTCGGCCAAGCCGCGCATGATCGGGCAGCCGGCGGCCCAGCTCGAGATCGTGCAACCGGGCGCGAAGGAGCAGAAGAAGGCCGCCCGGAAGGGCAAGAAGACGAAGAAGACGCGCTAGCGGGCTCTAGGACTCGAGCTCGCGCGGGATCAGGTCCAGCTCGAGCGAGGCGCCGTCACGGACGACCTCGACCTGGATCCCCTGGCCGATTCGCTCGGCGACCATCAGCCGCTGCAGGTCGCCGACGTCGCCCATCGGCTCGCCGTCGACCGCCACGATCAGATCCTCGGGGCGCAGCCCCGCGCGGCCCGCCGGGCTGCCGGGAACGACCTCGACCACCTCGATCCCCTTCTCGCGCCCGAGGCGGCCGGCGACCCTCGGAGGCAGCGGCCGCGAGCCGCCGACGATGCCGATGTAGGCCCGGCGGACCCTGCCCTCGTTCATCAGCGCCGAGATGATCTGCCGGGTCGCATCGTTGATCGGCACGGCGAGACCGAGCCCGATGCCGGCGACCGCGGTGTTGATCCCCACGACCCGGCCGAGGCCGTCCGCCAGGGCGCCGCCCGAGTTCCCGGGGTTGAGGGCGGCGTCCGTCTGGATCACGTTCTCGACCAGGCGCACGGCGGAACCCGACTGCGTCGGCAGCGATCGCCCGAGCGCCGAGACCACTCCCGCCGTCACGGTGCCGGCGAGCCCCATCGGGCTGCCGATCGCCACGACGAGCTGGCCGACGCGCAGCTCGTCCGCATCGCCGAGCTGGGCCGGCACCAGGTCGCGCGCGTCGACGCGGACCACCGCCAGATCGGAGAGCGGATCGGACCCCTCGACCTCGGCGCTCAGCTCCCGACCGTCCGAGAAGGTGGCGCTCGCTCCCCGGGCTCCGGCGATCACGTGGGCCGAGGTCAGCATGTAGCCGTCCGAGGAGATAGCGACGCCGCTGCCCGCCCCCTCGGCGGAGCGCCCGCGCCGGGTGCGCCGGGAGACCGCCAGATGGGCGACCGATGGCGTCAGCCGCTCAGCCACCCCTGAGACCGTGTGTGAATAGGCATCGAAGGCGTCGGCGTCGGGCAGGCGCTCGGGGCTCGCCGACGGGCTCGCGTCGGCGACGCCGTCGGAGATCATCTGCAATCCGCCCGAGATCAACCTGAGCTTCGGCACTAACGAAAAATTAGCACTAGGGACTCAGGTCCCCTGGCGCGCGGCCTCGCGCATGACGTCGAGTGGCGGGTCCACGCCGGTCCAGATCCGCAGCGATTCCGCTCCCTGCCGGACGAGCACCTCCAGGCCCTCGACGGCCGTCGCCCCCCGGTCGCGCGCCTCCCGCACCAGGCGGCTCTCCGAGCCCGCGTAGACGAGGTCCACGACCACGACGCCGGGGGCGAGCCGTTCCGGGGCGAGCGGCAGGTGCTCGAAGGGCTCCTCGTCTCGCATCCCGATCGCCGTGCAGTTGACGATCAGCTCGTAGCCGTTGCCGCGCACCTGCTCGGCGGTCACGGCCCTGAGGCGTCCCTCGGCTGGGGTGCCCGCTCCGGCCGTGGCCAGGTCGCGGACGAGCTCATCGGCCCGCTCCGGCGTGCGGTTCCAGATGGACACGGAGGCCCCCCTCTCCGCGAGCGCCCAGACCGCCGCCCGGGCCGAGCCCCCGGCTCCCATGACGAGCGCGGTGCGGCCGTCGGCGGAGCCCGGGAGCGCGGCGATCAGGCCGGGGGCGTCCGTGTTGTCGGCTCGGATGCCGCCGGCGCCGAAACTGAGCGTGTTCGCCGCCCCGATCCGCTCGGCCGCCTCCGAGGCTTCGTCGGCGACGGCGAGCGCGGCTTCCTTGTGCGGGATCGTGACGTTCGCCCCCACGAAGTCGTCACCGGGGAGCCCCCTGACGCGGGCGCCGAACGCGGCCGACTCGACGTCGATCGCCTCGTAGCTCCATTCTGCGCCGAGGCCGAGCGCCTCCAGCGCCGCGTTCTGCATCGCCGGGGAGCGCGAGTGCGAGACGGGGTGCCCGAGCACCGCGAGGCGCTTCATCCGCGAGCCGTCAGTTCCGGCAGTTCGGGGTCGGGCGACCCGAGTTCGAGGCGGCGACGAACTGGTTGAACTCCTGCCCGCTCGCCGTGAAGCAGTGGTGGCCGCTGCCGTCGCCATTCAGCACGTAGTAGAGGTAGTTGACCTTGGCCGGGCGAGCGGCCGCCTTGATCGCCGCCAGGCCAGGGTTCCCGATCGGCGTCGGAGTCAGGCCGACGTGAGTCCGTGTGTTGTACGGCGAGGGCGACTGCAGCTGGGACTGGGTGATCTCGCCCGTGTAGTTGTGGAACTCGAAGCGGGTCGTAGCGTCGATGCCGAGAGGCATCCCACGGTGCAGCCGGTTGTAGATCACCGCCGCCACCAGCGGGCGCTCGGAGGGGATCATCACCTCCTTGTCGATCATCGAGGCGATGGTGAGGACGTCGTAGACGGTCAGGTTCTTCGACTTCGCGTACGACATGTTCACGCCGGCGATGTTCTGCCGGAACGCCTGAAGCTGCTCGGAGACGAGCTGGTTCACGTTCGCCCCCGGGTCGAGCTCGTAGGTGGCCGGGAACAGGAACCCCTCCAGCGACTTCGGATCCTGCGCGCCGTAGCGGTTGGGATCGAAGCCCTTGAAGCTCTTGGTGGCGGCGAGGTAGTCGCCGCTCAGGCCGAGGTCCCCCACCGTATTGGCGATCTGGGTTCGATCCTCGCCCTCGGGGATCGTCACGTTGACCTTGCCGCCGGCGCTGGTCAGCTTGTCGATCGCCTCGCTGTAGCTCATGTTGTGCGCGAGGACGTAGCGCCCCGGCAGGATCTGGCCGGTCTTGCCGGCCAGCTTGAGGCGCCACTCGAAGAGCGTGCCGTTGGAGACCACGTCGTTGTCGGTGAGCAGATCGGCGACCTGGCTCGCGCTGGCGCCCTCCGGGACCGTGACGATCGCCTCGCCCGAGCCCTTGCCCGGATCGAAGGGCGGGGGCTGGAAGAAGGCGATCAGAAACCACGCGAGGAGCGCCCCGACCAGCAGCAGACCGAGCGCGAGGAACCGGCGCCGCCTGTAAGGCCCGCGTCGACCCCGCTGCAGGCGAGGCCGCGAATCGCCGCCGTCGCCGGCCTCCGGCTGCGCCGGCTTCGGCCTGGTGGTACGCGGAGCCTCCGCGGTGGCCGCGGGCGACCTCAGGGGCTGCGGCGGACGCTGCGGGGCGGCCTCGGGCGCACGCTGGGGCTCCGGCTCGGGCTCGGGGGCACGCCGGGACTTGCCGCGCCGCGCCTCTCTCTCGCGGCGCCGGCGCTCCCGCTCCAGTGACGCCGGATCGTCTCGCCCGAACTCGTCCGTCGGCGGCTTCGACCCCTCACCCGGCGCGGTCAGGTTGCCCTCGGTGTCCGCAAACCAGTCCTGTTCCTCGTCCACTACGAGCCCTCCAGCGACATCAAGTAGGACTCGAGCAGATGCGCGGCGGCGAGGGAATCCGGATCCGCGCGAGCCCCTTCGCGGGCGCTCCGCTCCGCCATCCGTGTCGTGAGGCGCTCGTCATATGTCTCGACGGGAACGTCCAGAAGCTGGCTCAACTCCCCCGCGAACTCCCTGCTCAGCTTGGCCTGCTCGCCCTCCCCCCCAGAGAGGGTGGTGGGCAAACCGACGATCACCCGCTCTGCACCCTCGGCGGCGACCAGCTCCGCGATGGCCTCCGGATCCGGCGGCTCGATCGCGGCCAGCGGGCGCGCGAGCGTCCCGCTCGGGTCCGAGATCGCGCAGCCGCAGCGGGCGGTGCCGTAATCGAGCGCGAGCACCCGCAAGAAGCTATCGAGTAGCGGCCGGGACCCGCTCCGCCTCCGAGGGCAGCGTCTCGCTGGCGGATGACGGGCTGTCCGGGGCCACGGTCGCGTCACCGATCATCCGCGAGTCGACGTTGCGCGGGTGGTGGCAGGCCGCCGCCTGGCCGGACTCGTACTCGGCCAGCGGAGGCTCGTCCTGCGAGCAGATCTCGGTCGCCCAGGGGCAGCGGGTGTGGAAGTGGCATGCGGGCGGGGGGTTGACGGGGCTCGGCACCTCGCCCTCGAGCACGACCGGCTGACGCTCCGCATTCGCCCTCGGATCTGGAATCGGCACGGCCGAGAGCAACGCCACCGAATAAGGGTGGACCGGGCGGTCGTAGAGCAGATCAGCGGGCGAACGCTCGACGATCTTCCCCAGATACATCACGGCGATCCGATCCGAGACGTGACGGACGACGCCGAGATCGTGCGCGACGAAGATGTAGGAGAGGTCGAACTCGTCCTGCAGGTCCTCGAGCAGATTGATGATCTGGGCCTGGATCGAGACGTCGAGGGCCGAGACGGGCTCGTCGGCGATGATCAGCTTCGGCCGCAGCGCCAGCGCTCGGGCGATCCCGATCCGCTGCCGCTGGCCGCCGGAGAACTCGTGCGGGTAGCGGTTGTAGTGCTCGGGCTGGAGGCCGACTCTCTCCATCAGCTCCTGAACCTCACGCCGCAGCTGGTTACCCGAAGCAAGGCCATGGAGCTGGATCGGATCGCCGATGATCTGGCCGACGCGCTTGCGCGGATTCAGCGACGCGTACGGGTCCTGGAAGATCATCTGGATCTCGCGCCGGACCGGCCGGAGCTCCCGGCGGGAAAGGCCCACCAGCTCCCTGCCGTTGTACTTGACTGATCCCGAGGTCGGCTCGAGCAGCTGGACCAACGTCCTGCAGAGCGTCGATTTGCCGCATCCGGACTCGCCCACCAGCCCCAGGGTCTCGCCCTCGCGGAGCGTGAGGCTCACGTCGTCGACCGCCTTGACGCTCGCCACCTGCCGGTCGATCAGGATCCCCTGCTTGATCGGAAAGTGCTTGACGAGGTGCTCGACCTCGAGGATCGGGTCGCCCTTCGCCATCAGGCCGGCACCTCCAGCGCGATTCGCCCCTCGACCTCGCGGAGCTCCTTTTTCCGGCTGGGCTCGAGCCAGCAACGGTCCAGATGTCCGGTCGCCATCGGCAGGCGCTCTTCAAGCGCGGGTAGTTCGGAGCACTTGTCGAAGGCGTGGGGGCAGCGAGGCTGGAAGCGGCAGCCGATGGGGGGTGCGATCAGCGATGGCGGTGCCCCTCCGATCTGCGGAAGCCGGTCCGGGCGATCTCGATCGAGCCGCGTCAGCGAGCCCAGGAGGCCCCAGGTGTAGGGGTGCTGCGGGTCGTAGAAGATCTCGTCGAGCGTCCCCTGCTCCACAACCTGGCCGGCGTACATGACGAGGACGCGGTCGGCGATCTCGGCGACGACGCCGAGGTCGTGGGTGATCAGTATCACCGAGAGGCCGTGCTCCTCGTTGAGCTGCTGCAGGAGCTCGAGGATCTGGGCCTGGATCGTCACGTCGAGCGCCGTCGAGGGCTCATCCGCGATCAGGATCGCCGGATCGAGTGCGAGCGCCATCGCGATCATGGCCCGCTGCCTCATCCCACCGGAGAACTCGAACGGGTAGTGGCGGGCGCGAGTTTCGGCATCAGGAATTCCGACGGAGGCGAGGGACTCGACGGCCTTCCGGTGGGCGTCGTCGTCGGAGATCTCCACGTGCGCCTGAATCGCCTCGACGATCTGGTCCCCGATCCGCTGCACCGGATTGAAGGAGGACATCGGGTCCTGGAAGACCATGGCGATCCGGTCGCCCCGGATCGCCTGGAGCTCCTCCGCGCCGGCGGTCGTCAGCTCCGTGCCGTGGTAGCGAACGGAACCGGTGATGCGCGCGTTCGGTCCCCTGGTGAGACCGAGAATGGTCATCGCGGTCACCGACTTGCCGCAGCCGGACTCGCCCACGATGCTGAGCACCTCGCCGTCCTGCATCGAGAACGAGACCCCGTCCACAGCGTGCACGACGCCCTCGTCGGTGGCGAATTCGACCTTGAGGTCCTCGACCTCGAGCAGGGGCTTGGGCTTCACCGGCGCTCCGGTTGCGCGGGGGCTCATCCCGTCAGCCTGATCCTTGGATCGAGAACGGCGTAGATGACGTCGACGACGGCACTCAGCAGGACCACGAAGAACGCCGTGAACATGGTGATCACCAGGACGGGTGGGACGTCGAGCTGTTGGATCGAATCCGCCGCGTACTGCCCCACCCCCTGCAGGTTGAAGACCGACTCGGTGAGGATCGCCCCGCCGCCGATCACGGCCGCGAAGTCGAGGCCGAAGAGCGAGACCACGGGGATCAGCGAGTTGCGCAGCACGTGGTGGATCAGGATCCGCCGCTCGCTCAAGCCCTTGGCCCGAGCGGTGCGGACGTAGTCCTCATTGATCGTGTCGAGGATGTTCGAGCGCAACACCCTGGAATAGAAGCCGATGAAGAGCACGGACAGCACGAACCAGGGCGCGATCAGGTGCGTGAACCATCCCCAGGGGTCCTGGGTTAACGGCACGTAGCCGCCGGCCGGGAGGATGGTGAGCTTGTACGCGAATAACCAGAGCACGAGAGCGCCGAGCAGGAAGACCGGGGTCGAGACCCCGATCAGCGATAAGACCGTGAGGCTCGTGTCGGTGAACTTCCCCGCCTTCACGGCGCTGATCACGCCGAACAGGATTCCGAACCCGAGCCAGATCACCCCCGCGCCGATCGCGAGTGACAGCGTCGCCGGCAGGTCCCGCCTGATCTCGTCGACGACGTTGATCTGCTGCGAGTAGGAGACCACGGTGCCCGTGAAGACCTTCTTCATCGTGATCGCGTACTGCTCGTAGATCGGCTTGTCGAAGCCCCAGTCCTTGCGAATCGCCTCACGGGTCTGGGGAGTCGAATTGCGGCCTCCCAGGCGGACCGTCGGGTCGCCGTTCGGGATGATCTGGAAGATCAGGAAGGTGAGGACCGAGATCGCGAACAGCACGGCGATCATCGAGAGGAGCCTGCGTACGACGAAGCGCCCCATCAGTGCTCGATCCTGACCTCGGCGCGCGGGTCGAGCGCGTCGCGCACACCGTCGCCGAAGACGTTGATCCCGAGCACGGCGAGAACGAGCATCCCGCCCGGGATCAGGGTCAGGTGCATCGCGCTCGGGATCAGCCGGATGCCGTCACCGATCATCGTGCCCCACGAGGGATTCGGCGGCTGCACCCCGGCCCCGAGGTAGGAGAGGGCGGCCTCCAGCAGGATCGCGTTGGCGATCATCAACGGGATGAAGACGATGATGCTCGAAGCGACGTTGGGCAGGATCTCGCGGAACATGATTCGCAGATTGCCCGCGCCCTGCGAGCGTGACGCCTCCACGAACTCCTTCTCGCGCAACCCCAGCACCTGCCCTCTCAAGGGCTTTGACATGTAGGGCACGTAGACGACCCCGATGATCAGCGCGGGGACCAACAGGGAGTTCCCGTTGACCGTGAACACGCCGAAGTCGAGCCCGCCCAGCGCCAGCGCGGTGCCTAGCGCGACCCCGAGGATGACCACGGGGAACGCCCAGATCAGGTCCATCAATCGCGATAAGGCCCCGTCCACGAAGCCACGGAAGAAGCCGGAGACGAGGGCGATGACCGTCGCCAGCAAGGTTGTGATGGCCGTCGCGATGAAGCCGATCTCGAGCGAGTTTCGGCCTCCGTAGAGCAGGCGGACGGCGACGTCGCGGCCGTTCGTGTCGGCTCCGAGGAGGAACTTGCCGGTCCAGGTCGGCCCGGTCGGGACGCCGTCGGGCGAGACCACGTCCCGCTCCTTGCCGCGGACGGTGATCTTGTCGGTGATGTGGTTGGCTGAGGGGGTCGTGTGAGCGACGTGCTTGGCGTAGAGCGGCGCGCACAGGCACATGACGACGATCACCACGAACATCGCGCCGAACGCGAGCGCCGTCTTGTTGCGACGGAGCCGGCGGAGGGCCAGCTTGTACGGCCCGACGCCGCCCTCGCCCTGGAGCTCGCCGGTGCCCAGGGGCAACTCCGGCTCTAGGGCTGCCGGAACCCCGGGGCTTGGAGCGGTCGGATCTACTGCCATCTCATACTGGGGCGCCCTGGCACGCCCCAATCATCCTCTTAGTCGGTTCTCGGTCTTACTTGAGTTGCCAGGTGCTCCAGTCGTTCAGGTAGGTCGGGTGCACCTGCGCCGTATCGAAGTTGATCCGGTCGCTGAAGAACTTCGGCACCGCTTCCGACCCGTACACGACCACGTAGCCCTTCTTGGCCACGTACTCGTCCAGCGTCTTCCACTGGTCCGCCACGGAGTTGAGATCCTGCGTCGGCGTCGGCTCGAGCTTCTTCACCGTCGAGTCGATCGTCGGATCGCTGACGTTGCCGAAATTCTCGTTGTTGACCGGCTGGATGGAGCTGGTCGTCAACAGCAGGTAGAAGTCGACCGGGTTCGGGAAGTCCTGAATCCAGTCGGCGAAGCCGGTCTGCGGCATCGTCTTCGCGTTGCCAATCGTCGGGAAGTAGGTCGTGTCCGAAATCAGCTTCGGAGTGGCCTTGTACCCGAGCTTGTTGAGTAGATCCGCGTAGTACTCCACGTACTGCGTCCGCGGCGCCCGCTGCTCGCCCCAGACGGTGATCGACTGCCCGGCGGTGCCGGACTGCTGCACCATCTGCTTGGCCTTCTCGAGGTCGCCGTTCCCGTCCGCGGGCCCGTACGGGCACTCGCTGTCCGGGTGTCCGGCGAGCCCCTCCGGAATGAAGAAGCACTCCGGCGTCAGGAACCCGCTCGCCAGGCGCTGGAGCGCCGGCCGGTCGATCGCGACGTTGACCGCCTGCCGCGCCAGCTCGTTGTTGAACGGCGGGATCGTCGTGTTCATGAAGAAGTAGAACGTCGACGGGATCGTCACCGCGGCGAACCGGTCGCTCGCCTGACTGCGAACCTGCTGCACCAGCGACGGCGGGATCGTGTCACCCGCGTCGAAGTTGTCGGCCTGGTTGTTGAGCACCTGCTGGGCCTCGGTCTGAGTGTTCGACTCGATCGTCACGTCGATCTTGTCGAGATGGCCCAGGGGGATGTCCGGAACGTTGTTGCTGGCCCACTTCGGGTTCTTGACGACGCTGAACGACTTGTTGGGCACGATGTCCGTGACCATGTACGGCCCGCTGCTCGGCGGCAGGTCCGTCGTCAGCGTGTGCTCCGGCGTCCCACATGGGACCACGCCCATCTCGGGGAACGCCAGCACGTTCGTGAACGCGCCGTACGGCTTCACGAGCTTGATCGTGATCTGGCCCGTGTTGTCGTCCGCCGTGACACCGGAGATGTGATCCGACTTGCCCTCGTCGAAGTCCGTTGCCCCTTCGACGTTGTCGGTGAAGAAGCTCTTGCCGCCCCAGTTCACCTTGATCATGCGCTCGAAGGTGCAGGCGACATCGCTCGCCTTGATCGGCGTGCCGTCAGAGAAGACCAGGTTCTTACGCAGGGTCTCGGTGTAGGTCAGCCCGTCCTGCGAGATCTGCGGCAGCGCGGTCGCGAGGCCGGGAATCACGTCGTTCCCGCCCGGCGCGTTCTCGTGCTTGTAGGTGACCAGAGGCGTGTAACTGATCCAGGTCGCCTCGGCGCCCTGGGTCGTGTACTCCTCCTGCGGGTCGAGGTAGTCGGGCGCGGTGCCCATCAACACGGTCGCGGTTCCGCCTTCGGATCCGCCGCCATTGTCATCGCCGCCTCCGCACGCCGCCAAGCCAAGCGTGGCAATGCCTGCAGCGACGCCCAGTACGAGCACCTGCGTGAGCTTCCTCACCCTGTTCCTCCTGTGGTTGTTCCGGATCCCAACGGGATTGTCACCTGCACCCATCGGGAGTGATATATCGGCGCAATCCGCAAGTCAAGCGTTCCTTAAGACGATGCCAACACTCGGTCAACACTTGGGAGCAGTACCCGGTTCTGGGTGTGCCGATTTGGCGTAGAGCGGAAAGCCCTGCTACCGGAGCGACCAGCTGCTCCAGTCGCTCAGGAAGAGCGGGTGGATCACGGCGGAGCTGGGGGCGATGCGCTCCGAGATCAGCTTGGGAACCTGCTGCGTGCCGAAGACGGCCAGGTAGGCCTTGGTCGCCGCGTACTCGTCGAGGTCCCGCCAGTCGCCGGCCGCCGAGCCCACGTCCTGGGCCGGGACGAGGCTGAGCTTCTCCAGCTGCTGCTGGATGAAGAGGTCGTGAACCCGTCCCGCGTTCGGGCTTCCCGGCGGTCCGATGAAGCGGGAGTCGAGCACGGAGTAGAAGTCGATCGGGTTCGGGAAGTCGTTGAACCAGCTCGCGAATCCCGTCTGCGGGTCGGTCCGCCCCCCTTCGATCCGGCCGAAGTCCTGAGCTGTCGCCACGACCTTCGTGCGGGCATCGAAGCCGAGCCGGTTGAGGAGCTTCGTGTAGTAGCGCGCATAGGCCCCCTCCGGAGAGCTGTCCTCCACCCAGACGACCACCGGGAGGCCCGCGACGCCGGACTCCCCGACGAGCTGCCTGGCGGCCTTCAGATCGCCGCGGTCGTCCGCGTCGCCGTACGGGCAGGAGGCCGACGGGTGGCCGGTGATCCCGTCCGGGATCAGGTAGCAGCCCGGGTCCACGGCCCCCTTGCCCAGCTTCGCCATGTACGGCCTGTCCAGGGCGGTGATCACGGCGCGCCGGGCAAGCTCGCTGCTGAAGGGCGGCTCCGCCGTGTTCAGGAAGAAGTAGAGCGTCGAGGGGATGCCCACGAGGTCGAAGCGCTTCGAGCCCAGGTCTCGCGCCCGCGACTGGATCCCCGCCGGCAGCGGCGCGCCGGGATCGTAGCCGTCCGCGCGGCTGGCGAGCACCTGGTTCGCCGCGGCTCCGGGGCTGTGCACGACCTTGACCGCGATCCGCTCCAGGCTCCCCGAGGGGATGTCGGGGATCTCGAGCGGCTCGAAGCGATCGTTCCTGACCATCGTCCAGCTGCGTCCGGGCACGACGTCGGTGATCCGGTAGGCGCCGACGCCCGGTGGCGGCCTGGCGGTCAGGTCGCGCATCGGCGTCCCGCTTGGGACCAGGCCCGTGGCGGGCAGCGCCAGCACGTTCTCGAACGCTCCCCAGGGACGCAACAGCGTGATGACGATCTGACCCGTCGTGTCGTCGGTGCTGATCCCGGAGATCTCCGGGGCCTCACCGTGCTCGAACTCGCGCGCGCCGAGGATGTTGTCGGTCAGGAAGCGCCTGCCCGGCCAGCCCAGCCGGATCGCGCGCTCGATCGTGTACGCGAAGTCGCTGGCCACGACGCGCCGGCCGTTCGAGTAGACGAGCCCTTTCCGCAGGGTGAGGCGGTAGGTGCGCCCGTCCGGGGAGATCCGCGGCAGCCGTTGCGCAAGCCCCGGGATCAGCTCCGCCCCGTCCGTGCCGCTCTTGTGCCGGTAGCTGAGCAGCGGCGTGTAGGCGATCCAATCGGCCTCCGCCGCCTCCGTCGTGTAGGCGAGCTGGGGATCGAGATAGTCCGGAGGGGTGACCATCGCCACCCTGGCCGACCCGCCGACGACCTTCTCGTCGGAGCCGCCGCTCAGCAGGAGGAAGGCGGCGATGGCCGCGGCGGCCGCGGCGGCCGCGACAGCGGCGATCGCGGCGCCCAGCCGAACGCCCGGCGAAATCCTCGGCATCAGGCCGTGAGCTTGGCCTCGATCGCGTTCCGGGCTGCCGCCAGCGCCTCGTCGAGCTTCGATGGGTCCCGGCCACCGGCCTGGGCGACGTTCTCGCGCCCCCCGCCGCCTCCGCCGATCACCTTTGCCGCCTCCTTGATCACGTCGACGGCCGAGACGTCGCGGTCGGTGACCTCCTTGCTAAAGCTGGCGACGAGCGTCGCCTTGCCGTCTCCCGCGCCGCCGAGGACGACGGCCGCCGCGCCAGCGCGGGACTTGATCCGATCGGCCAGGTCCAGCAGCGCTCGCTGATCGGAGTCCTCTCCACGCCCGACGAACACCGTGATTCCCCCGATCTTCTGCCCGGAGGCCGCGATCTCCTCGGCCTTCTTGGAGAGGTCCTCGGAGCCCGCCTTCCTCGCGCCCTGCTCCAGCTCCTCGATGGACTCGGCCGCCCGGCGGGCGCCCGCGACCGGGTCCTGCTCGGAGCCCAGGATCCTGCCGATCTCGGAGAGCTGGCGCGAGCGGGCGCGGAACCAGTCGATCGCGGCCGGCCCGGTGAGCGCCTCGATGCGGCGGACGTTCGCCGCACTCGAGCCCTCGGATGAGATCGCGAAGATCCCGATCGCGGCGGTGTTGGCGACGTGAGTGCCGCCGCAGAGCTCACGGGAGACGCCCTCGACCTCGATCACCCGCACCCAGTCGCCGTACTTCTCGCCGAAGAGGGCCATCGCGCCGAGGCGCTCGGCCTCCATCCGGGACATCTCGAGCGCCCGCACCGCGTGGCTCTCCTTGATCCAGTCGTTGACCCGATCGCCGATGTCCCGCAGCTCCTCGGCGGTCAGCGGGGCGCCGTGGGTGAAGTCGAAGCGGAGCTTGTCGGGCCGCACCGCCGAGCCCGCTTGGCGGACGTGGGTGCCGAGGCGCTCCCTGAGAGCCGCGTGCAGCAGGTGGGTGGCCGTGTGGTTTCGCATCGTCGCGAAGCGGGCGACGTGGTCCACCTCGGCCTCCACGCGCGTTCCGGGTCCGAGGCCGTCCAGCGGGCTGTCGAGCTCGACCGCCTGGTCATCGCCGACGCGGTAGACGTCGGCCACCCTCGCGCTGCCGCCCTCCCAGCGGACCTCGCCCGAGTCCGCTACCTGGCCGCCGCCCTCCGCGTAGAAGGGGCTCTCCTCGAGCTTGACCAGGGCGCGCCCGTAGGTCCGGCGGCGGTTTTTGTGGCCGCCGAAATCAGGCTGGGCGGCGAGCACACTGGTCTCCGCCCGCAGCTTCTCGTAGCCGACGAAGCGCGACGGCGGGGCCGCCGAGGCGAAGGTGAGCACGGCGCCGTGGTGGTCCTCGGAGCCGTGTGCGGTGGCGATCCCCATACGGGCGCGTGAGCGCTGCTCCTCCATCAGCTCCTCGAAGCCCTCATCGTCGACGGAGAGGCCCTCCTCGGCGAGGAGCTCCTTGGTCAGGTCGTACGGGAAGCCGTAGGTGTCGTGGAGCTTGAAGGCGTCCTCGGCGTCGATCCATGAGGTCCGGTCCTCGTGCGCATGCCGGATCAGGTCCCGGACCATCTGCATGCCGCGGTCCAGCGTGCGCCCGAAGCTCTCCTCCTCGTCGCTGACCCAGCGCGTCACCGTGTCGCGCTCCGCCTCGAGCTCCGGGTACGCCGGGCCGAGGATGTCGAGCGCGCGCCCGGTGAAGCGCTCCATGAACGGCGCCTCGAGCCCGAGCGAGCGTCCCCGGTGGATCGCGCGGCGAAGGATCCGCCGCAGGACGTAGCCGCGCTCCTCGTTGGAGGGCACCACGCCGTCCGCGATCATCGCCGCGGCTCCACGCGAGTGGTCGGCGAGGATGCGCATCGCGCGGGTGGTCGCGGGGTCCTGGGTGTAGGAGCGGCCCGAGAGCTCCTCGGCGAGGTCGACGAGCGGACGGAGCGAGTCCGTGTCGAAGACCGACTCGACGTCCTGCAGGATCGCCGCCATGCGCTCCAGCCCCATGCCGGTGTCGATGCTCTTCATCGGCAGCTCGCCGAGCGACCCGTCCTCCGCCAGGTCGTAGGTCATGAAGACGTGGTTCCAGTACTCGAGGTAGCGGTCGGTGTCGTCGCCGGGCCGGTCGTCCGGGGCGCCGAACTCCGGGCCTCTGTCGATGTACATCTCCGAACAGGGACCGCATGGGCCGGTGTCGCCGGCCTGCCAGAAGTTCTCCGACCGGGGCAGCGGGACGATCCTCTCCTCCGGCACCCCGATCGAGCGCCAGATCTCGATCGCCTCCGTGTCGGGGCCGAGGCCGAGGTCCTGGTCGCCCTCGAAGACCGTCACCCAGATCGCCTCCGGGTCGAAGCCGAAGCCCTCGGTGGAGAGCTCCCAGCCCCAAGCGATCGACTGCTCCTTGAAGTAGTCGCCGAAGCTCCAGTTGCCGAGCATCTCGAAGAAGGTCAGATGCCTGGCCGTGTTGCCGACCTCGTCGATGTCGACCGTGCGGAAGCAGCGCTGGTAGTCCGTCACCCGGGGGGCGGGCGGCTTCTCCTCGCCGCGGAAGTAGGGCTTGAACGGCTGCATCCCCGCGGTGGTCAGGAGCACCGACGGGTCGTGCACCGAGGGGACGAGGGAGGCCGAGGGGACCACCTTGTGCCCGCGTTCCTCGAAGAAGGAGAGGTAGGTCCGGCGGATCTCTTCGACTTTCATCGTGGAGCGGAGTCTAAGGACGGCTTCGCCATCTGATCGCGGCGACGAGCGGCCGCCCGGCGCAACCGCTCGGGCATAGTCCTCGCTCAAAGTAGGGCGGCCTGGTCGCCGCTAGGCGATGGTGCCGTGACCGACGACCAGGTCGCCGTCCAGCAGGCAGGCCACCTGTCCCGGCGCGGCGCCCTCCACGGGCTCGGCGAGGGCGACGATCGCCTCCCTCGGGTCGCCGTTCACCTCGAGGCGGCAGTCTCGCCTGGGCGAGTGGTAGCGGAGGCGAACGCCGTCGACTCGCTCCGCTGGCCGCAGAAGCCTGGCCCCGCGAATCCGCACCCGCCGCGTGGCGAGCTCGCTCCGTGGCCCGGCGACCACCGTGTTGGTCGCGGCGTCCGTCCCGAGGACGTAGAGGGGCTCGCCTCCGCCCACTCCCAGGCCCCGCCGCTGGCCGACCGTGAAGTTGTGGTGGCCGTTGTGGGAGCCGAGCCGGCGGCCGCGGCGATCGACCACCTCCCCGGCCCGGTCCTCGAGGTCGGCGTGGCGGCGCAGGAACTCCCGCTTGCCCTGGCCGGCGAGGAAGCAGAGGTCCTGGCTCTCGGCCCGGCCGGCCACCTCGAGGTCCGCGCGGGAGGCGATCTCCCGCACCTCCGGCTTCGTCAACTCCCCGAGCGGGAAGCGCAGGCGGGCGAGCGAGCTAGGGCGAAGCCCGGAGAGCATGTAGGTCTGGTCCTTGGCCGCGTCACCAGCCGCGGCGAGCAGCGGGCCGTCCCCGTCGTCGACGATCCGCGCGTAGTGCCCGGTGGCGAGTCGCGAGGCGCCGAGGCGCTCAGCGAGCGCGATCATCGCGTCGATCCGCAGCTCGCCGTTGCAGAGGACGCAGGGGTTCGGCGTGCGACCCTCCGCATAGCCGCGCAGGAACGGGTCGACCACGCCGGCCCGGAACTCGTCCTCGAGATCGAGTGTCAAATGCGGGATCCCAAGCGAGTGCGCGACCCGTCGGGCGCCGAGCACGGCCTCCGGCGAGCAGCAGCTGCGCTCGCCGTCGGTCCGCTGATCCGCCCAGAGCTTCAGCGTCACCGCGACCACCTCGTGCCCGGCCTCGCCCTCGCGGAGGGCGGCGACGGCCGAGTCGACGCCGCCGCTGAGAGCCACGAGGGCGCGCTCGCCGTCGCTCGGCGGGTCCGCGAGCGGACGCCTGGAGCCGGCGAGTCCCGAAAGACTGCGATGAAGGGCGTCGGCCGCGAGTACCGCTGCGTGGCGATGGCTCGCACCGAGCCCGCCCAGCTCCGCGGCGATCTCGTCCGGCCCGAGGCGCGCCGCGTCGAGGACGGAGGCGCCGTCGGCGAGTTCGGCCGTCGCGGCGGCCGCCGCCGCGGTCGCCGAGCAACCCTCGTGATCGAAGGTCACGGATTCGATCCGGCCGTTGAAAACCGACAATGAAAGCCGGACCAGGTCGCCGCAGGGGGCGCCGCCGGCCGAGCCGCTGAAGGCGCCGCCGGGCGCGGGCCCGCGCCGGGAGTCGTCGCGCAGGTACTCCTCGAGGAGCTCGCGGTTGCCGAACGTCTCACCCATACTCCGAAGACTAGGACTCGTGCCGCCCCGCTCCACTAGCGAGGCTTTGCCGACTTTGGGTCCTATATGGCCCCCAACTCGGCGAAGCCCCCGAAGTCGCAAGCGGGCACCCTCTTCATTGCCGGTGTTCGTCCCACGAACGGAAACGGCGCCCCGTGGGCGCCGTTCCAAGTTGAAGGCTCCAACCTGCCGTTTTCCGCTCCGGCTTGGTAACCCGATGTCGCATAGGTGGTGGTCTACCGACGACCCCGAGGGACCGCCGGAAATCGACCCCCAAGCCAGTTGTGTTGGGTCAACGTATGAAGCGGTTCGCGTACAGGCTCGGGCCTCGTTCAACCCTAGCACCGGGTCTGAGCTACTCAGGCTCGTCCAGCAGGTACCAGGACGAGATCAGGCCGTCGCGGATGCCGAGCTCGATCGCGACCCGCGAGCTGTCGCCGACCACCCCGCCCTCGCGCCAGACGTACTGGAGCTCGGCGTGCACCAGCACCCCGGACGGGGTCTCCTCGATCTCGACCGGGACGTAGCGCCGCACCAGGTGGTCGAAGACCTTGCCGGACCACTTCACCGCTGCACGCCGGCCGCGGTGCACGGTCCGTTCGGTGCGGATCTCGATCTCGGGGTGCACGAGCTCGCCGACCGCCGCCTGATCCCCCGCGCTCAGGGCGGCCAGGAAGCGGCGGGCGAGCTCGGCCGAGTCCATCACCCAAAGGGTTGCTCCTGCGGAGCACCCGGCGCAGCTAGCTCCTGCCGCGCATGTTCTCGATGAAGCGTCGCGGCTGCGCGCCGAGGCTCGCCTCCCGCGTCAAGCTGAGCGCGATCGCGATCAGCCCCAGGATGAGCAGCACCCACGGCCAGACGCCGAACTTGAACGGGTTCGCGTCAAGGCCCTCGTTGAGGTCCAGCCCGGCGATCACCAGGAAGAGCACCAGGCCGATCACGCCGATGTAGACCGGCCCGCGCGTCCCGATCTGCGAGCCGATCGCCACCAGCCCCAGGGACACCAGCAGCAGCATGATGTCCCAGAAGTCGCTGGTCTGGATCGGGGGCGTGCTGCCGCTGAGCGGATTGAGGTTGCCGATCGCGGTGATCCCCAGGGAGCAGGCGATCACGGCCGCGATGCCGGCCCCGGTGACCAGCTCCGACGCCTTCCAGAGGCCGAGGTCCCCGGAGGGGGCCGTGGCGCTGGCGCCCACGTCGTCGCCGCCGGGGTTGTTCCGCCAGACGTAGAGGGCGGCAGCCAGCAGCCCGATCGCGAGGATGCCCAGCAGGCCCCGGTAGATGCCCCAGTGGGCGCCGATGCCGTCGGAGAGGATCTTGTCCCAGAGCGCGGTCCAGGAGATGATCACGACGATCGAGCCGAGCAGGAACTGGACTCGGACTCCCGCCCTCGAGCCGGCGTAGAAGGCGAGGGCCGCCGTCACGCCGAAGATCCAGAAGAGGTTCAGCTGAGCGTTGGGATTGCCGCCGATCATGTCGACGAACTGGGCCAGCGCGAACGGCACGAAGATCAGGCCGAAGACGTTGTGCACCGCCTGCCAGGGGCGGAGCTCCCCAGTCTGGGGGCGGGTGAGGATGCTCCCGTACAGGTAGACCGCGGGGAGCGCGACCACGAGGAAGATGGGGAACGCGGCCCACTGGTGGGGGTTCACCCCAAGGAACGGGCCCTTGCGGATGTAGATCATCGCCGCGGCGAGCCCGAGCAGAAGCCCGCCGATCTCGCGCAGCGAATCGCGCGTCTCGTCGGGCCGAAGCAAGTCGTTCATGGATCTCCCTCCCGTCTGAGAGTGGACAGGAAATTCGCGCGGGACCCTATCCCGTGGGGCTGTCCTTCAGCGAGGTGATCCGGTCGTAGGTTTCCTGGAAGAGGGAGCGGTTGAGGTTGCCGGCCTTCACCTCCTTGACCAGCGAGTTGAACGCCGTGTCGGAAGCGCTCGTGCTCCTGCCGTAGAGCAGCAGGTCATCCCCCGCCTTGATCGCGCTGCTCGCCGCGACCACCGGCGAGGTCGTGTCGGTCACCGAGGGCGCCTCGAGGTCGTCCGTGATCACGACGCCGTCGAAGCCGAGTTGATCGCGCAGCAATCCGCTCACGATCCCGGTGGAGAGGGCCGCCTGCTTCTGCGACCCCAGCGTCGGGTAGGCCGCGGTCGAAACCATCATCATCTTCGCGCCCGCCGCGATCGCCCCCTTGAACGGCTCGAGGTCGGCCTGCAGCTGATCGCTCGTCGCGGCGATGTCGGTGGGCTGGTCGTCGGTGTTGACGGTCGCGCGACCGAGCCCGGGGAAGTGCTTCGGCGCGGCCACCACCCCGCCCTCCTGTAGCCCCTGGGCGAACGCGACCCCGACCTGGGTGACGACAGTGGGATCCGATCCGAAGGTGCGGCTCTTGATCGTGTTCGCGGTGTTCTGGTGGGCGACGTCCAGGACCGGCGCCAGGTCCACGTTCAGGCCGAGGCCCCTCAGATAGGACCCGGTGGCCCTGCCCGCGTCCCGGGACTGATCCTCGTCTCCGCTCTGGCCGAGCTGGGCCGGCGAGACGTTCGGTGGGCCCTGCGGCAGTCGCTTCACATCACCGCCCTCTTGATCGATCATCACCAGCAACGGCGGGCTGTCCCCCGCTCGCGCGGCCTCCTGCAGGGTGGCGACGTCGGCCTTCAGCTTGTTCGCGTCCTTGTTGAAGACGATCACCCCGCCGACCCGCCCCCGCCGGACCCTCTGGAGCAGAGGCTGGTCGGGCCCCTTCGCGCCCAGCCTGGCGACGATCGACTGGCCGACCAGCCGCTTCAACCCGACCGGCTGCTCATTGCCACCGCCGCCCCCGCTCGCGACCAACGCGATCAGCCCGACGATCACCACCAGCGCGATGCCGCCGATGACGAACGCCTCGCGGCGGCGCACGCGAGCCGGCAGGTCGCGGTGCCGACCTCGCCGCCCGGGGGGCGGGGGGCGGCCGCTCCGCTCGAACTCGCCGGTCTCCTCACGCTCCTTGCGCCGCTCGGCGATCCCCTCCCGGATCGCCTGGAAGGAGCCGGTGTCGCGCCGGGCTGCGCGCCGCTCGCCGGTGTCGCCGCGCTGGACCCGCCGCCGCTCCTCGGTCTCCCCCAGCCCGGTCCCGGCCCTCTCGCCCTCGCCGGTCCCGGTTCGCTCGCCGGTGCTCGGCTCGCGGCGGCGGCGGGGCGGGCGCGCGGGCGCATCGGTCCACTCGAAATCCTCGTCCCCTTCGGGTGGACGGCGGCGGCCTTCCATCGACCTAGCCCTTTCCGCCCCCGCTTCTCACGGAGATCCCCAGGTCCCGCAGCTGGCGCTCGTCCACGGGCGCGGGGGCGCCGGTGAGCGGATCGGTGCCGGACGCCGTCTTCGGGAATGCGATCACGTCCCTGATCGACTCGGTGCCGTGCAGCAGCGCGACCATCCGATCCAGGCCGTAGGCGATACCGCCGTGCGGCGGCGCGCCGTAGCGGAGCGCCTCGAGGAGGAAGCCGAAACGATCCTCGGCCTCCCGCTCATCGATTCCGATCGCTCCGAACACCTTGCGCTGCACCTCGGGGTCGCTGATACGGATCGAGCCCCCACCAATTTCCCAGCCGTTCCAGACGACGTCATAGGCCTTGGCCCGCGCGGCGCCCGGATCGTCGGGATCGAACTCCCCGTCGGGCGAGGTGAACGGGTGGTTGTGGGGGTCCCAGCGCTCCTCGTCCGCCGCCCAGCCGAGCAAGGGCCAGTCGACGATCCAGGTGAGCTCATTCGCCTCCGAATCGATCAGTCCGAGCCGCTCGCCGAGGCGGCGGCGCAGCTCGCCCAGCACCTCCGCCGAGAGCAGCGGCGCATCGGCGACGATCAGCACCACGTCGCCCTCGCTCGCGGAGAGCGCCTCGTTGGCCTGCACGATCTCGGCGTCCGAGAGGAACTTGGCGACGGGCGAGCGCCAGCCGTCCGATTCGACGACCGCCCAGACGAGGCCCTTCGCCCCCAGCTCGGTCGCCTCGGCGACGAGGCCGTCGAGATCGGCCCGTGACATCTCCTGCGCGCCGGCGTTCAGGCCGCGGACTTTCGCGCCCCCTTCGATTGCCTGCCGGAAGGCGTTGAACTCGGAGCCGCGGAAGACCTCGGTGAGCTCCCGCAGCTCCAGTCCGAAGCGAAGGTCGGGCTTGTCGGAGCCGTAGCGGTCGATCGCCTCGTCGTAGGGGATCCGGCGCATCGGCAATGAGACCTCGACGCCGCACTGCCCCAGCACGAACGCCAGCAGGCGCTCGTTCAGATCGATCACGTCGTCGGTGTCGACGAAGGACATCTCGATGTCCAGCTGCGTGAAGTCCGGTTGTCGGTCCGCGCGCAGATCCTCATCCCGGAAACAGCGCGCGATCTGAAAATAGCGCTCGAAGCCGCCGATCATGAGCAGCTGCTTGAAGAGCTGCGGCGACTGAGGCAGGGCGTAGAACGAGCCCCGCTGCAGTCGGCTCGGGACGAGGAAGTCGCGCGCGCCCTCCGGCGTAGATCGCGTCAGGATCGGTGTCTCGATCTCGATGAAGCCCTCGCCGGAGAGGAACTCGCGCATCGCCGCGCTGACCTTGTGGCGCAGCTCGAGGGACTGGCGCATCCGGTCGCGGCGCAGGTCGAGGTAGCGGTAGCGCAGCCGGGTCTCCTCGCTCACCTCCCCGGAGAAGGACTCGATCTCGAAGGGCGGCGTGTCGGCGTCGGAGAGCACGCGCGCGTCCGTGACCCGCACCTCGACCTCTCCGGTGGGGAGATCGGGGTTGATCGTGTCCGGCGAGCGCCTCACCACCGGGCCACTGGCGGTGATCACGTCCTCCGCGCGTAGCTCGTGCCCGAGCTTGAAGGCCTCGCCCGCCTCGTCGGGGTTGAAGACGAGCTGGACGATGCCGGTGCGGTCGCGCAGATCGATGAAGACGAGCCCGCCGTGATCGCGCCGGCGGTGCACCCAGCCCGCCACGCGCACCTCGGAGTCGACCCGGTCGGGCAGGACCTGGCCGCACCAGGTGTCGCGGTACTCGTTGCCCCGCAGAGCGGGAAAGCCGTCGCTCATCGCGAGCGCATGTTCTCAGCTAGGAGCGAATTTCCTCGGCGACGCGAGCGGGATCGACCTCGCGCTCCTCGCCGGAGCTCATGTCCCGCAGCGCGGCCTTGCCGTCGCCGGACAGGATCAGGGCGTAGCGGGCGCCGAACCGGTCGGCCTGCTTCATCTGCCCCTTGATCGCGCGGCCGGCGAGGTCGAGGTCGGCGACCAGGCCGGCGCGCCGCAGCTCGGTGACCAGACCGAGGGCCCGCGAGCGGTCATCTCCCTCCGCGACCAAGAAGACGCCCTGACGTGGCTTGACGCCGTCACGGCTTCCCCCCTCCCTCGCCTCGAGCGCCAGCGCCACCCGATCCACGCCGAGCGCCCAGCCGTTTGCTGCTGTCGGCGGACCGCCGAGCTGCTCGATCAGGCCGTCGTAGCGGCCACCCCCGCCAATCCCCGACTGCGCCCCGAGCAGCTCGCACTCGAACTCGAAGACGGTGCGCGTGTAGTAGTCCAGGCCGCGGACCAGGGTCGGGTCGAGTTGGTAGTCAACGCCGTTGCGATCGAGAAGCTGGCGCACTTCGTCGAAGTGCTCGGCGTCTGCCTTGTCGAGGCGCTCGAGCAGCGTCGGGGCCTCGTCCATCACGCGCCTCGTGCCCTCGTGGTCGGCGTCGAATGCCCGGAGCGGGTTCACGTCGATCCGGTTGCGGACCTCATCCGAGAGCTCGCCCTCGCGGGAGCGGAGATAGTTGCTTAGCTCGTCGAGGTAAGCGCTCCGCGTGGCCGGGGTGCCAAGGCTCCCCAGCCGCAGCCGGACATCCGGCACCCCCAGTTCGACGAGGATGTCGTTTGCGAGCAGGATCAGCTCGGCGTCGACCAGCGGCGAGTCTGAGCCGATCACCTCGGCGTCGATCTGAGTGAACTGCCGGTAGCGCCCGGCCTGGGGGCGCTCGTGGCGGAAGAACGGGCCCTCGGTCCAGAGCTTCACCGGCTGGGCGAGCTGCTGCATGCCGTGCTCGAGATAGGCGCGGCACATCGAGGCGGTCGCCTCCGGCCGGAGGGTCAGCGAGCGCCCGCCCTGGTCCTCGAACGTGAACATCTGCTTCTGGACGATGTCGGTCGACTCGCCCACGCCGCGCGCGAACAGATCGGTGTCCTCGAAGACGGGCGTCTCGATCCGGCCGTAGCCGGCGGCCTCCAGCGCGCGCTGCGCCGCGTCGTGGATGCGCTGACGCACCGGCTCCTGCTCGGGCAGGACGTCGAAGGTGCCCCGTGGGGCCTTGAACCTCTCGGCCATGTGGCGAGACTAACCGGCGCTAACGCGCCAACTCGGCCAGGAACGGGTTCGTCGCCCGCTCCGCGCCCAGCGTGGTGACGCCCATGTGGCCCGGATAGACGGTCGTCTCGGGCGGATGGTTCTCGACCAGCGTCCGGATCGACTCGAGCAGCGTCGCCCAGTCCCCGCCGGGCAGGTCGGTTCGCCCGACCGAGCCCTGGAAGAGGACGTCACCCGAGAAGATCGCGGCCTCGTCGGGGACCGAGTAGGTGACGTGGCCGGGGCTGTGACCCGGCGTGAAGATCACGTCGATCTCCATCCCGGCGAGCTCGAGCCTCTCCCCGCCGCTCACGGTGTGGTCGGCCTCGTAGCTCTCGTAGGGGCCGAATCCGGGCCAGGGGACGAACGAGTTGATGTCGGCCAGTACCGGCGTCTCGATCTCGGGGCACCAGACCGGCGCGCCCGTCTCCTTCGCAATTGGGGCGACGGCGCCGATGTGGTCGAAGTGGGTGTGCGTGAGCAGGATCCCGTCGATCGTCACCCCGAGCTCCTCGGCGGCTCCCAGGATCCGCGGGGCCTCGTCGCCCGGGTCGACGATCAGCGCCCGGTCGGAGCCGTCCTTCCGGAACAGAAAGCAGTTCTCGGCGATCTGGCCGACCGTGAGCATGCGGACGTCCACGGCTCAGCCTCCGGCTTGCTCGCCGCCTGACCGCTGCGCCTCACGATCGACGCGCTTCTGCTCCTCCTTGCGGATGTAGCGCCGGTAGATGAAGCGGTCGATCAGGTAGGACATCACGGTGTAGGCGGGGAAGATCACGACGCCCGCGATCACTGCCGCTGCGGGACTCTGTCCGAACAGGGCCAGGACGGCGATGAAGAGCACGGCCGCGATCCCGCCCTTCTTGAGGGCGCTGGACCGGGTCGGCGGCTCGGGCACGCGCGGCCCGGACTTCTTCTTGGTCCGGCTCCGAGCCCGGGCCTGCGCCTCGGAGCGGCTCCGCGCGCGGCCGCGGGCGGGCCGCCTGTCGATTCGCCCACCCTGAGTGCCGCGGTGTTTGCGGCGGCGCTTCTTCTTCGTCTGGGCCATCGGAAGAGGGAGGCTAGCCGAGGACGTTCTCGATGATGTCGCGCCTCGGGTCGAAGCCCCTGATCGGCACGTCGTCGGGGTAGCCCTCGAAAGCCGCCTCCGGCGCGAGCCCGACCAGCTCCGCCTCGACCGGCCGCGCGGCGTGCTCGGCAGCAAGCCGCTTGATCTCGGCGACGACCGTGGCGAGCGGCACACCGATGGGATCGTGGACGTTGATCGAGACTTGGCACCCGCCCACCTGCCGCGGCAGGCCCAGCGCGCGAACCCCGTCGAGTCCGCCGCCAGCCTCGCGGAGACCTGCGGCGACCTCCCGGGCGACCTCCACGTCCGGCGTATCGAGCTCGACGTTGAAGGCGACCAGCGGCTCGCGCGCGGTGCACAGCGTCGCGCCCGCGGTCGGATGCGGCTCCGAGGGCCCGAGGTCGGGCTCGAGCTCTCCCGCCTTCATCCGCCGGGCCAGCTCCGCTGGCCCACCCTCCCGGAAGTACGCGCGCTCGACCCGCTCGGCGCTGCTCGCCAGCTCGCCGTAGAAGAACACGGGAATGCCGATGCCGGCGATTCCCTCGGCGGCCTCGCGCGCCGCCTTGATCGCGCCCTCGTGGCGGCCCTCGTTCTGCCAGACCACCGGGCAGACGTCGAGCGCCCCGATGTGCGGGTGCAGTCCCCTGTAGTGGCGCAGGTCGATCACGTTGAGGGCCTCCTCGGCCCCAGCGATCAACGCCTTTACCAGCCCATCGGACTCCGCCGCGATCGTGAAAACGCAGCGATTGTGCTCGGAGTCGAAGTGGCGGTTGAGCACCCGGGCGCAGCCGCCCAGCGTCGCCTCCAGCGTTCCGATCACCCTCTCGCTGCGGCCCTCGGAGAAGTTCGGCACGGCGACCAGCGGCATGCGCCTCTCGCCGGCGGGACCGGGGCCGTTCACCGGATCAGCAGCTCGCCGTCCCGGACGATCGTCTCGCCCTCCAGCTCCACCGTCGGCTTCATGACCACGCAGTCGAGATGTACCGGCACCTGGACCGTGCCGCCGATCCCCGCGGAGGCGCCGAAGGCGATGTGGCAGGTCCCGCCGATCTTCTCGTCCTCGAGGACCTCCCCGGTCAGGATCGCCTTCTCGTTGGTGCCGATGCCGAGCTCCGCGATGGTGGTCGCCTCCTCGCCGTGCACCGTGAGCAGTTCCATGAAGGCCATCCCCTGTCCGCCCCGGGCCGAGGTCAGGTGGCCTCCCTCGACGACCAGCTCGACCGGCTCGTCGACCAGGCCGACCCCCGCCAGCGAGCCGTCGATCACCAGGCTGCCGTCTCCCCCGACCGGCGAGATGAACGCCTCGCCACAGGGCAGGTTCCCGAACGCGCTCGGCGCGGTGAGCTCGCCGGCGTCAGGGATCGCCTCGCGGCCGGAGAGGTCGAGCCGCAGGTCGGTTCCGTTGGCGTCCGTGATCCGTGCCTCGGAGGCGCGGTCGAGCGACTCGGCGACGGCATGCCCCTTGCGCCGCAGGCCCTCCATGTCGGCGCTCATCACCCGGGCGAGCATCTCCTCGGTCACGCCCGGGAGGGTCGCGCAGCGCGCCCCGGCGTCCGAGGCCCGCTTGCGCGCGGCGGTGTGCGAGAGAGACTGGACGGTCGGCGCCATGACGACGTCCGCGGCCGCCATCGCCTCGGCGACGGTGCGGGGCGGCTCGGCGCCGTGCGAGGGACGCTCCGAGATCACGGCCAGGACCGCTTCCGCCCCCGTCTCCGCCGCCTCATCGCGGAGGCGCTCGCCGATCCCCTGGGTCGCGGGGTCGCAGACGACCAGCACTTCCTCGCCCTGCTTCACGCCGAGGCACTCGTGCACCACGGCGCCCACCGCGCGATCGAGATCGTCCACAGCGGGCACCCTAGATGAGTGATTTCACGGCCGCGTGTGCGTCATCCGCGTGCGCGTGGTCGTGGAATTGCTCATCTACATGAGAGCTGCGGCCGCCTCGTTCGAGGCCGGAGGTGTATCGCCCGCTGGTCAGGGATAGATTGCTGGTGCATGGAGGCCGGTCAGGTCACTCAGCCGGTGCCCTCCGCGTACGGCGACAGGCTGAAGGAGACGATGAGACAGCGCCCGTGGCTCGGCGCCGTCGGCGTGATCGTTCTGATCTTCCTCGTCCTCGTAGCCTCCAAGGGGCTCCACGCTGTCGCCCAGACCGGGGTCAACGGCCTTTCCCTTGGGGCGATCTACGCGCTGGGCGCCGTTGGCCTCACCCTCGTCTACGGGATCCTCCGGCTGGTCAACTTCGCCCAGGGGGATTTCCTCACCTTCGGTGCGTACATGGCGTACCTGGTCAACGTCACCTGGGGACTGCCGCTGGTGGTCGCGGTCTTCTGGGCGATGATCGCCACGGCGGTGCTCGGGCTGCTGTTCGAGCGCGTCCTCTGGGGACCGATGCGCGCCAAGCACGCGGGCTTCCTGCAGCTGATCCTGATGTCACTCGGTCTCGCCTTCGTGCTGCGGGCCGTCTTCACGTGGTTCTGGAGCACCGAGGTCCGGGTCCTCGACGTGGACGTGACCAGCACCGTCGAGTTCCTCGGCCTTCGGATCGGCCAGACCCAGCTGATCGTGGTGGCCGTGGGCGTCTCCGTGCTCATCGCGGTCGGCCTGATGCTTCGCCTGACCACGCTGGGCAAGCGCATGCGGGCGCTCTCCGATGACCTCGAGCTCGCCGAGACCGCCGGCATCGACACGCGGCGGGTCATCAACTACACCTGGATCTTCGCCGGCGCTCTGGCGGGACTGGCAGGTGTGCTCGCCGCCTCAATCACGGATCTGTACCCGGAGCTCGGCTTCGAGCTCCTCCTGCCGATCTTCGCGGCCGTCATCCTCGGTGGGATCGGGGACGCCTTCGGCGCGCTCGCCGCAGGAATGCTGATCGGCGTGATGACCGAGTGGTCCACCCTCGTGATCGATGCGCGCTGGAAGACGGGGGTGGGATTCGTCGTCCTGGTCCTCGCCCTGATCATCAGGCCCCAGGGAATCTTCGGGAAGGCGAAAGCCATATGACCCTGGCGGTCACCTTCAGCTCGCTCACCGATGCAGACTTCTGGGTCAGCGTGCTGGTCCTGGCCGGGATCTACGCCATCGTCGGCGTGGGTCTGCAGCTCAACACCGGCTTCACCGGGATCGTCAACTTCGGGATGGCCGCGTTCATGGCGATCGGCGCCTACACGATGGCGATCCTGATCATCAAGGCCGGGTTCTCGTTCTGGCTCTCGCTGCCCTGCGCGATGGCCACCTCGATGCTCTTCGGCGTGCTCGTCGGCCTCCCGTCCCTGCGCCTGCGTGCCGACTACTTCGCGATCGCCACGATCGCCATGGCGGAGGTCGTTCGCTTGGTGGCGCAGAACGCGCGCGGCCTGACCGGCGGCAACCAGGGCCTGTTCTGCGACATCAACAATCCGTCGGTCTGTTACACGAACACCTGGAACGACCTCTCGGACTCGATCAACAACTTCGTCTCAAACTTCTGGTCGGACCCGCCGTCGTTGTTACCCCTGCTGATCGTCGTCTGGGTGACGCTTGGGATTGCGACGTTCGTGCTCATGCGGCTGCAACGGGCCCCGTGGGGCCGCGTGCTGCGGGCGATTCGGGAGGACGAGGACGCGGCGCAGGCGCTGGGCAAGAACACGCTCCGGTTCAAGCTCCAGTCCCTCGCGATCGCGGCGCTGCTCGGTTCGATCGCCGGCTTCTTCCTGGCGCTCGATCTCCGCACGGTTCATCCGCTCGACTTCGAGCCGCTGGTCACCTTCTTCGCCTTCAGCGTGCTGATCCTGGGCGGGCTGGGGAGCTACCCGGGCGTCGCGGTCGGGTCGGTTCTCTTCTGGTTCGTACTGGAGGGCACGCGCTTCATCGACCTCCCCGACCCGCCGTTCACCGAGACGAGGATCGCGGCAGTCCGCCTCGCGATCACGGGCCTGCTGCTGATCGGATTGATGGCGTTCCGCCCGCAGGGCATATTCGGGAAGCGACAGGAGATGGTCCTCGGTGAATGACGCGGCGACCAATGGCCAGACGCTGCTCGAGGTCGAGGACGTGGTCAAGCAGTTCGGCGGGATCCGCGCCGTCAATGGCGCGTCACTGAATGTCAGAGAGGGTGCGATCACGGCGCTGATCGGGCCGAACGGGGCCGGCAAGACCACCCTCTTCAACGTGCTCACCGGCTTCTACAAGGGCGACCGCGGGTCGGTGCGCTTGCGCGGGCAGCAGATCCTCGGCGAGCACCCCTACGAGATCGCACAGCGCGGAATGGTGCGCACCTTCCAGATCACCAAGGCACTTGCGGCGATGCCGGTGATCGACAACATGATGCTCGCGGCCCCCGACCAGCCCGGCGAGCGACTCCGCGACATCGCCTTCCGGCCGCGCGCGGCGTCGGCTCGGGAGAAGGAGGTCCGTGAGCAGGCGATGGGTCTGCTCGGGCTCTTCAACCTCGACGAACTGGCGAACGACTACGCGGGCACCCTCTCGGGCGGGCAGCGCAAGCTGCTCGAGCTCGCCCGCGCGCTGATGGCCAACCCGAAGCTGCTCCTCCTCGACGAGCCGATGGCGGGCATCAACCCGACCCTCGGGGCCCGTCTGCTGGATCACATGCAGGGACTAAGGCGGGATCTGGGCGTCACCATCCTCTTCATCGAGCACGACATGGAGGTGGTGATGAACCACTCCGACCGTGTGGTGGTGATGGCCGAAGGACGGGTGATCGCGGATGGCGAGCCTCACGAGGTGCGCCGCGACAAGCGGGTGATCGACGCCTACCTCGGCGAGGTCGTGGTCGACAGCGCACTGGGAGATGAGCCTCCGGCATGAATGACGGGCAGAGCAACGGAGCCGTGCTGACGGTCGAGAAGCTGGTTGCGGGCTATGTCCCCGAGGTCGACATCCTCACCGGCGTCGACCTGAAGGTGTCCGACGGCGAGATCGTCACGGTCATCGGACCGAACGGGGCCGGCAAGTCGACCCTGATCAAGTCGATCTTCGGGCTGCTCCCACCCAGGGAGGGACGGGTGATCCTGCGGGGCGAGGACCTCGCCGGTCAGCCGCCGCACTCGATCACGCGACGCGGGATGAGCTACGTCCCCCAACTCGACAACGTGTTCCCGTCCCTGACCGTCGATGAGAACCTCGAGATGGGCGCGCTCCAGCGCGGCACCGCCCGGAAGCGGATGAACGAGATGTACGAGCTCTTCCCCAGGCTCGGTGAGAGACGCAAGCAGGCGGCCGGGACGATGAGCGGGGGCGAGCGTCAGATGCTGGCGATGGCGCGCGCACTGATGCCGGAACCCCAGATCCTGCTGCTCGACGAGCCCTCCGCGGGCCTCGCCCCGGCGTTCGTGGAGGCGATCTTCGAGCGGATCGAGGAGATCAACCGCCACGGGGTGACCATCGTGATGGTGGAGCAAAACGCGAGGCGGGCCCTCGGCATGTCCAGCCGCGGCTACGTCCTCGACCTCGGGCGCAACCGGTTCGAGGGCCGAGGCGACGAGCTCCTCCATGACCCCAAGGTCGCCGAGCTCTACCTCGGCGGAACCGCGCGGATCGACCGGGCCGAAACGTAGAGCGGCCGGGGCTTGCGCCCCGGCCGCTCAATTAACGAACCGTTCGGCTCGCTGAGCCTCTGCTACTGGTTGGGGTTGGCGACAGGCTGCTCGCCGATGACCTCGAGGTTCGCCTGCGGACCCTGGAACTCGTAGATGTCATAGACCCCAGCCGTGGCGTCGCCGGCGTCATCCATGTCGATCGCGCCGGAAGCGCCCTGGTAGTCGATGTCATCTCCGTTCTGCAGCGCCTTGATCGCCTCGGGGAGCTGCTCCCATGTGTAGGGAGTACCGGGCGGTGCGCTTACGTCGACCAGCTTGTCCGCCATGTCCTTGCCGTCGGTCGAACCAGCGGCGACCGCGGCGAGGTAGCACAGGATCGTCGCGTCGAAATTCTGGGTGTCGAACGTCTGCCGATCGACATCCTTCGGGTCCGACGACGTATAGAGCTCGTCGAACGCGGTCGACGCCTCGCCCTTGTCGGGCGAGCCGGGTGCGGTGCCCCGCATCCCGCTGATGATCTGTGCATCAACGGCCTCGGGTACATCACTCGACGCCAGACCATCCGTAAACCAACCCTTGCTCGGATCCCAGTTCCCCGTGCGCTGCAGCGCCGGAGCGACCTTCGGGAAGTTGTCCGAGAAGTCGATGATCACAATCGCATCCGGGTTACCGGAGACGATCTGCCCGGCCTCGGAGTCGTAGCTCGGCTGCTCCGGGTCGTAGATCACCTTCTGCCCGACCGAGCCGCCCAGGTCTTCCCAGGCCTGACTGAACGTGTCGGTCAGACCAGTGCCGTAGGCGTCGTTGCGGGCGCCGATGTTGACTGTCTTGCCCTGGGCGCCGCCCAGCGCATCGGCCATCGTGTTGGCCAGGGTCGGCCCCTGGAACGAGTCCGGGGGCGACGTGCGGTTGACCAACCCGTCGTCGTTAAGACCCGTGATCTCGTCGCTGGTCGAAGCCGGCGAGATCTGCAGGATTCCGTCGGGGATCGAAACCGACTGTGCCGTCGGGATCGTGTCCGCGGAGGCCCAGGCCCCCGTAATGCACGTCGCATTGTCCGAGTCGACCAGCTTGCGCGCCGCTTGCACCGCGGCCTGCGGGCTGGTCTCGTTGTCCTCGTGGACGACCTTGACAGTCTGGTCTACGCCGGCCTGCTGGATCGCCTTGTTGATTTCTGAAACCGCCAGGTCGGAAGCCTTCTGACCGGGCGGGCCGAAGTCGGCGAGATCGCCGGTGAGCGGAATCGAGTCACCGATCACCAGGTCGAAACTCTGGTTGCCGCCTCCTCCTCCATTGTCATCGTCACCGCCGCACGCGGCCAGGCCGAGGGCAAGCACCAGCCCGGCTCCGGCAACGGCGGCGTACAGCCTCCACTGCTTGAGACCTCGCATCCAATTCCTCCTGTCCTGTAGGCCCTCCCTCAGGCCTCCTTGAACATGCGAGGTAGTTCTACTGCGTTTCGGCGTTAAGAGGTGGTTGCGTCGGCAAAATCGCTTGCGTCAGGCGATCGGCAGCGCCGCGGCGGGATGCGACTGCTCGCCGACGGCGCGGATCGCGCGGCCCAGGCGCCGCGCCCCTTCGGTCAGCTTGTCGGGGTCGAGGAAGCCGAAGGAGAGCCGCACGTGCGTCCCCACGTCAGGCTCGGGGATCACGGCGGTGCCGGGCACGAAGGTGACGCCGTGCCGGACGGCCTCGGTCATCAGCTCGCCCTCGTCGGCCGCGACCGCGAGGGTCACCCAGAGGTGACCACCCCCACCCGGCCGCTCCACGGCGGCGAGCCCCCCGAGGTGGCGCGTGACCCCCTCGTAGAGGGCGTCGCGGCGCTCGCGGTAGAAGTCCCGGGCCCGCCCGAGGTGGTCCTGATAGTGGCCCGCGGCGAGGAAACGCGCCATCGCCAGCTGGGTGAGGGTGGCCGAGTGCATGTCGTCGGTGCGCTTCGCGCGCAGGAGACGCTCCCGCACGGGGCCGCTCGACGCGACCCAGCCGATCCGCATGCCGCCGCTGACGATCTTCGAGAACGAGTCCACGTAGATCACGTGGCTGGGCGCCTCGCGTCGCAGCGTGCCCGGGTCCTCGCCCTCGAAGCGCAGGTCGGCGTAGATGCCGTCCTCGACGATGAAGAAGCCGTGCCGGCGCGCCAGCTCTAGCAGGTGGGCGCGGCGCCGGGCGGACAGGTCGGCGCCCGTGGGGTTGTGGCAGCGCGTCTGCAGGGCCAGAAGCTTGATCTCCTGCCGGGCGAGCAGGCTTTCGAGTGCGTCTGTGTCGAGCCCCTCTGAATCCACTGGCACCGACATGACCCGCGCGCCGGTGTCCCGCAGGGACTCGATCACTCCCATGAAGGTGGGCGACTCGCAGGCGGCGACGTCGCCGGGGCGGAGCACGGCCCGGGCGGCGAGCGTCAGCGCCTGGCGGGCGCCCGTGGTGACGAGGATGTTCTCCGGATCCTCGGGGGCTCCCCGGGCTGCGGACAGCGCGGTGATCTGCTCGACGAGCTCCGGCAGGCCCGCGATGTCCGTGTACTGCAGGGCCCGGCTGTCATGGCTGTCGAGCGCGTCGGACATCGCCTGGCGCATCTCCTCGAATGGAAAGAGCTCGGCCGACGGATAGCCGACCGAGAGCGGGATCAGCCCTCGGGCCTGGGAGTGCCGGTACATCTCGTCCATCGCGCGATCGCCGGCGGACTCGGTGACCGGCGGCAGCACGTAGCGCTGCCAGCTCGGATCGTCGCCGGTTCCCTCCGGCTCGATGGCCGCGGCCGACTCGCGTACGAAGGTCCCGCGACCGACCTGCGAGGTGACCAGGCCCAGCTCCCGCAGCCCGCGGTAGACGCGGACGGCGGTGAGGTGGTTGACGTCCGCCAGCTCTGCGAGCTCGCGGGTGGGCGGCAGCTTCTCCGCCGGGGCGAGCTCACCGGAGGCGATGGCCTCACGCAGGGCGGTGATCATCTGCTCGCCGAGCGTGCGCTCACCGGTGCGTTCAAGGTGGCTCAATTTATCTTTGTATGACATACGCAGACTCCCGGCTTTCAGTACTGTGGCGCACTGTAGCGGATCTACCCGCGAGACGCGACCCGGAGAGGACCAATGATGTATCACACAACACCTGAGAACCCAGAGTCCGGTTCGATCGTCATCCGGCCGGCCCGCCCCAGCGACGAGGACGCCGTGCGTCTCGTCGCCCAGCGCGACAGTCGCGCCGTCCCGGAGGGCGAGCTGCTGATCGCCGACGTCGAGGGCGCGGTGCGAGCCGCCATCTCGCTGACCACCGGCGAGATCGTCGCCGATCCCTTCCAGCGCACGGAGGAGCTGGTGCGAGTGCTCTCCCTGCGTCGAGCGCAGCTTGGCCACGAGAATCGCCGGCCGAACCGGGGCCTTCGACGCCTCCGTTTCGCCTCGAGCTGACCGCCGACCCGTCGCTACGATTGACCGCCCCCGCCGGAGTAGCTCAGTCGGTTAGAGCAGCGGAATCATAATCCGCGTGTCGGGGGTTCGAGTCCCTCCTCCGGCATGAAGTTCCTGCATTTCGAGCTTTTCAAGGTGGCCCGACGCGCGGAATCTGTTCCGCCTCAAAATCCGCGTGTCTAGGTCGGTGCCCCCTTCGCGGCTGGAGAGCGCGCCGCAAACACGCGGAATCTGTGACGCACCGACGCGCGGTCGGCGCCAACCTCCGGCTTGGGGAGACGGCGGCGGGAAGTGCGACTCGGTCATGCCCGGTCGTCGAGCAGCTTCACGGCCGTCTCGAGGCCGCGAGCCAGGACCCGGTCGGAGAGGTCGCGGTCGGTCAGCGTTCTGGCGAGCTGAAGCGTGCCGATCATCAATCCGAAGACCGTGAGCGCATCCGCTCGACCGGCCTCGAGGTCGGTCGGGTCGAGGCGTAGGGCGATGTCGTCCACGATCCCCATCACCTCCTCGGTGAAGACGTCCCTGGTGTCCGTGGGTCGCCGAGCGATCTCGTCGAGCAGGGCGGCGGATGGGCAGCCATCGGCGATCTGGTCGCGGTGTTCCGGAGATAGGTAGGAGCGGATGAAGGCCTCGAGTCCCGCCCGATCCGAGGGCTGAGCGTCAAAGGTTTGGCGCTGGTCGCGCAGCTGGTCGGCGAGGACGTTCGCGACCAAATCCTCCTTCGAGGAGAAGTGGGCGTAGAAGGCGCCGTTCGTCAGGCCGGCATCGGACATCACGGTGGCCACGCCCGCGCCGTCAATGCCGTCCTGCTTGAAGCGCCGCCCGGCGGCTCCGAGGATCCGTTCTCGCGTCGCCTGCTTGTGGCCCTTGCCGTAGCGCATAGCTCCTCCCTTTCCGAACTGCTCCTGAGTGTGATCCACGTCTCATCATTATATTACAATCGTACGATAGCCTGACGACCGTCATCCAATAGATGAGGAGCAGAATATGACGGTCAACACAAAGCCAAGGCAGCCGGTCAAAGCAGCAACACTCACTTACAAGAACGCGCCGACCGAGACCATCGATGTGGGCGGAACGAGCTTGGTGTATCGCGAGCTCGGCCCGCATCGTGGCGTGCCGGTGATCTTTCTCACCCACCTCGCTGCGGTCCTGGATAACTGGGACCCACGCGTGGTGGATGGCCTCGCCGCCGAGCATCGGGTTATCGCCTTCGACAACCGAGGTGTCGGTGCGTCCGGTGGGTCCACGCCGCGGACCATCGAGGAGATGGCGAGGGATGCCGTCGCCTTCATCCGCGCCCTCGGCTTCGATCAGGTCGACCTCTTCGGGTTCTCCATGGGCGGGATGATCGCCCAGGTGATCGCGCAGGAGGAGCCGCAGCTCGTGCGCAGGATGATCCTCGCCGGAACCGGCCCCGCGGGCGGCGAGGGCATCGAGAGGGTGACCCGCATCACCTACATCGACATCGCGCGAGGGCTGCTCACCCGCCAGGACCCCAAGCAGTTCCTCTTCTTCACCAGGACTCCGAACGGGCGCGCAGCCGGAAAGGAGTTCCTCGCACGGCTGGAGG
>JBKPND010000036.1:0-18413 GCA_046732465.1 Actinomycetota bacterium
GGCCGGTTCAGGGGCAAGTACCGCTTTACGCAGACGACCGGGCGCGTCCTATATGTCTTCCGGGCGCTTGTAAAGCGTCAAAGCGGTTATCCGTACGAGCCGGGTAGCTCACACAGGCGGACCCTTGTCGTTCACGGCTAGCGCGAACTCGGCGTTCACTTCCCGGGCTTCGCTTTGAGACAGAGGGCATAGGCGGCGACCACCGCGTCCTCGGGTCCGGTGCCTTGCTGCACAAACCATCCGTTGTCCGCAGGGTGGGAAGCTCCCATTGGGCCACCAGGCGGAACCGGGCTACCTCCTCCACCCAGAAGGCGCTCGCTACGGGAGCAGCGGGCAACGGCGTTGACTGGGTTGGATGCCTGAACCACTCTGATCCCAGCTATGTCACGTGCGGTCACGTTGAACGGCTTGATCGAGCTGCTCGCCACACTGTTCTTTTCCGCCTTGCCGCCGGCGATGGCGGTTGTGCCACCTGCGATCGCGATCAGCAGTGCCAGACTTGCCGCGACGTTGGCGTAACTGACATGCCTCTTGATTCGCCGCATGATCTCCCTCCTGTAGCTGCTCCTGACAACCCGGATTGGGGGCCGTCGTCGCGCTGACCCTATAAGCCGGTTGGGAAGCTGAAAGTCTCCCGTCCATGAGTGGAAGGGAGCGAGTCTTCCTGGGGGTCACGGCCGCGATCACGGCGATCGCCGGGGTGCTCCGCTACTCGAATGCGACGGCGGTCCTCGCCTTCGCCGCGGCGACCCTGGCGCTCGCCGGGCTCGCCTGGGTGGTGGCGCTGGCGACGGAGCAGGTCGGGCTTCGGTTCGGGCCGGCGGTCACCGGGTTTCTGCAATCGACGCTCGGCAACCTGCCCGAGTTCTTCATCGTGCTCTTCGCGCTCGGCTCGGGCGAGCTGGTGGTGGCGCAGACCTCGCTGATCGGCTCGATCTTCGCCAACGCGCTGCTCGTGCTCGGGCTGGTGATCGTCGCGGGGACGCTTCGGGCGCCGGACGGCTGCATGCGCTTCCGCCCGCGACTCCCCCAGGACACCGCGACGCTGCTGTTCGCCTCGATCTTCGTGATCGTGATCATCGGGCTCTCGGTCGCCTCCTCCGACAAAGCGAGCCATCACATCGAGGGGATCTCGACGGTCGGGGCGATCTGCCTGCTGGTGGTCTACGTGGCCTGGCTGTGGCGCTACCTGCGCTCGGACCCGCAGCCGCACGAGGCGGGGACCGAGGAGGACAGGCCCCGGATCTCGTTCCCCATCGCGGTCGCCCTGCTCGCCATCGCCGGGACCGGCGCTGCCTTCGTGTCGGACTGGTTCATCCACGCCCTCGACCCGGCGGTCGAGTCGCTCGGGATCTCCAAGGCCTTCGCGGGCTTGGTGATCGTGGCGATCGCCGGCAATGCCGTCGAGAACTTCACCGGCATCTTCCTGGCCGCCAAGGGGAAGTCGGACCTAGCGATCTCGGTGGTTAAGAACTCGGTGGCCCAGATCGCCGCGTTCCTCTTCCCGGCGCTGGTGCTGGCCTCCTACCTGTTCAGCACCCACCTGACCTTCGAGCTCGAGCCCGTGTACATCGGCGCCCTCTTCCTGACCGCGATCTCGGTTTGGCAGATCACCGGTGACGGCGAGGCCCAGACGTTCGAGGGCCTGGCGCTGATCGCGATCTACGCGGTGCTGGCGGCGTTCACGCTTTACGACTGAGCCTTTGCGACCCCGGCACGGTCGGCGCGCAACCGGCCATGTTCTGTCCGGTCGACTTTCTCCAGGCGTGGAGGGTTGAACTCTCAAGGCGAGAGGCTCCACAGAGGATGGATGCGTTCGGCCTAGCGGCTGGATTCGGTTCGAGTCCGACGCCCTCCGCGCCTAAACTTTCTACTCACTCTGTGGAGCGCGGGACTAAGTCCCGTTTCAACCTCGAGCGGCCCGCCTCGCGGGCCGCTCGCTTTCGGTCATAGACTCGGCCCATGGTCGAGACGAACGACATCGCCGATCCGGTCGTTCGTAAGTTCGTGGAGGCCATCAACACCGGTGACCGAGATGCCTTCTTCGCCCTGCTGACCGACGACGCGAGAATGTCCGACGACGGCTCCGAGCGCGACCTCAAGGAGTGGGTCGACCGCGAGATCTTCTCTTCTGACGGGCGCATGGAGATCGAGTCGCAGTCGGACGCCGGGCGCTCGCTGATCGTCAACTACACGAACTCCACCTACGGGACGATGCGCACTCACTGGGAGTTCACGCTCGAGGGCGACAAAGTCGCCCGCTTCGAAACCGGCCAGGCCGACAGCTAGCCGGCGACCGGCTCGGGGTGTGGGCAGAGCTCGCGGAAGCGGTCGAGCTGCGAGTGGGCCCAGGCCGTGTAGTTGTGCCATCCGAGGTCCGGGAATTCGGCGTGGAGGGCGCCGAGGTCGACGGCGTGCCCGGTTGAACCGAGCCACTCGAAGAGCGGTCGCACGACTGGCAGCAGGTCCGGCGGCGCCTGTCGAGGCTCGAGGCTCCTGGGGAGGAGCGCGGAGATGGCCGCCGCTGACTCCTCGGCGGTGAGCTCGTCGGAGGCCAGCGCGAGACGGCGATCCGTGAACTCCTCCGGCCGCTCGATCGCCAGGACGGCCATCGCCAGCAGGTCGGCGACTGCGGTCTGCTGAAGCGGGCGGTCGATCGCGACCGGGCTGGGGAGGACCCCGGCCTGGAGCGCGGTGAGGTTCCAGGGGTTGAAGAGGTTCTCCATCAGGTAGGTCGGGGCGAGGATTGTGTGGCCTACGCCGCTCGCGCGGATCGCCTCCTCGACCTCCCACTTGGCCCGGAAGAGCGGGACCGGGCTGTCGGGCGCGGCGCCGTCTCCGGAGACAAAGACGAGGTGCGGAACGTCGGCCAAGCGAAGCGCGTGGACGAGGTTGCGGCCGTGCCGCGCCTCCCCCTCCGGGCCCGCGCGGTGAGCCGTGCCCGACGCGAAGACGACATCGACACCGGCCGCCGCAACCTCCAGCGTCGCCGGCTCGTCGAAGTCCGCCCGGACGGGCCGGGCGCCGAGCTCCCTGAGGCGAACGGTGCCGGGGGCATCGAGGTCCCGGGCCCCCGCGCGCACCCGGTGGCCGCGCTCGAGCAGGCGCTCGGCGATCGCGCAGAAGCGGCCGGTGGCGCCCATGACCAGAACGTTTCGGGATTTGGTCTCGCGTGTCATGTCGGATCCTCCGATGTCGATCTCATAAACCCCCTGGGGGTATGCTACGGTGAAGCGGATCATATACCCCCGACCCGTATAGGGAGACCAACAGGATGGAAGCAGCGACCCACGCCCAGCACGAGCACCACCACGAGATGCCGACCTCCGGCTCGGCGCTCACCGGCGTCTCGATCAGCGCGACTCTCCACTGCCTGACCGGTTGCGCCCTGGGCGAGATCGCCGGCGTTGCGATCGGCACGGCGCTCGGGTTCTCCAACGGCGCCACGATCGCCCTCGCGATCGGGCTCGCCTTCCTGTTCGGCTACTCCCTGACCAGCCTGCCGCTGCTCCGGGCGGGTCTTGCGCTGGGCGCGGTGATCCCCATCGCGCTGGCCTCCGACACGCTCAGCATCGCGACGATGGAGGCGGTCGACAACCTCATCCTGGTGGTCATCCCTGGCGCGATGGACGCCGGCCTCGGCACGCTCCTCTTCTGGGGCAGCCTCGCCTTCGCCCTGGTGATCGCCGGCGCCTTCGCGGTGCCGGTGAACCGCTACCTGATCGCCCGCGGCAAGGGACACGCGGTCGTCCACGAGACCGGAATCCACGGCGGGCCCCCAGTCAAGCTCGTCGCCTGGGTTGCGGCGGCGGCCTTCGTCTTCGGCAGCACCGTCCTGGTCGTCGAGGGGCTGAACGGCGAGGAGATGGGAACGCACGGCGGGGCTATGACCGCGGAGGCCGGCGGCCACGCGGCCGATCCGGTACGCGGGCTCGGGTCGGCCGAGGACGGTCTGCGTCTCGAGATGGCCACCGCGACCGCCCGGGCGGGGGCCCCGACCAACCTCGAGTACCGGGTGGTGGACGAGGGCGGCGATGCGGTCCGCGACTTCGACATCGAGCACACCAAGCCGATGCACCTGATCGTCGTCCGCCGGGACATGACCGGCTTCCAGCACCTCCACCCGACGATGCGCGCCGACGGCACGTGGACGACCCCGGTGACGCTCCCCGACCCCGGCAGCTACCGGGTGTTCGCCGACTTCGCCCGCGACGGTGAGAACCGGACCCTGGCCGGCGATCTCAACGTCGATGGGCCGGTCGACTGGCAGGGCCTCCCGGCGCCCAGCGAGCTCGCCCGGACAGGCGACGGCTACGAGGTGCGGCTGGCCGGCGACGATTCGACCGCCGGTGGAGAGGGCGAGCTCGCCTTCTCAGTCACCCGGAGCGGATCGCCCGTCAAGGTCGAGGAGTACCTCGGCGCCGACGGACACCTGGTCGCGCTCCGGGAGGGGGATCTCGCCTTCCTGCACGTCCACCCGATGGAGGGGGATGCGGGAAGCGAGAGGATCAGGTTCATCACCGAGTTCCCGAGCGCCGGCAGCTACCGGTTGTTCCTCCAGTTCAAGCACGAGGGGCAAGTTCACATGGCCCCCTTCACACGAGAGGTGAGTGATGGCAACAGCTGAGACGACAGTGGTCCGCGGCTACACCGCGGACAAGGACGCGGTCCTGAGGCGCCTCCGCCGGATCGAGGGGCAGGTCCGGGGGGTCGAGAACATGATCGAGGAGGACCGCTATTGCATCGACGTCGTGACCCAGATCACGGCGATCGAGTCCGCCCTGGACAAGGTCGCCCTCGAGCTGCTCGAGGACCACGCGAACCACTGCGTGATCGGTGGCGAGGCCGCCAAGCAGGAGGAGCGAACCGAGGAATTGATGGGGGCCGTCCGCCGCCTGCTCCGGCACGGGTGATAGTTCCCGCATGACCGAGGTGCTCAGCACCATCGGCGAGGGCTTCAAGCAGTCCTTCCTGATGGCCTACGAGGTCTGGTGGGCCCTGGTCCTGGGCTTCGCGATCTCGGCCATCGTCCAGGCCTGGGTCCCGCGCGAGCGGGTCCAGTCCGCGCTCGCGGGCAGCGGTGTCGGGCCGCTCGCCAAGGCGACCGGGCTCGGCGCAGCCTCATCCTCCTGCTCCTATGCCGCGATCGCGATCGGCAAGTCGCTCTTCCAGAAGGGCGCCTCGGCCGCCACCTCGCTGGCCTTCCAGTTCGCCTCCACCAACCTGGTCTGGGAGCTCGGCCTGGTGATCTGGATCCTGCTCGGCTGGCAGTTCACGCTGGCCGAGTTCGTCGGCGGGATCGTGCTGATCGCGCTAATGGCGATCCTGCTGCGTCGCTTCGTCTCGCCGAGGCTGGAGGAGCGGGCGCGCGAGCACGCCGAGCACGTGCAGGCGAAGCACATCCACTACGCCTCGGAGACCACTCAGGGCTGGAGGGAGAGGGCCACCTCGGTCGAAGCCTGGTCGGACGTCGCCCACAACTTCCGGGGCGACTGGAAGATGCTCTGGAAGGAGATCACGCTCGGCTTCCTGCTCGCCGGCTTCATCGGGCTGCTCGGCGACGACTTCTTCAACTTCCTCTTCATCCAGGACGCACCCGCCCTGCTGAAGACGCTCGAGAACGTGATCGCGGGCCCGACCATCGCGGTGCTCAGCTTCGTCTGCTCGGTCGGCAACGCCCCGCTCGCGGCCGTGCTCTGGTCGGGCGGGATCGGCTTCGCCGGCGTGATCGCATTCATCTTCGCCGACCTGATCGTGCTGCCGATCATCGTCGCCTACGTGAAGTACTACGGGTGGGCCTACGGGCTGCGGATCACGGCGCTGATGTTCGTGGTGATCGTGCTCTCGGCGCTGGTGGTAGCCGGCATCTTCAGCCTGGTCGGCCTGATCCCCGACACCCGCCCCTCGCGCGAGGACATCTTCGGGCAGGTCGAACTCGACTACAAGCTCGTCCTCAACCTGATCGGGCTGGTGATCTTCGCGGCGCTCTTCTACCTGACCGTCCGCCGCGGCGCGACCGACCCGGTCTGCGGCATGAAGGTGGATCGCTCCAAGGCCCTGCGCCTGCAGCACGCCGGCCACACGTACTACTTCTGCTCCCAGCACTGCCGCTCGCAGTTCGAGGCCGATCCGGACGCCTACGTCCGCGGGGATGGTGTCCCCGTCGAGACACGGGTTGCCCACGCTGACCATGCCCACCAGTGAGTCCGGATACCTCCGCGCCCTCCGCTTCCGGGCGCTGACCCGGGTATACGACCCGGTGATCCGCGTCACCACCAGAGAGCGACGCTTCAAGGAGCTGCTGATCCACCAGGCGGAGCCGCGGCCGGGAGAGCGGATCCTCGACCTCGGTTGCGGCACGGGCACTCTCGCGATCGAGGTCAAGCGCCGCCAGCCCGGTGCCGAAGTCGTCGGCCTCGACGCTGATCCAGAGATGCTGCGTCGGGCTCGTGACAAGGCGGACCGGGCCGGTGTCGAGCTCGAGCTGACCGAGGGCTTCTCCACGGAGTTGCCCTATGAGGACGAAAGCGTGGACAGCGTGCTCTCGACGCTCTTCTTCCACCACCTGGACCCGGAGCCGAAGCGCGAGACCGCGCGCGAGATCGCCCGCGTCCTCCGCTCCGGTGGATCGCTCCACGTCGCCGATTGGGGCCCACCCACGGATCCGCTGGCGACGGCCGCCTTCTTCCTGACCGTTCGGGCGTTCGACGGCTTCGAAAACACCCGCGACAATTACCGCGGGGCTCTGCCCGAGATCTTCGAGGGGAACGGCCTGGACCATGCGGAGCAATGCGGCCGGCTCCGGACCCTGTTCGGAACCCTCGCCTTCTATCGGGCGCGGAAGCCGATTCGGACGCATGGGCCGGTGCGATGACCGAGGTTGAGCTGCAGGTGCTCGACCTGCGCTGCCCCGCGTGCGCGGAGCACATTGAGCGCGACCTCCTCCAGGCCGATGGGATCGAGCGTGCTGAGGTCGACTACGCCGACGACCGCGCACGCGTCACCTACGACGAGGCCCAGCTCGACGCGTCCCGGATACGCGACCTGATCGCGGCCCGCGGCTACAGCTGCGCGATGGACGGCGCTGAGCCCGAGTTGGCCGAGGGGCGGCGCTCTGCTGCCCAGCTCGGCCACGACACCCAGCTCGCGCCGATCTGCTGCGGGACCAAACACGACCGGATGCAGTACGAGATGCCGCACAGCGTCGCGGAGCATGCCCACGACTCGGTCGAGCCCACCGACGAGCACGCGGGCATGGACCACGACATGTCAAATCCGAAGGTGGCGCTGGCGATGGAACGGGACATGCGCCGCCGCTTCTTCGTGGCGCTGGTGCTCTCGATTCCCGTGTTCCTGCTCTCGCCGGTAACGACCGACTTCTTCGGCCTCGAGATCATCGACTCGCAATCGGTTCGCAGTTGGCTGATGCTCTTCCTCTCGGCGCCGGTCGTGTTCTACGCCGGCTGGATCTTCATCGGCGGCGCCTATACCTCGCTGCGATCCCGGGCGCTCAATATGAGCGTGCTGATCGCGGTCGGGGTCCTCGCCGCCTGGTCATTCAGCGCCCTGATCACGGTGATCGGTGGAGAGACCTTCTACGAGGCGGCCGTTCTGCTGGTCACCTTCGTGCTGTTCGGGCACTGGATGGAGATGAAGGCGCGCCGTGGGACCACGGACTCTCTGCGGGCGCTGTTCGACATCGTCCCGCCGAAGGCGACCGTGCTGCGCGACGGCCAGGAGGTCGAAGTGCCGACCAGCGAGATCGTAGTCGGGGAGACGATTCTGCTTCGCCCCGGCGACAAGGTCCCGGTCGACGGCGTGGTCACCAAAGGTCGCTCGGCGATCGACGAGAGCCTCGTCACGGGCGAATCGGTGCCTGTGGAGAAGGGAGATGGGGATGAGGTGATCGGTGGCTCGATCAACCAGAGCGGCGCCCTGGAGTTCGAGGCAACGAAGATCGGCGCGGACACCGCGCTCGGGCAGATCATCGACCTCGTTCAGGAGGCGCAGAACTCGAAGGCGCCCGGACAACGGCTGGCCGACCGCGCCGCCTCCTATCTGGTCGTGCTCGCCGTCTCCGCCGGTTTGGTCACCTTCGCGATCTGGGCGTTCATAGCCGGTGAGAGCTTCATCACGTCGCTCACCTTCGCCATCTCGGCCGTGGTGATCGCCTGTCCCGACGCGCTCGGACTGGCCACGCCGACCGCCGTTGCCGTCGGCACCGGGATCGGTGCCAAGCACAGCATCCTGATCAAGGACGCCGCGACCCTGGAGGGCATCGGCTCCCTGGATGCTGTGGCGCTCGACAAGACCGGCACTCTGACCGAGGGCCGACCCGCCTTGACTGACGTGGTGGCGCTCGACGGCACGAATGAGGCTGACCTCCTGCGCCTGGTTGCCGGCGCCGAGCGCGGCTCGGAGCATCCGCTCGCTCGGGCCCTGGTGGAGGGAGCCGAGAAACGGGGGATCGAGTCAGCCGAGGCGACCGACTTCGAGGCTGTGCCGGGCCATGGACTGCGCGCGACGGTGGAGGGGCGGCGCGTCCTGATCGGCAACGAGCGCCTGCTCGACGGCGACGGGGTAGAGAGCACCGAGCCCGTCCGCCGAGCCGCCGAGCTTGCCGCCGAGGGGAAGACGGCGATGCTTGTTGCCCTCGATGGCCGCCCCGCAGGTGTGGTGGCCGCCGCGGACCAGGTCAAGCCGAGCGCCGAGAGGGCGATCGCCGCCCTCAAGGAGCTCGGCCTCCAGGTCGCGCTGATCTCCGGCGACAACAAGAGGACGGCTGAGGCGGTCGCCGGTCGGCTCGGCATCGACCGTGTCTTCGCCGAGGTGCTGCCTGCGGACAAGGCCGATTACGTGAAGCGGCTGCAGGACGAGGAGCTGAAAGTCGCCATGGTCGGGGACGGCGTCAACGACGCCCCGGCGCTCGCCCAGGCAGACATCGGGATCGCGATCGGCGCCGGCACGGACGTCGCAATCGAGACGGCGAACGTGGTGCTGATGCGCTCCGACCCCCTCGACATCGCGGACGCGATGCGCCTCTCGCGGGCAACGGTTCGCAAGATGAAGCAGAACCTGGGCTGGGCGAGCGTCTACAACGTGGCGGCGATCCCGATCGCGGCGGGGGTGCTGTTCCCGCCCTATGGGATCGAGCTACGCCCGGAGTGGTCGGCACTGTTGATGTCGGTGAGCTCGATCATCGTCGCCACCAACGCCGTGTTGCTACGGCGGGTGGAAGGTGAGCTACAGGAGTAGCGGCCGCGGGCACGTGCTGGTGCACGCGCACCACGCACACTGAGCCTGGCTTTTGCCGGGCGCTACTCCTGCAGCGAGAAGGGCGGGTACTGGTCGGTGACCAGGACGAATGCGTAGGCGACTACCCGGAGGAACCAGCGCTGTACGCCCATCACGAAGTCGAACAGCGACCGCGGATAGCGCCCGGTGAACAGGATCGCGAACCAGGCGATGATCGCGCAGATCAATGCTGCGATGCCGAGAAAGATCAGCACTACGTAGTGGGGGATCGCCAGGAACCACTTCACCAGCGGCATCCCGCGCGCCAGGTCGGTCTCGACGTTCGGGTACTCGACTTCCAGCTTGACGTACTGCTGCTCGTCCGTCGACGGATACGTGTCGCTCATCAACACGGCGTATGCGTTCACGCGCGCGGAGAAGCGAAGCAGCTCACGGTTCCAGTCGAACCACCAGCGCGGGTACTTCTTCCGGAAGAGGATCATCAACAGTGTGCTCGGGAACAAGATCCCGTAATTCGCTGCCTGCAGCGTCCCGAGCACGATCGCGATCGGGATCGTGGTGAAGATCCGGAAGAAGCTCGTGAGCCGGTTCAGCTCCCGGTCCGGATACTCCACCGAGTAGGTGAGCGCATAGCCCTCGTTCATATCTCTCTCCTCGTTGGCAGTTCCGTGTCTTTCGCAGAACGTACGCCTCTACACAGGCCGCTGCGCACGTACGCGATCATGTGTCCGTGAAGCACCGGATCGCCTGGCTCGATGTCTTCGCGGAGCGCCCCCTGGCCGGCAACGGCCTGGCCGTGGTCGACGACGCCGACCGGATCGACGACGAGACGATGCTCGCTTTCGCTCGTGAGATGGACCTCTCGGAGACGACCTTCGTCCAGACCGCTTCAGACGACGGCGCGGACTACCGCAATCGGATCTTCACGATCGAGAGGGAGATCCCGTTCGCCGGGCACCCGTCGCTGGGCACAGCGGTCGCGGTGGCCCGCTGGCGCCGGCTGTCCGAGGCGAGCTTCGTGCAGCAGACCCAGGCGGGGCTGCAGCCGATCGAGGTACGGGACGAGGACGGGCGCTGGCGCGCCGAGATGGTCCAGAACGAAGCCGAGTTCGGCACAGAGCTCGACGTGGAGGCCGTGATGCACGCGGTTGGCCTGAACCCCGCCGAGGCACATCAGGATCTCGTCCCGCAGGTCGTCTCGACGGGCCTACCGACGGCGGTCGTGCCGGTCTCGGAGGCATCCTCGCTGGAAGAGGTCACGCCCGACCTCGAGGCGATCGATGCGGCGCTGGCGGACGCCCGGCCACGCGCGGGCGAGACGCCGAACTTCTACCTCGTCTGGGCCGACACCCAGACCGGTGAGGCCCGCGCGCGCATGTTCTCCTCCGGCGCCCCGGGCGGCGAGGACCCGGCGACGGGCGCGGCCGCCGGGCCGCTCGGCGCCTACCTCGCCGAACGCGCCGGCTGCGAGCGCCTCGTGATCAGGCAGGGGGAGGAGATGGGGCGCCCGAGCGTGCTCGAGGTGGAGATGGTGGAAGGTCGTCCGCGGGTCGCCGGAGGCGTCATCCCCGTGATCGACGGCGAGGTCAGCCTGCCGAGCTGACCTTGCGCCGCTTCAGCGAGCGCAGCCGGTCTCGCACCCGCCGGCGCTTGCCCTCGAGCTCGCGGGTGAGCTTCTCAATCTCGCTGCGGCGGTTGCGCAGCAGGGCGAGCTGGGAGTCGATGTGCCCCTGGGCCTGCTCCAGCACCTTTCGCTGCCTGACCGGATCCTCGATCCCGGCGTGCCACTCCTGCCGTAGGGAGGCCCGGGCGCTCTCGGCGGCCATCAGCTCGCGGAGCTCCTCGAGCGAGACACCGAGCAACTCGCGCAGGCGAAGCAGCTCGCGGAGCCGCTCGAGGTCCTCCTCGCTGAAGGTTCGGTGCGCCCCGGGCTCGCGCCGGCCCGAGTCGAGCAGGCCGATCTCCTCGTAGTAGCGAATCGTGCGGGGCGTCGTCCCGGTGAGCTTCGCCAGATCCCCGATCCGGTAGCGGCGCTCCTCGCTCATGCCGCCACCCGGTCCAGCCCAGCGTCGACCCCGGGCTCGCGCACGGGGGCGTAGCGCGGCCGAAGCAGTGAGACGCCGGCGCCGATCAGCGAGGTCATCGCGAGCACCCAGAGGGCGACGTGCATGTTGTGGATGAAGGGCGAGAGCTGCTCGGTCGAAAGGCCCGAGGCGAGCCCGGAGAAGATCTTGAAGAGCACGGTCTTTGGGACCGCCGCCGTCACGATCGCGAGCACGAACGCGATCGAGATCACCGCTCCGGTGTTCTGCAGCATCGTCCGGGCGCCCGAGGCGATGCCACGGCGTTGTGGGGGCACCGTCGCCATCATCGCCGCGGTGTTGGGCGAATTGAACATCCCGGAGCCGATGCCGACGAGCCCGAGCCACAGCGTGCTCTGCCAGTAGGGGCTGTCCTGGCCGAGGGTGGTCATCCCGGCGAGCGCGCCGGCGCTGACCAGCATGCCGAGCGCCGCGAGCATGCGGGAGCCGTGCTTGTCGGCCCAGATCCCGGCGAGCGGAGAGGAGACCAGCATGCCGATCGCCATCGGGGTGAGCTTGATCCCCGCGGTGATCGGGTCGTCCCCCATCACGCCCTGGAAGTAGAAGACGAAGACGAACAGCAGGGCGAAGCGCGAAAGCCCGTTGATGAACGCGGCGCCCGTGGCCGCCGCGAACATCCGGTTCTCGAAGATGGTGAGGTCCAGCATCGGGGCCTTCGCGTGCTTCTCGATCAGGACGAACGCCGGCAGCAGCACGACCGAGGCGATCAGTGACCAGATGACCAGCGGGTGATCCCAGCCCGAGATGCCACCGCGCGAGAGCCCGTAGACGAGTCCGGTCAGGCCCGCGACGAAGGTGGTGGTGCCGAGCAGGTCGAGTCCCCGCTCGGGGTCGCGGGTCGACATCTCGTGGAGGACCAGCCAGCCCCAGAGGGCTCCGGCGAGGCCGACGGGCACGTTGAACCAGAAGACCCAGTGCCAGGAGATCGCGACCAGGGCCCCGCCCAGCACGGGGCCGATCACGAGGCCGACGGCTGCGACCATCGTGTTGGTGCCCATCGCGAGGCCGAGCTGCTCGCGCGGGAAGGCGTCGGTGACGAGCGCTGGGGCGTTGGCGAACAGAAGCGCGCCGCCGATGCCCTGGACGATCCGCCAGAGGATCAGCTGCGTGCCGTCACCCGAGAAGCCGGCTCCGAGCGAGGCTGCCGTGAACAGCAGGAAGCCGCCGACGTAGGCCTTTTTGCGGCCGAAGAGGTCGGAGAGCCGCCCGGCGGTCAGCACCAGGACGGTCGAGGCGATCATGTAGGCCAGGATCACCCAGACGAGCTGAAGCAGGCTGGTCCCGAGCGAGCGCTCCAGATCCGGCAGGGCGATGATCAGGGTCCCGGAGTTGATCGTCGCCAGCAGCATGCCGACGCTGGTACAGCTCAGGACCCACCACTTGTAATGCTCATGGCCGGCCTCGACCCCTGGGCGGAACCGTCTTGCGTTCGATCTGACAAAACTAACGTTCACGTAAGAATCAGTTTAGCCGCGATGGATACGACCTTCTGGCAGGCGATCTTCTATCTCCACCTCGTGGCGATGGCCTTCTTCCTCGGAGGGCAGCTCCTGCTGGCGGTGGCGGTCGTCCCGGCCCTGCGGGGTGAGGAGAACCGCGAGCAGCTCCGCGCCGTGGCGCGGCGCTTCGGCTGGGGCTCGCTGGTTGCGCTCGGGGTACTGATCGGGACCGGGGCGGCGATGGCGAGCCATCTGGATCTCTGGGATGACGGAACGCTGCACGTCAAGCTCGCGCTGGTCGCGATCGCCGTCGTCCTCGTCGGCGTGCACCTCCGCTACGCGCGGGCCCACCTGCTCCAGGCGGCGATCTTCCTCGTGACGCTGGCGATCGTCTGGGAGGCCGTGCAGCTGGCGAGCTGACCGGATCGCCGAGGCGAGATACTCCTCGCCCCTAGATGAGGCTGATCGACGTCAGACATCTCGGCCGCGAGCGGGTGATCGGCTGCTGGGAGCTCGACCGCGTCCTGATCGACCCGGGCCCGACCAGCTCGATGGACAACCTGATCGAGGGGCTCGACGGCGAGCAGCCTCGGGCCCTCCTGCTCACCCACATCCATCTCGACCACGCCGGCGCCGCCGGGAGCCTGGTGCGCCGCTGGCCGGAGCTCCCCGTCTACGTCCACGAGCGTGGGGCGGGTCACCTGGCCGACCCGACCAAGCTGCTGGCGAGCGCCGAGCGCCTCTACGGCGATCAGATGGATCGTCTCTGGGGAGAGGTGGCGCCGGTGCCGAAGGTCAACCTGCGTCCGCTGCGGGGTGGCGAGGAGATCCTCGGCTTCCGCGTCGCCTACACCCCCGGTCACGCCTCCCATCACGTCAGCTACCTGCATCCGCCCACGGGCCGGGCCTTCGTCGGGGACACGGCCGCCGTCCGGATCCCGCCGAGCAACTGGGTGCTGCCGCCGACTCCGCCGCCGGACATCGACCTCGATCTCTGGGAGGAGTCGATCGACCGGATCCTCGACTGGGAGCCGGACAGCCTCGGGCTGACCCATTTCGGGGACGTCGATCACCCCGAGGCCCACTTCGACCTGGTGCGCGAGCGGCTGCGCGAGCAGGGTGAGCTGGCCCGCGAGCTCCCGGCCGAGGAGTTCGAGTCTCGGATTCGGGAGCGGGCCACCGAGGCGGCGGATCCGGAGACCGTGAAGGCGCTGCTGCAGGCGGTGCCGCCCGAGCAACAGTGGGTGGGACTCGACCGCTACTGGCGAACTCGAACGCCGAACTAGGCAGGCTGCCCACTCACGAATCAGGCGAAATCCGGCATCTTTTTGCGGGAAAGTCCGGATTGGGGGCGGAGGAGCTCGACCGACCTCTCTCCTATGTCCGCAGTCCGCTCCTATTTCGCCCGCCAGCCGGATCCCTACGCCGGCGGCGACCTGGACAACGCCCAGCGAATCGGGACGGTCGTTTGGGCCCTGCTCACCGCGCTGACCGCCTTCCTGGTCTCACTAAATCCCCCAACCGGGCCCCTGGGCCCGGCCGGATGGGGAATCGCCGCCTGCCTGATCATCGCTGGCCTGCTCGCCTTCGAGCTCATGCGAACCCAGCGGATTCGCAGCTGGGAATCCCTGCTCGCCATCTCCTACGGCACGGTTGCGGCGATCGCGGTGCTGCAGTGGCTCGGGGGCGGGATGAACGCTCCGTTCCGCGGCTCCTGCTGCTCCCCATCCTGATGGTGGGCGCCACGCAGCCGCCGCGGAGGATTGCGGCCTTCATGGGCTTCGTGCTGATCGCCCTCGTCTTCCCATTTTTCTATGACTACTGAGACAGCAGCCGCGCGGAGGGGATCACGGCCGGGTTCGTGATCTGGTGCGCCCTGGCGGTGGGGGCGAGTGTGGCGATGATGGACATCCGGAGGCAGCGCGTCGCCCTCGAGGCCGCCGGCACCAGGCTCGGGCTGAGGCGCGCATCGACAGCCTCACCGGACTGCCCAACCGACGTGCCTACGACGAGCTGCTGGTCACCAAGGTCGCCCGAGCCCGGCGCCTCGACCTGCCGATGTCGCTCGCGATGATCGACATCGTCGACTTCAAGACGATCAACGACCGCTGGAACCCCGCCGAGGGCGACCGCTGCCTGCGGGAGCTCGCGGACGCGCTACGGGAGACGCTGCGCGAGCCGGACTTCTGCTTCCGCTGGGGCGGCGACGAGTTCGTGCTCGTCCTGTCCGGGACCAGGTTCGCCGAGACCTCGTCCATCGCTGAGCGCCTCGTGTCCGCGGTTTCGTCCACCTGCGCGCGGCCCGACGGGACGCCGCTTCGCATCCGCTTCGCCACCGTGGAGCTCCGGGACGGCCTCTCGCCGCGAGAGCTCACCGAGATGGCCGGCGTGGCCATGACGGCCGCGAAGCTCGACGGCGCTCAGACGACGAACGCCACGTCGTCGACGTAGCAGTACGACCAGTCCTCGCCGGGCTCCAGCGAGGTGACGATCGGGTGGTCGCTCTCGGCGACGTGTGCGCTGGCGTGACGATTGGGAGAGGAGTCGCAGCAGCCCACCTTCCCGCAGGTGCGGCAAACGCGGAGGTGGACCCAGGTGGCGCCGATCTTCAGGCACTCCTCGCAGCCGGCGACGTCCTCCGGTACGTCGACGGTGATCTGGTCGAGGTGGGAACAGACGGTCACCTCGCCGAGGGTATCTGAGCCCCGCGCTCAGGCCTTGAGCAGGGCCGGCTCCGGGGCCGCCCGGACCGCGCGGTCGCGGCCTGCTCGCTTCGCCTCGTTCTTCGTGGCTCATCGCGGGCGCGTTGCTGTTAGACCTCCGCCCTTCGTTCGTGAAGAAGATCCTTCCCCTCCTTCTTGTCCTCGCCGCGCTCAGCTTCTGGGCCCAGCCCGTGCCGGCGACGCCGCAGGGCGTCGTCCAGGGGGGCTACGACGAGGCCACGAGTCAGCTGGAGGCGGGCTTCAAGATCCTGGCGACCGAGCGGGTCTTCTCGGAGGACGAGTGCTACCCGGGCCCGAACGAGGTAGCCGCGGAGCTGCGGGAGAAGCTGGACGTCGAGGTCGTCGTCAGCCCCAGTCTCGATTCCATCCAGGGCACCAACCTGGTCAACGTGATTGCGGACCAGACCAACTGCGACCGCCTGGTCCTGGCGCTTCGCGCCGGAGCGAAGCAGAGGATCTTCGTGCTCGACTCGAACTACGGGCCCGTCTACCTGGCCGGCAAGCAGGCCCAGGCCGGCAAGAATCAGGCCGGTGGCGGTGGCCCGCTGAGAGACCTCAACGCGGCCAGCAAGGAGTTCCTGATGCGGGAGCCGGACGGGACATCGCGCCTCGAGGTGCTCTGCCCCGACGGCGCCCACCCGATGGGCGGTGGCTTCCTCAATGCGACGCCCATCGGGAGCGATGGCGAGGGGGTCTACTCGCACTCATATGAGCGACTCGGGGCGACGGATGGGTTCCATGACACCGCCACCCTGATCGACCCGAAGCAGAAGGCCACCGAGACCCACCGAGTCGTGCTCCAGGTGGTCTGCGGGCGCGGACTGGTGCCCACGGCCTCCCCGCACGCGACCACCTACGTCCACCGGCATGAGACGGCCTCGGTGACCGCGCATTGCCCGGAAGGCACCCAGATCTTCTCCGGGGGCTTTCAGCGAACGAACTTCACGACCCCGGGGGTCAAACGGTTCGGCGGCCACATCTACGGCGGCGACTACATCACCGAGTCCAGGGCGGACGGCACGGACGGCTGGCGCGTGAGCGGCGCCGCGACCGGCGAGAACGGCGGCGAGCTCACGGCGATCGCCTACTGCGGCGATGATTCGAGCCTGCCGATCAGGGAGGTCTCCACCGAGGTCTCGGTCGGGGACGGGAGGGCGGCCTCCGCGACCACCCCGAGATGTCCCGATGGGTACGCGCTGGTATCGGGCGGCTTCAGCTTCGGCGGCTCGGACGACGCCCTCTTCGCCGACGGTTACTTCACCCGCGCCGGCACCTGGGCCGCGACCGGCTACGGCTGGTTCGGCTCCGCGAACCTGACCGCCTACGGCTATTGCGCCCAGGCTCGCGACACCCTCGATCGCAGCGACTTCCCCGCGGAGCCGCCGCAGGGACCGCCCGCGTCGACCGCCGGGGGAAACACCGTGCTCTACGTCGTTCTCGCGGTGGTCGGCTTCATCGTGGTCGCCCTCTTCCTCCGCCGGCGGCAGGTCGTGAGGAGAAGGCGCAAGCGGCGGCAGCGAGCCGTGCCGCGTCCACGCCGAGCTTCCCGTTAGGGGCCCCGGACGAGGCACGCTGCAGCGGCTCGTCGGTAGCCTCGCGCGATGGCGAGCGCCAGGACGCTGCTGATCATCGACATCCAGCGGGACTACTTTCCCGGCGGGGCATACCCGCTGGTCGAGCCCGAGGCCGCGGCCGGGGCGGCCCGCCGCGTTCTCGATGCGTTCCGTGATGCCGGCGACCCGGTCATCCACATGAAGCACGTCTGGGATGCGCCGGAAGCGGAGTTCATGCGGCCCGGCACCGAGGGGATCGAGATCCATCCCACCGTCGCGCCGGCGGACGGCGAGCTGGTACTCGAGAAGACGAGCCCGAACTCCTTCGTGGACACTCGGCTCGAGGAGGAGCTCCGGCAGCGCGATCCGGACGAGCTCGTCGTTGCCGGGATGATGAGCTCGATGTGCGTCGACGCGACCGTCCGCGCGGCGGCCGACCTGGGGTTCTCACCGACGGTCGTTCACGACGCCTGCGCCGCACCGGACCTGGACTTCAACGGGGTGGAGGTGCCCGGCGCCGCGGTCCACGCGGCGTTCATGGCCGCGCTCGCCGACGGCTATGCCGGGGTGACGAGCGCGGCCGAGTTGCTCGAAGACGCCGACTAGAAGATCAGCCGCAACCGGTGTTGTTGCCGCAGCTCGAGCACGTGTAGCAGGAGCCCGTCCGCTGCATCATGCCGCCGCACTGGTCGCAGGCCGGGCCGAGCTCGAGGTCGGGACCCATCTTGGCCGGGATCACCGGCGGGGTATCGGTGAGCGCCGCAGCCGCAGGCTTCGACTCGGCCTCGGCCTCCGCTGAGCCGTTCGCCTTCGCCTCGCCGTTGGCCTGACCGTTCCCGTTGCCCTCGCCGTTCGAGTGGCCGTTCCCACCATTGGTGTCGTCGATCGGGAAGGCCTGCTGGGCCTCCTTCTTCGCCCGCACCTGCTCGGTGAGGATGCCGAGCTGCTCGAGGTAGTCGGTGTCCTCGACGAAGCGGCTGGCGAGCCAGCGCATGATGTAGTCGGGCATCGACTTGGCGAACGGGATCTCCGGGTTGGTGGTGATCCCCTCCGGCTCGAAGCGGACGTAGCTGAACTTGTTGACGAACACCTCGAGCGGCACGCCGTACTGGAGGCCGATCGAGATCGCGGTCGCGAACGCGTTCATCAGGCCCTTGATCGTCGAGCCCTCCTTACCGATGTCGGTGAGGAAGATCTCGCCAACCGACCCGTCCGGGTACTTGCCGGCGGTGATGTAGCCCTCCTGCATCCCGATCCGGAACTTGTGGGTGATCGACTCCCGCTCCTGCGGCATCCGGGTGCGCTGCGGCTCGGGCGGTGCCCCCTCGAGGTTGGCCGCCT
>JBKPND010000037.1:0-55281 GCA_046732465.1 Actinomycetota bacterium
TCAGCGCCGCGCGGGACGCCGGCGCCCGCCACCATGTCGTGCTCTCGATCGTCGGCATCGATCGAGTCGAGGGCAACCCGCACTACGCCGGCAAGCGCCGTCAGGAGGAGCTGGCGGAGGCTGGGCCGATTCCAGCGACTATCGTCCGGGCGACGCAGTTCCATGACTTCGCCGGCATGGTGGCTTCCCGGTCCAGCCGCGATGGGCGCGCGCTCGTCCCGCCACTGCTCGTACAGCCCGTCGACATCGACGACATGGTGAAGCTGCTGGTCGAGGTCGTGACCGGCCCAGTCGGGCAGGGCCGTCTTGAGATCGCCGGACCCAAGACTGAGGACCTGGTCGACATGGCCCGGCGCACCCTCGCTGCGCGCGGGGAAGCCGTCGAGCTGGTGCCGAGCTGGCGAGGCATGTTCGGACCGGAGATGGCGGGGGAGGTGCTGCTTCCGGGCGATGACGCCCGGATCGGGGCGACCACCTTCGAGCAGTGGCTCGCCACTCAGGAGAGCGACTAGGCGCCAACGATCAGACGCCGTCGCCGCTAAGGGAAGGTCCCGACGCGAAGGTCCTGGCGATGATCGGATTGCAGGACTTTTGTGCCGGGCCGCACCCGCCCGCCTTTGCCGGAGAGCCCTCCTAGGGAGTAGGCCCCAGGTTCGAATCCTGGTCGGGGCGCTCGTGCAGGGGGGTTTTCTACCCCGCTCAGAGGGTTCGGACTTGACTACGGCGCCTTCCGACCGCAGTACTAAGTTTTCTCTACCTCGACGTGGAACCGGGTCCATCGAGATCATCCGAAACCCTCACCGTCGCAATCGTCGATGGCGATCCTCTGTTACGCCATGCACTGCGCATGCGGCTCGCCGCCGAAAGAGACATCGAGCTCGTTGGCGAGGCGACGGATGCATCCTCTGGGATCGAGCTGGTCAGGGACCAACAGCCGGACCTGGTGCTGATCGAGCTCGAGCTGCGTGGTCGAAGTGGCAGCGATGTGATGCGGGAGATCCTCACCATCTCTCCGGAGACCAAGGTCATCATGCTCGCCACCGAGGCCGACGACAACACTCAGCTGCAGGCGCTGCAAGCGGGGGCCGCCGGCTTCCTACTGAAGTGCTTCGACCTCGATGCCCTGCCCCGAGTGCTCCGCGGGGTGCGAGCGGGTGAAGCGGCCGTGAGTCGAGCGCTCGCTACGCGCCTGGTGCAGGAGGTCCGTACTCGCGAGAGCTGACTTCCCCGGGGCCCTTGCGGATCCGGTCCGGCGCGGATAGAGTTTCGAAAATGGTTCTGGGGGGGATCCGGTCTGGAGACTACCCGGACCCGGCTCCGACACGACCGACACGAATCAGGAGAAGCGAGACCGGGAAGGGACGCCCGGGATGGCCAAACTCAAGATCTCGTCTATTCACGTCGTTATCGGTGACGCCGATCCGATCGCCCGGCGGGTGATCCGAGACGCCTTGCAGGACCAGGAAGGCTTCGTGATCCCAGGCGAGGCATCCACCGGTCTCGAGGTCGTCGAGCTCTCACGGCACTACCGGCCAGACGTCACCGTGATGGAGGCCTCTCTTCCCGGGCTCGACGGGCTCACCGGCGCGCGCCAGATTCGCGATCAGGCTCCGGAGGTTCGCGTCCTGATCTTCTCGCAGGACGACGCTGAGGAGACCCAACTGGAAGCTTTACGGGCGGGGGCGGCCGGATTCCTCTCAAAGGAGGTGCCGCTGGAGACTCTGGCTCGAGTCGTGCGGTGCGTGGTCCGCGGCGAATCTGCCTTCTCACGTCACCTGACGATGCGGCTGATCGAGCGTCTGCGCGAGCTCCCGGAAGGTGGTATCGGGATGCGGCCTGTGCACAGCCCGCTGACCGAGCGCGAGTGGGAGATCCTGGACTTCTTCTGTCAGGGCAAGGACACCAAACAGATCGCCGAAACGCTCGTCCTTTCGGAGGAAACCATCCACAGCCACTCCAAGAGCGTGCTGCGAAAGCTCAAGGTCCACTCGCGCCGAGAGGCGGTCGAGCTGGCCGAACGGCTGCGCGTGCCAGCCTGAGGAAGGGGGAGCCAGCAACGGGGAGTCCGCATAGCCCCCACTGCGGGCTACGGGCCGTCGTTGTTGTTGGCGACGACGGCGGGCTGCGCCGGTTGCGGGGGAGCGGGTTGTGGTGAGACTGGAAGCTGCGGTGGGGGCGGCGTGGGACTCGGTCGGGGTGTGGGCGCGGGCCGTGGCTGCGGTGCCGGCTCTGGCTCAGGCCGGGGTGTCACCGTCGGCGCAGCCCCACCGACGTCCACCTGTTGACCAGCCGACCCGCTCGGTGCGCCGGAGCTGGGACGACTCTCCGCAGGGATCCGGTGCTTGGCCACCTGGTTGCGATCCTCACGCGCCGCTGCGGCCTTCGCGCTTCCAGCCTTCTCTTGGGCCTCGAAGGTGAATCCAGGACCGAACGCCGCCTGGGGCGACCCACTCGAGGGGCCCCCGTCGGTGCCCGAAAGTAGTCCAACCAGGACGGCAAGCACCCCGGCCAGGATCGCTGCCAGCCACGCGATCCGCACGATCAGAAGGCCAGACGAGGGAGTCAACGTTCCTCCCGAGGGTTCCACGGTCCACTCGCTCCCAAACACCGACCCCGCACCGGGTCGCGACAGAGCCCCTCGCGTGCCGACGCGCTTCGATTAGGCAGCCCACAGCAGGGGAAGAAGCGCCACGTGGGTTCGATCAAGGGTTCGCCAGGACGGCGGCCGCAGTGCGTGGGCGTAAGACGGCGCCTCCCGCGTCTCGCTCCTGCCGGCCTGCTCGGAGCCCTGTTGCTCGCCGCGAGCGTCCCCCCGGCCGGGGCAGCGGTGACGATCGGCAGCAACCTGGCGCGGATCCCGAACAGCGCTGCGAACTACACCCCACGCCCGACTTTCAGCAACGTTTCGCTTGCCCTCAACCGCCAGGCTCCAGGTGGGCTTTCCTCGCCGGTGAACGGGACGGTCGTGCGGTGGCGGATCCGTGTGGGCGACTCCACGCGGGTCAGCAACCTCCGGATCGTCAGGCCGCTGGGCCGCGGGTTGTTCACCGGGGCGGGCACCTCGCCGTCAGTGACACCCCCCATCCATGCGACGACCTCCTACGTGGTCGGGCTTCCGATCAAGATCGGCGACTACATAGGCGTCGACTGCTGCAACCCCGATTTCTTCGAGCCCGAGGGGGAGTTCTTCGTGACGGGCAACGCCGCCGTCCGCAACGAGTGGCAACCGAGCCTCGCCGACAACGGGGCTGGGCGGGCCCCCCTCAGGGCGAACGGCTACGAGGTCGCACTCAACGCCGAAGTCAACCCCACCTCGACCTTCACCCTCCGCGTCATCACGCATAACAAGAGCAAGGGCACAGCAACGATCGCCGCCAACGTTCCGAACCCCGGCGAGCTGACCGGGGTGGGCGGCGGCGGCATCAGCAAGAAGGTAGGCGCACCGGGCAAGGTCCGGTTGCTGATCAAGGCGACGGGCAAGAAGAAGCGGAAGCTGAATTCGAACGGCAAGGTCAAGGTCAGGCCAGAGATCACCTACACCCCGACCGGTGGAAGCCCGAACACCCGCTCGGTGACGATACGGCTGATCAAGGGATAGGCGCCTCCGTGCTTCGCTCGTCGCCCAGGATGAAAGTCGCCGCCGTAGGGGTCGCCGGGATCCTCTCGCTTCTCGGCGCTTCAGCAGCACAGGCCGCGACGGTCGCGCTCGGCAGCCCGCTGACCAATGCGCTCCCGAGCACCACGATCACGTTCTCGGCGACCGTTCGGCAGACCAGGCTGCCGGGCGCCACGCTGGTTGCGCCGTTCAACGGCCAGATCCAGAGCTGGAAGGTCATCAACGCATCCGGTGGCTGGACGCTTCAGGTCCTGCACCCATCCGGCGGCGGGCTCGTCAGCACGGCGTCGACACACGGTGAAACGCTTGGACCGGGGATCGTCACCTTCACCGCCCGGCTGCCGATCAGGGCCGGTGACAGCATCGGCCTCGCCTCCGATTCTGCGAGCTCCGCCCTCGGGAACAGTGACGCCACTCCGGGCGCCGCCATCGACCTCTATGTGCCTCCCCTGACCGATAACACTGCGCCGAGAACAGCGACAACCAACCGCCCCCGAGAGGTCGGCTTCAACGCAACGATCGTCTCCAACTGCATCGTCCCCAGCGTCAAGGGCAAGACCGTGAAGAAGGCCCGGAGGAAGCTGCGAGCCGCCGGCTGCAAGGCCAAGATGAGAAAGAAGGGCGGCAGGAGGGTGATCAAGCAGAAGCCGCCACCGGGCACCGAAGTCCCGCCGGGCACGCCGATCAGGCTGATGCTCGGATCCTGAAGGCCCTCACGGCCGACCGGTCGGTCACGCACGGTCCTTGGGCAGAAAACTACCCCGTCACCTGCGGGGGATCTTCCCCCCGAGCCCCGCCTGTCCCCGATTAATTTCGAGTAGGTCGATGCCTGGCCCGAGGGATCCCACTAGACGAGGACGGGATGACGACATTTGGACCCCCAAGCCCTGCGTACGCGGTGGTCAAGCGAGCAATGGACATGGTCGTTTCGACGACAGCACTCATCCTGCTGACACCGCTGCTGGTGGTGGTGGCGCTCGCCGTCAAGATCGATTGCCCCGGAGCGCCGGTTCTGTTTCGCCAATCCCGCTCGGGCAGGCTGGGGCGCCCCTTCCAGCTCGCCAAGTTCCGCACCATGGTGCCCAACGCGGATGAGCTCAAGGAGTCATTGCGCAAGCGAAGCTCGGTCTCCTGGCCGGATTTCAGGCTCGAACATGATCCGCGGGTAACGCGCCTGGGCCGCATGCTGCGGCAGACGAGCATCGACGAGCTTCCCCAACTCTGGTCCGTCCTCCGGGGCGAAATGAGTCTCGTCGGGCCTCGCCCGACCAGCTTCGCCGCGGACACCTATAGCCCCTGGCAGACCGAGCGCCTGGATTTCGCGCCCGGGCTGACCGGGCCCTGGCAGGTGATGGGCCGGAACTCGATGGACTTCACCGAGCGATGCCGGCTCGAGATCAGCTTCTTCCGGCACACGTCGGTGTGGCGTGAGCTCGGGATCCTGATCCGGACGGTGCCCGTCCTGCTTCGGCGGACGGGGGTCGCATGAATGCGACAGCCACCGCTGCGCGAAGTCGCGATCGAGCGGAGCTGATCACGGAAATCGGGGAACTCACGGCCCTCGCCGGCGAATGGCGGGCGCTCGCCGAGCGCAGGGGAGATGCGTTTTTGACACCCGAATGGTTCCTGGCCTGGTTGCGGCACTGCGGCCAGGGCTGGGAGCCGCATGTGGCGGTGGCCCGCACTTCTCGCGGGAGGGTTCGAGGGTTACTCCCACTCGTGAGCTCCACAGGCAACGGTCCTCCCGAGGTTCGAGTGTGCCCGATCGGGGACCGATTCCATCCGGTCGCGGCCCCGGGCGACGAGAAAGCGGTGGCTGTTGCCCTCGCGCCCGCCATTGCGCCGCCTGGCCGTGGCCTCCGCTCGCTCCTGCTCGAGAACGTCGATGCGGATGGGGAATGGTGGCGTGCGCTGGCAAAGACTTCGGAGACTCCGCTGGCCACCGTCGAGCGAAACGAAGCCACCCTGCCCTTCGTGGAGCTGGCGGGGATCGGCTGGGACGAATACCTGGCGGCTCGGAGCCGGCAGCTCCGCAGCCAACTCGGCCGCAAGCTGCGCTCGCTTCGGAGGGAGCACGATGTGCGGTTCCGCCGTACGCAGAGCTCGGAGGAGGTCCCCGACGATCTCGCCACCCTGTTCAGGCTTCACGATGCACGGTGGACCAAGCGTTCCAGCAGCTCCGCCCTAGCAGATCCCACCATCCGCCAGTTTCACCACGAGTTCGCGCGTGCCGCATTCGATCGGGGGTGGCTCCGGCTCTTGGTGATGGAGGTGGATGGCGCCCCGCTCGCGGCACTGTACGGATGGTTGATCGGCGGGCGATGGTCCTACTACCAGGCTGGATTCGATCCGGCATGGTCCCGCTACAGCCCCGGGTTCCTCCTGCTCGCGGAGACGATCAGGGCGGCGATCGAGGAGGGGGCGTCGGAGTACGACATGCTGCTGGGAGACGAGGCGTTCAAGCGCCGCTTCGCCACCTCGTCCCGCACGGTGCGCACCGTCCTCCTGGCGCCCCGCGGACATCAGGCACACATCAGCGCAGCGGCCGGGGTTCGCCTGCGCCGGGCATGGCGCACCCTGCCCTCGCGACCCAGGGCCCAAGCGAGGAGACTCGCGGGCCGGCTCGGTGTACGCCGTTGAGGACCTAAGCCCGTTCCAGACGTGGACCGGACACCTAACCGCGGCGAGGGCGAGGCCGCAGCGCGCGAGGGCCTCACGGGTACGGTGGTGCGGGGAACGTCACTCGCAGGAGCCGGCTATGCCCTGAGTCAGGCACTCACCCTCGCCTCCTATCTCGTCCTGGCGCGGCTCGTGACCCCGACCGAGTTGGGCCAGTTCACTGCCGGCATGGTCCTGGTCGCGCTCGCCCAGCTCTACACAGAGTCGGGCATGCTCTCGGCGCTCATCTACCGGCGCGACCGACTGGAGGAGGCCGCTGCCACCGCCGTGGTCGCCACGGTCCTGGGCGGCTTGATCGTCTCACTCTTTCTGCTTGCAGTTGCCCCGGTGATCGGCTCGTTCTTCGACAGCGAGACCGTCGCCGGTGTGGCTGCGGCAACGGCCGGGCTGTCGCTCTTGCGAGCGACTGCCGTAGTCCCGGGAGCCCTTTTGCAGCGCCGCTTCTCGTTCCTTCGCCGGATGGTCGTCGAGCCCGCTGCGGTGCTGGTCTTCGGCATTACGGCCATCGTGCTGACGGCAAATGGGCTTGGCGTCTGGGGCCTCGTCATCGCCCAGTATGGCTCGGTACTGATCACCGTTCTCCTTTCATGGAGCCTGGTCCGTTGGCGGCCGCAGCTGAAACTCGCCTCGTTTGGGATGTGGCGAGAGTTGATCTCCTATGGACGGCACACAATCGCGGCCACAACGGTGATTCGAATGGCTGAGGAGATCCCGGTCCTCCTGCTTGGGCGGTTCACCGGCGCCGCACCCTTGGGTCAGTTCCGATACGGGCGCCGGATCGCGGCCCTTCCGTTGGGGATGCTGATGGCCGCGGCCTCCTACGTGCTGTTCCCGGCCTTCGCGCGCATCGCCACCGAGCGAGGGCGATTCCAGGCGAGTGTGCTGCGGGCACTGCGCTGGATGGCGATCCTCGCCTTCGGGGGCGGCCTGATCATGATCCCGCTCGGCGAGCCCCTGACGACGCTGGCCTTCGGCTCGGTCTGGGCAGACGCGGGAAAGGCGGCAATGGCACTCGGGGTCTTCACCGCGGCCCGCGGGGTCAGCTCTCTGATCGTGGAGACGCTGAAGGCTGACGGCCGACCCGACATCGTCACCAGGATGAACATCGTCGAGGTCGTCGTCGGGAGCGCCGCGATGGTCGTGCTGCTGCCGCTCGGCCTGGTGGGCGTCTGCATTGGAATCTCGATCGGGGCGGTGGTGCGAGCGGCGTACGCGTTCAATCGCGCGCACGCCATCGTGGGACTGCCGCGTAAGAGCATGCTGGAGGCGATCCGGGCGCCCCTGCTCGCCGCGCTCGTGATGGTGGCGGCTCTCTTCCCCCTTGAAGCCTTGGTCTTTCAGGCCGGAGATCGCGCCACGGCCCCCGGCCTCCTCCTGCTTGCGCTCGAGGCGGTACTTGGTCTCGCGATCTACGCCGGGATACTGCACGTGCTCATCCCGGGCGCACTCGCGGAGCTCCGAGGCCTCCTTGGGAGAATGCGGAGGCGGTCGAGGCCAGCCGACGAAGGAGGCGATCAGCGCCGGGTCTCGCCGAGCCTGCCCACAACGGTGAGGTCGACCTAGGTGTTTGGCGAACGGAACACCCGGCCAGGAGCGCGTCCCCTGAAGATCGTAACGGTCGTCCGGGAGATCGGTCCCGGCGGCGGTGGGGGTGCCGAGCGGGTGGCTCGTGACGTCCTCGCGGAGCTCGATCCGAACCGGTTCCAGCGGGTCCTGTTCGTGAGTCGTCCGCCGCGCGACCAAGCGGGCGAGCAGGCGGTATCGGATCTGCGACGGCGGGGGGTGTCGGTACGGTTGCTCCGGCGTCGCTTCAAGTACGACGCGCTCGCCTGGTGGCCGTTGTTTCAGGCGTTGCGGCACGAGCGCGTGGACGTGCTTCACACCCATTCCTTTGGACCGAACGCATGGGGCTCGCTCATCGGCTGGCTCGCCCGTGTGCCCGTCGTGATCGCCCACGAGCACAACTGGGCCTTCAGCGGGCGCGCGTTGCGGCCGCTGATCGACCGTGAGCTCATAGCGCGCTGCGCCAGCGCGATGATCGTAGTGTCAGGGGAGGCTCGACGCAGGATGATCGAGGTGGAGCGCATCCCCCCCGAGCGCCTGGTGCTGCTCCCTAACGGCATCCGTGCGTTGCCGCCCAGTGACCGACATGCCGTCCGGGCCGACCTTGGCGTCGATGAGGACGACCCGGTGATCGGCACCGTCTGCATCATCCGCTCGGAGAAAGCTCTCGACGTCCTGCTCCGGGCGGCTGCGCTTCTGATCCGGGACTTCCCGCGTCTTCGTGTGCTGATCGTCGGCGATGGCCCCGACCGCGCGCGCACGGAGGCCACCACACATCAACTCGGGCTCGAGGGGCACGTGCTCGTCACGGGTCACCGAACCGACGTGCCCGACTTGCTGGCAGCGATGGATGTCGCGGTGCTGTCCTCGGACTACGAGGGCAGTCCGCTCTCGATGCTGGAGTTCATGGACGCCGGCAAGCCGATCGTCGCCACGCGCGTCGGTGGGATACCGGAGGCGATCGAGGAGGGCGTCCACGGCGTACTCGTGCCGCCCCGCGATGAGGCGGGTCTCGCCGCTGCTCTCAGAGGCGTGCTGCGGGATCCGGATGCTGCACGGGAAATGGGCGCCCGGGCGCAGGACCGTTGCCGCCGCGAGTTCAGCCTCGATCGCACCGTCGAGAGCCTCGAGCTGCTCTATGAGCAGCTTTATCGCAGCGCCACGACAACCGCGCGAAGCGCTGCTCTGCAGACGGGGTAGTGGCGATGGTGCGCATCGGAGTCGTGCTGGATGACATGCGAGCCCCCGCCTGGGCCGCGTGGCTGCTGAGAGCGATTCGTGCGCATGACGACCTTGAGCTCACACTGGCCGTCATCTCGGATCCCGCCCGAGGCGAGCGTCCCTCCTTCCTCTTCGGCCTGTATGAAACCCTCGACCGCCGGGTGTTCTCCGATCCGCCCGACTCTCTTGAGCTGGTGAACATCTCGGACGCGCTCAGGAGCGTGGCGCGAATCCAGCTCTCGCCGATTGCTGGGCGAAGAGACAACGGCGCGCAACGGGATGAGGACCCGCACGCGGATAAGCGCGATGTGGACGTCCTCGTATGTCTCGGGACGGCAGTGAGTCCGGAGGAGATTCCCCTCGTCCCCCGGTATGGCGTGTGGTCCCTCCACATCGGCGACCCCCACCGGTACCGGGGGGAGCCCGCAGAATTCTGGGAGCTCTTCTTCGCAGAGCCTGTCTCAACCAGCGTGCTCGAGGCCGTTGACGGGAACGCCGAGAAACGCAGGGTGCTCTACCGGTCGTGGACGGCGACCGATCCCGTTTCGCTGCAGCGCACCCGCAATCCCATCTACTGGAAGAGCGCTCGCTTCGTGCTTCGGCGCCTCGAGGACCTCGCCGCCGGGCAATGGAGTCCGGAGATTGCGCCGCCGGACGACCGGCGGAGCACGTACAGGGGCGCGCCGTCAAACGCCGAGGCGGCCCGGTACGCGGCCAGTCTCGCCGCGCGACTCACGCGTCGCAGGCTGCGGCGCGCCGCCTTCCGCCGCCAATGGTTCCTGGGCCTTCGGAGGCGACGGCCGGAGATCCTGCCACACGAGGACCCAAGACCGTGGCAAGTGGTATCGCCGCCCGCTGACAGGTATTGGGCGGATCCCTTTGTATTTGAGAGCGACGGAGTCGCGCACGTTTTCTTCGAGCAGGTCCGCTACAGCCGCGAGAAGGGCGAGCTCGTCGTGAGCCGGCTGGAGCAAGACGAGCTGAGCCCCCCCGAGCCTATTCTGCGGGCCGATCACCACCTCTCTTACCCATACATCTTCCGCGACGGTGGTGACACTTTCATGATCCCGGAGTCGGGCGAAGCTCGTCGCGTTGAGCTCTGGACCGCCACTGACTTTCCGACCGGCTGGACCCCCATTGCGGCGCTGCTCGAAGGAGTCAACGCCGTCGATGCGACCCTCATGCGTCACGGCGGGTATTACTGGTTGTGGGCGAACCAGGCCTTCGACGGTGGCCGGCTCGACGACGAGACGTTCCTGTACTTCAGCGACCGGCTCGATACTGGCTGGACTCCTCATCCGCGTAACCCTGTCGTGTCCGATGCTCGCCGGGCGCGTCCGGCTGGCCGACCGTTTCTCCACGGTGACCTCATGATTCGGCCCGCACAGGACTGCAGCGGCCGCTACGGCTCCCGGGTGGTGTTCAACGCCGTCGAAGTACTGACACCCGATGACTACAGAGAGAAGCCGGTGGGGGCGCTCGGACCTGATTGGGCACCAGGGCGCAACCTGGGCGCTCACACCTACACGTTCGACGGCTCCTGGGAAGCGACCGACTGCAAGCGCCTGGTCTCGAGGCTGCGCCGATGAGGGACACGTTCGGTGATCGGCGGGCGATCGTGGTCTCGTTCGCCACCGGCAACCCCATCTGGCCTCGGTTCCAGCGCACCACTCACCTGGCGACCGCCCTCGAGCGAGAATTCGAGTTCCAAGTGGAGCGAGTGCCCGATCCCGAGCACACGGGTTCGTTCACAGGGACGCCGCCGCGTCTCGCGCGGAAGGCTCTTCGTCTGTTCGTGCTCGACTCCTTCGAGATCCCGGCGCGATTCGCACTGCGCGATTGGAGGCCCTCGGGAAGAGGCGCGCTCCTGATCGGCTGGCCGTTTTCGCCGCTCTGCATCGCGGCGTCGCGTCTCGTCGCTGCGGAAATTCCCTACGTGGTCGACGCGGGGGATCCCTGGGCCCTGACCGCGCCCGAACCTTACCCAGGGTCGGGACTTGTGTCGCGACGGCGCGCAAGGGGCGCGGAGGCGTTCCTTTGGCGTCATGCAGCGGCGGGAGTCGTTACCACCAGGACGCAGGCCAGCAACTTGCGAGCGCACTTCCCCGATCTCAATCTGTTGGTTCGGCCCAATGGGTATGCCACGGCCGCTGAGTCCATCGTCGACCCCGACCCGGCAAACGCCGTCCCCGGTGAGCTACGGCTGGTTCAGTTCGGATCGGTGAACGATTCCAGGCTGCCGATCGGAGACTGGCTCTCGAGGCTGCGGGAGGCGTCAGGACTCACAAGAGTGCGCTTCGCCAACTACGGACATGTCGACCGCCCCGAGCTGGTGCAGACGGGAGATCCTGCGGTCGTCGTCGAGGTTCACCACCCGGTCGACTGGGGGCGGGCCTGCCAGCTCGCGCGTTCCTTCGACGCGGCGGTGGTGACCGCGAACAGGAATCCGGGCCAGCTGCCGAGCAAGGCGATTCAGTACTTGACCCTGCCAGTGCCCCGAATCGCTCTGACTTCGAGTTGGACGGAGGACGAGTTGGGCGCGTTCGCCGCCCAGGCCCCGGGGTTCCTCGCAGTCAGCATCGACTCGCGAGAAGATATCCCGGCCCTGATCGCTCGCCTGCGTCGTCCGTGGTCGCATCGGGAACTGAGACCGCCGTCCCGGGACTCCTGGGCCGAGGTCGGGCGCGAGATCGTGGAGTTTGCAATCGAGTCATGGGACCGCACAGAGCGGCTGCGTGCCGATCACGCCCGGGTCAGTGCCCTCACTTGATCGCCAGGTATCCGGAGCCGGGCTTGATGAACTCGGCGGCGAGCCGCAAGGGCTTCGCCGATCGCACGACCTTCAGGGCGCTGCGTCGCCACCCATCGAAACTCTGATCGTGCTTCAGATCCCAGCGCTCGATGACTTCCCGGAACCCGGCCGCGCGTAGGTCGCGCTTCGCGCCCCACGGCGTAAACCAGTTGATCGCTGGGGCGGTGGTTCCGCCGACCAACGCCGGGCGCTTCTCGGCCGCCCAGCGCATGATGCGCCGCTTCAGCGGTCCCGGATACCAGGGGAAGAGTGGAAATCCCGCGATCTCGTGCTGGCGCGGATTGAGAGCACTTGTCGTGTGAAAGTAGAAGCCGCCTCCTGGTCGCAGAACGCGGTGGGCTTCGCGGAATGTGGCCATGTGGTCGTCTACGTGTTCCATGACCGAAAGGGCGATGACGAGATCGAACTCGGCGTCCTCATAAGGAAGGTCCTCGGCCCGGCCGGGCTCGATCTCGATCTTGACTCGGGTCCTCTCCGCGAGCAAGCGGCTGGCCTCGATCGCCGGCCCCCATGGCTCGATTCCATGCGCGTCGTAGCCGGCATTGAGGAGCGCGTAGACGAGCAGACCCTGGGCGGCGCCCAGCTCCAGCACTCTCGCTCCCGGCCTGATGCGATCGCAGTGCGGCGCGACCTCGGCGAGGAGCTTGCTCATCCTCGCCTCGGATTTGGGAAGGCGGTCGATGACCTCGTCGAACGTCCTGCGCTCTGTGGCGCACATCCCGCCCATCGCTAACCTCCCGCCTGGAGCTTCCGGCCATCGACGGAGGTGCACGTGGCGATCGTCGCGCCCGCCGGGTTGGTGGTGCAGCTCCACTCGCCGACCGCGCCGCCGCCGCCCTGGAGCGCAGAGAGCAGGATCGACTGAGCCCTGGCGCAGTCGATCGGGTTCCCGCCCGGGTCGAAGGACGTGAGTCTGTATTCCTTGCCGGAATTCGCCATGCCGCTGCCGATGATCGGGTCGCAGCGGGCAGTCCGGGCCGCCGGATTGCCTGCGGGCTGCGCCGGAGGCGTTGCCGATGGGGTCTGGGCTGGAGGCGTTGCCGGCTCGCTCGGGGTCCCGGCGGCGGCTGGCGGCGCGCTCGAAGCAGCGACCGTCGAGTCCCTGTCGCCTCCGCCGACGATGACCAGGATGAGGCCAACGCCCGACGCGGCCGCGATCAGCATCGCCACGGTGAGGACCAGCCCCCGACCGTGCCGGGGCTCTGCTCTGTCCGATTGCGCCGTTTCGGCGGGCCGCTCGATGGCCACTGGCTCCGCCGGCGCCTCGATGAGTGCAGTGCTCCGGCCGGTCCCGCTCCCGGCGGGTCGCATTCCGAGTTCGCGATCGCGCGCCTCATTCCGAGCGAGCTGGCCGGCGACGAACCCGAAGCCCACCAGGATCCACAGATAGCGCGGGTAGGCGGCATGCAAGAACAAACCTGCGACGAGGAAGCTCACGAGTGCGACGAAGATGCCCTCCGCCAGCAGTGCATCATGACCGCCCAGCCAACGCCTCCCTCTCCAGGCGCCACGCAGCGCCAGCCAGAGGACGGCCCCTAAGGCGCAGCTTCCCACGATGCCGGTCTCGGCCAGGGCACCGAGGAAGAGGCTGTGTGACTCCCGCGCCGAGAGGCGGGGGTCTAGCCCAATGTCTTGCGAGTATCCGAGGTAATGCCCTGGGAAGTTGTTGGGGCCGACGCCGACGATCGGGTGGTCGCGAAACATCCTGAGCGCAGCGAGGTTCTCGGATTTGCGACCTCGTATCGCGTTCTGGCTGCCCTTGGTCACGGTTTGGACCTGCTCCGAGGACGTCTGAGTCGGCAGGCCCACCCGAGCCTTGAGACCGGTCGGCAGGAACACCAGGCCAACAACAAAAACGAGAGCTACGGCGGCAGCAACGAGCCCGCGAGGCACCGGTGCGAGAAAAAGGACCAGGCAAAAGGCTGCGGCAGCGGCTATGAGGGCTCCTCGCGAACCCGTCAAGCCAGTCACCGCGAGACAGGCGGCGAGCATTGCCAGTGCGACCGTGGTACCGGCGCGCTCACGTGCGGTGAGCGCCAGGTAGAGCGCCAGAACCGCAGTCGCGACGAGCACCTGACCGAAGACGTTGGGGTCGAGCGGCCCCCCGACCCTGAAGACCCCCGGGCCCTCTGGCCTGGCGACGGCGAAGCCTGCAAAGTCGTTCTCGTACGAGCCCGTGCCCGCCTGAATCAGGGAAATGATGGCGAGAGCCCCACCGGCCAGGACCACCGTCCAGACCGCCCGGCGAAGCCAGATCGGCCGATCGAGCAGGACGACCAGAGCGACGATCGTCACCGCATACCCGCTGAAGTCCCGGATGTTCCGCAAGCTGGCGTCGAGATCCGAGGCGAAGGCGGCGGAGGCCGCGTACGTGAACCCCAGCACGAGGAGAGCCGCGAGCTCACCCGGAAAGGACAGTTCCTCCGATCGCGGGAGGTGCCGCCACGCGAGCGCGGCAACGATGAGCAGCAGTAGAGCCTGACTGACCTCAGGGCCACCGAGAAGGTGGCCCACCACCCAGCCTGCATAGCTATAGAGGAGGAAGAGCAGGACGATGAGCGCCCAGCGCGTTGCAGTGAAGGCGGCGGCGGCGACAGCTGACGCCGCCAGAAGCCCGATCAGACCAGCCACCGCGGGAATCGACGTCGCTGCGGCGACACCGAGAACGAACGCTAAGACTGTCCCGCTGCTCCAAAGAGCGACGACGAGACCGGTGACGGAGGACTGTCTGTTACGGGCGTGGGCTTCCACGGTCAGTCCTTGAGCGTGCCATCCGACTCTCGGAGGGCGAGTTCTGCCGTGATGACGCGACCGAGCAGCGTTGCATCGCCGACAGCCGGGTCCCGCGCCCCCCGGACCAGCTCTTCGAAGCCCTCGCGCCGCAGCAGTGGGGCAAGCCGCAGCTCGTCGTAGTGAAAGTCGGCGGTGTTCTCGAGATGGCTCATCACCGCAGCGCGCGCCGCTATGGGCCCAGCCGGATGCCGGGAGGGCAGAACCGGTCGCCCTGTGACCTTCTGACTCAGCTTGTTGACCGCCTTGCTCGCGATTCGGCCGTAGAAGGGCACGAAGCGGTGCAGATTCCTTGCACGCCAGGGTTCAGCGGGGCCACCACTCGTGGTCTCGACGGCGGCAAGGTTCCGATTGAGTCGCGCAATCAGGTGCCTTTGCAGCCGGGAGTGGTTGCGGAACCGGAAGTTCGTCGAGGTGACGGCCGTAAAGATCGGCTTGAAGTAGAAGGGAAGCTGCGCGTCGAGGAAGGCCGCGGCTGCCGAGCGATAGGCGCCGAAGTGACCGACTGTCCTGTATGTGTAGAGCAGGTCCAGCTGAAAGGTGTTCGGTTCGCCGGCGTAGGGCTCAAGCCAGGTCTGCATTCGCCTGCGCAACTCGGCACGAACGTCCCCACTCCGATCCGCGCGGAAGATGGGCGCATGGAGAGGCGGCAGGACCCGCATCCGCAACCAGTTATCCCAGTTGACGATGTTGGATCGGCCGGCCCTGAGGAACTCCTGCTGCCAAGCGTTTTGTCTGAAGTGTTCGCCGCCGCCGGCACTGAGCAGGGACGCATTCGTGCGGCTCTTTGCACGATGCAGCCAAAGCACCTCCGACAGCTGGAGGATGTCGAGGTGCCCATCCGACCAAGCAAGGGAGCACCCGAGCATCTTCGGGAGGATCTCGTGCCAGTCCGGCGGCAACTGGAAGCACGTCCACTCCCACCCCGCTTCTCGAGCAAGACGCGAGGCGATCACGACATCCTTGTCGTGATCGGACCCGACCGTGTTGGCACGGAAGGACACTCCAGCACGCTCTAGCACCACGTCCAGCAGACGACTGTCGAATCCGCCCGTCAGATCCGACCAAGTCACCGTCCCGTTGCGCAGGTATTTCCGAACCGTCTCGACGGCGACTTCCGTGCAGTGCTCGACGGCGCGCTCGAAGGGAAGCCGCCGGACGGTGTCGTCGAGTGAGGGCCTCCAGTAGCGGGACCGTTCGACCTTGCCGTTCGAGACCGAGAGGCGGGTGCCCGGGAGAAGCCGCTGAACGGCGGGCCAGTGGGTGTTGGCACCGAAGTTGCGGCCAACCCGAAGGTATGTGAATACGTCGAAGGCGCTCGGGCTCGCGTTCAGGAACTTGGCGAGGGCGAGCGCGCTGGTCGAGAGGTAGACCCGCTTGGCCGTCTCCGCCACATACAGGTGCTGCATGCCAAAGGGATCTGTTGCCGCGGTGATCCCGCCCAGCTCCTCGTCGTGCCTAACCAGAGCGAACGCCCCGTCGAGGTTCTCGAGTGGCGAATCCAAGAGCGCCTCTTCGGCATGCACTGCGCCAGCAGCAACCGCCCAAGATCCTTGGCGCCGCTCAACAACCGCACTGTCCTTGCCCTCAGGGCGACCCAAGAGGGCCACGCGGGCCGAGTTACCTGCCTGCAGCGCCTGCTGGACCGTGTGGCCGCGCATCGATTCGTACACGCGTTCGAGCGCTGCCGACTCCTCGGCGCTGACCGGTTCACCTGGTTGGCGGGAGATGACGGCAGTCAGACCGCTCACGGCAGCAAGGGGTTGTCGGAGAGGGCGAATTGATCTTCGATCAGGCGTAGGAGCCCGATGAGGTCCCCCACCACCGGACTCGCATAGCGCTGACCCGCTGAGGACCGGCGCCCGGCCCGGCATGGGCTGTGTTTCCGCAAGCGAAAGTCCTTTGCCTTCCGATCGAAGTAGCCGGGCTTGGCGACCAGATTGTTCCGGGCGGTGAACCCGGGGGCGTCGCTGATCCCGCCGTCCTGGTTGTAGTAGGAGTCGGGGTTGCCGCCGTAGACGCAATTGCGACGGACGAGGTTTCCGCTCCCGACTGGGCCAGGCCAGTCGGTCTGCACGTTCCACCAGCGTGTCGAGTTCGCGATCACGTTGTCCTGCACCAGGTTGTTGGAGGAAGCATGGGCGCCGTTCCCTGAGAAGTTGAGCCCGAGCGGGTTGCCGTCGATCACGTTGCCCCGGATCAGCGCCCCCTGAGAGTCTGGGCCTACCTTGATGGCGCGTTGCGAGTTGTCGTAGATCAGGTTGTCGGAGACCCTCGCGTGATCGACATCGCTCATGTAGATGCCGGAACCCCAGACGGCCGCATGCTCGCCGCAGTTGTGGATGCGGTTGCCCTGGATCACGGGATGCCGAACCTTGGTAGTGCCACCGAGCGCGAAGCAGGACACCGAGTGCGGACTCGAGACGTCGTTGTCACGGAAGACGACGTCGTTGGCGTTGATCGTCGGGCTGGGGATGTCGCGAGGGTTGCTCCCGTCCAGTGTGAGGTGGTCGACCGTTATCCGGTCGGCGTTGACGCGCAGCCGGCCGGCCAGGGTGGCCCGCTCTCCCGGATAACTGGTCAGCCTGATGCCCGGGGTGGCGAGGGTGAACTCGTCCTGCCGGTAAGTGCCCGCCCGGAGGCAGCCCGTCTCACCGGTGGCGAGCGAGTTCACGAGCCTCTGCACCGTCGCATAGGGCCTTCCTGAGGTCCCCGAGGCGGAATCGTCACCATCGGGGCTCGCGACTTTCGCGCAGACCGGATTTGCGGCAACGGCAGGACCTGGGCCAACGACGAAGATGGCCGCGGCAATCAGGCAGACGGACCCGATCAGTGAGGCGACGGTGGCTCGAACTCTCACCATGCGGTCCGTGACCTCCTGACGAGCGACCCGTTCACGCCGTCCCTCGAGGTCGAGGAGAGAAATTCGGCCACGCGACGGCTCTCGGTCTCGACCGTGTGGCGGCGTACGTGGTCGGCGCCCGCCTGGGTGAGCCGCTCCCGCAGGGAACGATCACGCGCAAGAAGCTGGAGCTGGGACGCGGCGTGCGCGGCGTCCCCCGGAGGTACGAGCAGGGCCCGGCCTTCCACCGCCTCGGCGACGCCACCCACCGCCGTCGCCACGACCGGTAGTCGGGCGGCGAACGCCTCGAGCAGCACCTGAGGCATGCCCTCGGTCCAGGAAACGTGGAGGAAGAGGTGGGACTCACGGTAGAGGCGCGCCAGCCCGTCGTCCATCGGGATGTAGCCGCGCAGGTCCGCGTACTCGCGCACTCCCAGCTCTTCGAGCGTGTGCTCCAGCTGTTCCTGCATCGGGCCCTCCCCGCAGACCACCAGCCGCCAGCGCGGCTCCCGCTGGCGAAGCAACGCGAGCACATGGGCGAGCAGCAGCGGGTTCTTCTCGCGCTCCAGGCGGCCGACCGCCAGGACGCTCAGCTCGCCCGAGTAGTCTCGCTCCCTGGCGCGAGCGGGACTCTCGATGGCGCGCTGCTCGACCAGTGAGACGTACACGCCAAGGGCCGTGTTCGCATCGCGATACCGACGCTCCAGGTCCGGTCCGACGACGACCACCGAATGCCGGCGTGCGAGCCACCGCCAGCTGCCTTCGAGAACCAGGGCGATTCGTCGAAGGGAGCGCCGGTGTGGGTGCCGGCTTGCCACGTATCGGGGCAGGTCCTGCCGGGTCCCGAGAACGACTCGCTTCCCCCGAAGGCTCGCCACCACGAGGAAGGCAATCGAGAGAGCATGCGGTCCCAGCACCCAGGCGGCGTCCACGTCGTCAAGGACTCGCCAGAAACGCCGGATCGATCTCAGCATCGCGGGCGCAGCCCGCAACGGCTCGGCCAGCGTTCGGTACCAGGGAAGCGGCACGAACCGGATCGAGTCCGGCAGGCGGTAATGCCACCGGCCGGGCTTGGGGTCGACGCGTCCCAGGAGCACGAGCCCATCCAGCTCGCCCGCGAGCCGGGCGATGAAAAGCGTGAATGCCTTCTCCGCGTACACGCCGCTCGGGTCGCGCCGGTACTTGTAGTCGGTGTAGACGGCGAGCCGCATGGCGTCGTCAGGCAGGGCCAGTTGATGTGAACTCGCAGGTGGCAAGCACCAGGCCGGCGACGAGCAGGGGGTCCCGCACGTGCCTCGTTCGGTCGAGCACCTCCCATGCAGCTGTACCGCGAAGGGCCCGTATCAGCCCCGCCGTCTTGAGCCGGAAACGCCAGGTCGCATCGCGGTGATAGAGACCGATGCGGGGACAGCGCAAGGCGGCGGAGGGCGCCCGGAAGTTGCCCGGCAGCTCGGCCGCGAACAAGTAGCCCGCGTCCGCCACGGCCTGGGCGACACGCTGATCCACGTCCCCGTACGGGTAGGCGATCGAGCGGCATGGAACGCCGAGACGCTGCTCGCAGTCTCGCCGGGATCCCTGGAGCTCGGTGGCGAGCTCGGCATCCGTCAGTTCTGGAAGGCGGGGATGCGTCCGGGTGTGGGATCCAACCTCCCAGCCGGCGTCGACGAGCGTCTCCAGCTCCGGCCACGAGCAGGGCACGAGCTCGGACTCGTGAGCCGTGTGGTGCCACCGGTCGATACCGTCCCAGCCCATCGGCCGCTCGCTGCCGATGTAGGCGGTGGGCGCGAAGACGGTCGCGGGCAAGCCGAGCTCATCGAGGATCGGGAAGCCAAGGCGAGCCACCGAGCGGTAGGCATCATCGAAGGTCACGACGAGAGTCCTGCCCTCAGGTGGTCGGCGGAGCGCGTCGCTGAACGTGGCACCCCGGTAGCCGCGATGGACGAGGGTGCGCAGCTGATTGCGAAGTGCCGTCGGAGAGACCGACAGGGAGGCGGGGAACTTCTCGCTCACCGCGTGGTAGCAGAGGATCAGCAACTCGCCCACCGCACTCACCCTCTGACCGGACTTCCGGCGGGCTCGACCGGGTTCCGACCCCTCTGCGCCGGATCCCATCTCTCGAAACGAACGCCACCAAGCACCGAGATCACGGCGGCGGCCGCTGCGAGATTGACGAGGCAGAAGTAATAGGGGATCCAGAGGGGCCGGGCTCTACCCCACCCCCTGCTGCGAGCCCCCCACCCCGCGGCGGCCAGGCCATAGAACGCGAGCTGAGGCCCCAGAACGAGCCACCAAACCGGGCTTAGCGCGGTCAGCCAGATGCCGGCCACGACGGCGGTCAACAGGAAGAACGGCAGGGTCCGGCGCAGCACCTTGTGGGAGAGGACCTGAATCGAGTAGAACCCCCCGCGCCAGGGCAGCAGGAGCTCGCCGAGCGAGAAGGCAGCGCGCAGGCCCCGGTTCATCACCCGGACCTTCCGCCTGAACTCGGAGCCCCCGTCACCGGGCGAGTCCACCTGCACGACCGTGTGTTGGTCGAACGCAAGTCGACGGCCGGCCCTGAGCACCTGCGTCGAGATCACGAAGTCGTCGGTGCCGGAGGTGACGGTGGATGGCCGAAAGAGGGAGCGCCGGATTGCGTAGAGACGGCCGCTCGCGGAGACCGCGCTCCCGACCTTGTCCTCGAGCCGCTTGATCCATTGCTCGTAGCGCCAGTAGGCGCCCTCGCCACGCGCGACCCCGGAGGCGTCCGAGCCGGTGAAGCTCACCTCGTTGGCGGAGACCCCGCCAACCGTGGGATCGGCGAAGTTCGCCAGCAACTGGTCCAGCGTGTCGGAGCGGAGGAAGGAATCGGCATCGGTGAACACGAGGATCTCCCCATCCGCAACCGTCACCCCTGCGTTCAACGCCGTGATCTTCCCGACACGGGGAAGGTCGAGCACCCGATCGGCACCCGCGCGCCGGGCAGCCTCGACGGTGTCATCGGTGGAGCCGTCGGACACCACCACCACCTCGATCAGGGATTGCGGGTAGTCCGTCGCCCGCACGTTCACGACCTTCGCCCCGATGACGTGCTCCTCGTTGTGGGCTGCGACCAGAACGCTGACCGCCTTATGTGTCGGGGACCGCTCCCGCGGCCGCGGGCGAATGTGCCCGAGCGCGGCAACCAGGAACGGGTAGCCCGCATACACCCATACGACAGTCGCGACCGAGATGAGGAGAAGAGTCAGTGGGAGCACGGGTCAGTGCCCCCAGGACTCGCCTCTCTCGGCGGGTGATCGAGCCGGTCCCTCTCGCTGGGCCAGAGACGAACGCAGCCGGCGCTCGACCAGGACGAGGGTCACTCCGAGAAGCGCCCCGAGCAGAAGCGCCAGGCCAACCGTGCGGGCGGTCTTCGGGCCGACCTGCATGGGGGGTGAGGGAGCGCTCAGCGTCTCGAGCCGGTATGGCGAGTAGCTCTCCTCGACGAGGCGGGCCGCCTCCGGAGCAGCCGCGGTCTGCATCGCGAGAAGCTTGTCGTCGTTCGGGCCGGTGAGCCGCACGTCGATGATCGTGCTGCCGGTTCGCCGGGTCGCGCTCCACTCGTACTCCGCGCCACTCCCGCCGACGGAACTGGCGGGAATGCCCGCAGACCGAGCGGCGAAGTTTCGCAGTCGCGGGCTCCCGAGCATGTTGACGATGGTCTCCGTGATCGCGCTGTCCGGCTGCGCGAGGGTCCCAAGGACATCGTTCACGGAGGCGGGCGGAACATCCGAGCTCGGACGAACCGCGAAGCTCGACTCCCGCTGGTACGTCTTCGGATCGTTGCCCACCGAGATGAATGCCGCGGCCGCGGCGACCGCGGCCAGGCCTACGACGGCCAGCAAGCGCCAGATGGGCGGAGGCACTCGCCGAACAAGAGTAAGCGGATGCTCCAGGCGAAATGCTCGCTGCGCGGAAGGGGAGTCGTCGTTCCCGAATGCGCCGGGCTCTTCGCTCGGCTTCGACTCCTCTACCGGCTCGGTCTGCTTCGACTCCTGTACCGGCTCGCTCGTCTTCGGCTCCCGGACGGGCTTCTTGCTCGCGTTCCGCTCGCGGCCCGGTTCCTTGCTCGGCCTCGTCAGAAGCACCTCCCATATCCGGCTCCCGGGCTTCCGCTCGCCGTCCGGCTCCTCGGCTCGCTCCCCGTCGGAGTCCGCTGCGCGCGGCTTCTCCTTCGACTGCGCAGCTCGCGGCTCCCCATTCGCGGTCGCGGCTGCCGGCTCGCCATTTGACTGCGCGGCCTCCGGCTTCCCGTTCCCATTCGCCGCGTCCGGCTTACCCTGCTGCTTCGAGGCTCGCAACCCACGCCTCCGAATCCGGTTCGATAGTGAGCGCGGCGGGCAGCCCACCTGGCGCGCCGTCTCGACCGTTCCAAGCTCGTCGAGCAGGGCCTGCAGCGTCTGGTCGTCTGGCCAGTCGTACTTCGAGTTGCGTGCCATCAGGTTGCCTTGCCTTCCTGGTCGAGTCTCCCCAAGTCGTGCATTTCCATACACGCCGTCATGTGAGATCGGCGGTCGGCCGAAGGGCGACACGCGGCTTGTAGGACAGTCGGATCATTCGCTGGCGGCGGCCGAGGATGTTCCGCGTGAGCGCGGGAGCGGCGTACCACGTGCCGACCACGAAGCGCATCACGGGCCCGAAGCTGAGGGTGCCGGCGGCGCCGACGAAGTGCAGCCCCGGGACGCTCGACTCGAAGCCCGGGCGCATCACCGGGTAGCCGCCGGCGACGTCGATGTCCGCGACCAGCTCGGGCGAGAGGAACGGGTAACGGGTGACGTCCACCGCGTAACCCGTCCCGAGCAGGACATGGTCGAGATCGCGGATGGTTCCGTCGTCAAGAACAACGCGAACCCCGGTCTCGGACGGCGCGGCTTCGGCGACGGCGCGCCCAGTGTCCAGAGGCACGTCGGCCAGCCGAGGACGAAGCCAGTCCGATCCCTTCGGAGCGATGCAGCGCCGCGTGATCTCGGGTCGCATCTTGGCGGGCATCCGTCGGAACAGCTCTGGTGCGGCCGCAATCCAGCCCGACCCCATGCCACCCACACCGGTCGGCGGCATCGTCAACTGCCTCATCCGCCCGCGTACGTCAGTTGCACCCTCGGGCGCCAACCACACGATGCCCGGGGCGCGAGCAACGATCTCGACATCGGCGCCCACTTCGTGGAGGATTGCCGCCGACTCGAGGGCACTCTGCCCCGCGCCGACCACCATCAGGCGCTTGCCGGCGAAGGTCGCGAGTTCCTCGTGATCGGACGTATGCGAGACGAGCTCGCGCGGTAAGTCGCCAAGAGGCGAGGGCCTCCAGGCAAACGGCTCGAGCCCCGCGGCGACCACGACCCGGTCAGCCTCCACCTCCTCGCCGTCCTCGAGGCGGAGGGCGAAGCCTCCGTCGACCCGACCGACTTGCTGGATACGGCGCCGATCGACATCGGGGGCGACGGCCCGGCAGAACCAGTCGGCGTAGTCGATGTAACTCTCGATGTCGATTGGCTCCGAGAGCTTGGTGCCGGTGCTCTTCTCGTACTCGTCGATCGTGAGGGACCGACTCGGATCAGCGATGTGAGAAGCACACCGGCGAGACCGCAGCAGCATCTGGCGTGGCATGTGCTTCCGCCAGTAGCCCATCGGCTCGCCGAAGACCCGCGGCTCGATTCCCTTGTGGCTCAGGTGCGCAGCGCACGCCAGCCCATAGGGGCCGGCGCCGATGATCGCTACCCGGGTGTCACGGCCCACTCCGGGCCTCCTTCGGTCGACGGTCCAGCGCGATCGGCGGGAACCTCCAGCGCGATCGGCGAAAAAGGTGGGCCACGAGCAGAAGCAGGCGAGCGGCCAGGGGAGCGGGGTCGGTGGGGCTGAAGAAGCTCCTGGTCATCCGTCGCCGGGGTCGCAACATGCTGAGTGCGGACCGAAGTCGGCCCGCCCGCAGCCGCCGCCACAGGTTCCGTGCCTCGGCGTCTTCCCATCTGTAGCGATAGCCGGCCCGAGCCTCGCTCGCGACGGGGTCGAAACCCAGCACCCAGTCGCACCAAGCCGTGCTCAGGGGCGCTCCCGCCCGAGTGATCAGCTCTAGCGAGCCGAACAGGCGGGGGTTGAAGTCGATCGCCGCAAAGCGGGTCCCGTCCTGGACGAGCTCCAGCTCGAAGACGCCCTCCCAGCCGAGCACCCCGATCAGGTTCTCCACTCTTCGCTGCAGGCCGGCCGGCGGCGAGATCGTCTCCGCGAACGACACCGCGCCACCCTCCGGCGGCCAGGTGCGTCCGTAGCGGCTCACTCCATATGCGAGCAGGCGACCATCGGCCGCCACCCCAGAGAATGAGACGACGTCTCCGCCAAGATGTCTCTGGATCAAGGACTGAGCGCCATACTCGGGCCACAGGGCCTCGAGCGCTGCTTCGTCCTTTACCACCAGGCTCCCGCGCTGCACGGAGCCGCCGTTCACGGCGCGCACTGTGCTCGGCGGCTTCAGCATGACGGGATATCCGAACCGGCGAGCGGCGGCCCTCGCCTCGGCCTCGTCGGCGCACACCTCGGTTTCCGGTGCGCCGAGGCCTGCCTCGATTGCGGCATCGGCGAGGGCCCGCTTGCTGACGCACCGCTCGACGACCTGTGCCGGCGGCAGGCCGAGCTCGGTGACCCCCTCAAATCGCTCACGATGGCGTGAAACGGCGAGCAGGGAAGCGTCGCTGCCCGTCACCAGCAGCTGATAGCTCGCCGTCCGGGCAATGTCCCTGAGCTCATCGACGAAACGAGCCTCATCCTCCCTGGGGTCGCTGGCCACGAGGCGCCTGTCGCATGATCGCGACCAGTGCGCGGCAGCGGGGCGGCTGCTTGCGACCGCGTCGACCGCATAGCCTGCTCGGCGCAAGCTCCTGCAGGCCGCCAGGGAAGAGCGGTCCTGTGCATCGGTCAGCAGGACGCGAGGCCGCCCACGGGTTTCTGGCGCGTCTGGTCGCGGGAGCGCCACCAGCCGAGCGCATGTATCCGCCGTTACCGCTGGCTTGACACTGCGCGCCAAAAACTTCTGTGAGAGGACCGCCTTCATGCTGCGACCCGCTCACGCCGATCCGGGGTGTGCGCCAGCGTCCAGGCCGCCTGGCGCCTGAGACCCTCCTCGAGACTGACGCGAGGGGCAAAACCCAGCTCGATCTTCGCCGTGCGGGGATCCGAGCAGGTCCTGCGCACGTCGCCGCGAGCAGCGGGCAGGTACTCGATCTCGATCTTCACATCGAGGAGCTCCTCTATCTGAGCAAGTGCCTCGACGAGCTCGACCTGGGTGCCCCCACCGATGTTGTAGACGGCGCCCGGGCGGCCGCTGCGGGCCGCGGCGATCGTCCCCGTGACGGCGTCGTCGACGAAGGTGAAGTCGCGCACCTGTGAGCCATCGCCGAGGATCTTCACGGGCTCCCCAGAGAGCGCGCTGGCGAAGAACTTCGCGAATGCCATATCCGGTCGCTGTCGCGGCCCGTAAACCGTGAAGTAGCGCAACCCCACCGTGTGCAGGCGGTCGAGCCGGCCGTACACCGCCGCCAGTTCCTCAGTGGCGAGCTTGGTCAGTCCATACGGCGAGACCGGGGCTCGCCGCGTGTCCTCGGGGGTCGGATAGGCGAGGGAGTTCCCGTAGACCGACGAGGAGGAGGCATACACGAAGGTCCCGACCTGAGCGGCAGCGCCGGCCTCAAGCATTCGCTGCGTTGCCAGCATGTTGTCGTGCGCGTAGCGAGCAAAGCTCGCCCCGAAGCTGCCCCGCACCCCAGGCTGGGCGGCAAGATGGAACACGTTCTCGACACCCTCGAAGACGCCCTCGAGGGGGTCGCTTCCCAGATCGAGCTCGAACAGCTTGAAGCGGGCATGACCGCGCAACCTCTCCAAGTTGCTCTCCTTCACCTCACGCGGGTAGTAGTCCGTAAAGGAGTCCACTCCGACGACCTCTTCGCCGGCGTCGATGAGACGCTCGCTCAGGTGAGAGCCCAGAAACCCCGCGCAACCCGTGACCAGCAGCGTCAATTCACGCTCCTCATCGTGCCCCTGTCTGGTCCAAGGCCGCGGGGAAGAAGCCGCTGCACCGGCAGCGGCTGTAGGCCCTGGCGCCGTTCCGGCGCCCCGGGCTCGCGCTGGTGAAGGCGATCGAGCGCCACTTCGAGCAGGGGCTCGAGCGCCACTCCGTCGTGTGGAGAGCTGGCCCAAGCCAGCCGGATCTGGTCGCCGCAAGCCTCTTTGAGCCGCTTCTCGATCGCTGACCTGGCACGCCCGTCGGACTCGACAACGGCGCACAGCCCGCTTCCGTCCAGAGACGGGACCAACGAGACGCCGTCCGTGGCACGCAGCACTGAGGACACGGCGCTTGCGCACTTTCGCGTCGGTCGCCTGCCGGCAAGCGAGACGCTCGCCGGAAGCTCGATCACCAGGATGTCCGCCGGCTCCCCGCTACGACGAAAGCGCGCAAGCTGCATCCGAGCCGGATAGAGCGCATCCGCGTGGTGCTGGCCCCCACCGGCCAGAAAGAGCAGGGCCAATGCCCCGCCGGCCCCGAACGACACGGCTTCCGACACCCCGATCAGTCCAAGCCCGATGGCGCCGATCCCTGTGAGACCGGACGCCAGGGCTGCCGACAGCAGGACCGTCCCGCGCGTTCCCGATGACATGGCCGCAGTCTCTCTCGGCTACCAAATTGTGAGTGGGGTTCTCTGCCACCTGGATGAGGTACTCCGGCAACCGACGGGCAGGCAGTTTCCGCCCCCAGAGGACACCCCGCTCGGGGTAGATCTCTACCCCCCGTTGGGTCCAGGTTTGCTGTCCCGTCGGCACGGTCGGCCCATAGTTTTCGACGTCGTGGATGTGGGGTCCTCATCTGCGGATGGATCGTCGCCGTCTCAGACGATCACGGTGGTGACCGTCGACGGCGACCCACTTGCCCGCCGCGCGCTACGTGTCCAACTCGCGCCGGAGCCGGACCTCGAGCTCGTGGGCGAGGCCACAGATCCCTCCGCAGGCGTCGACCTGGTGTCCGAGCAGCAGCCGGACCTGGCCCTGGTCGCGGTCACGACGCGCGACCGGCACAGCAGCGACAGGATCGCCGAGATGTTCAAGGCCTCTCCGCAGACCCACATCATCGTCCTGACCATCGAGCGAGACGAGGATGCGCAGATGCAGTTTCTGAGAGCCGGCGCTGCCGGCTGCCTCATCAAGTCCGTCGACCTCGAAGTCCTCCCACGCGTACTCAGGGGTGTGCACGCCGGCGAGGCGGCTGTGCCCCGGGCGATGTGCAAGCGCGTGGTGAGGGAGGCGATCGGGCCGGGACGAATTGACCGAAATCGACTTCGTCCGGTCCGGAGCTCGCTGACCGGACGAGAATGGGAGGTGGTCGACCTCCTGGTCGAGGGCGCAACGACCGAAGGGATCGCCGGCGAACTCCAGCTCAGCCCGGCGACCATTCGCACCCACGTCAAGCACATCCTTGGGAAACTCGGGGTGCACTCACGTGACGAAGCAGTGCGCCACGTGGAGCGGGTCCGTCACGAAGGGGCACACCCACGCCCCGGCCTCGGTCGGTCAGCTGCCCTACCAAAGAATCATCGATAGTTCTACGCCGTATTTGGTAGGGCTTGATTGGCTACCCCAAACTGGGTAGAGTTGGACAAATGGAGGAGAGAAGCGAGGGGGGGCCATCCGCATTGTGGGAATGCCCAAGCTCAAGCTCGACACCATCCACGTAGTCATCGCTGACTCTGATCCGCTGGCTCGGCGCGTAGTCCGTGATGCCCTGCAGGACCGGACCGGCTTCGTGATTCCCGCAGAGGCCTCGAGCGGCACCGAGGCGGTCGAGCTCACACTCCACTACCGCCCCGACGTGACATTGATGGAGACCTCGCTTCCCGGGCTCGATGGGCTCACCGCAACGCGGCGGATCCGCGAGCAGGCGCCGGAGGTTCGTGTCCTCATCCTGTCGCGAGACGATCAGGAGGAAGTTCAGCTGCAGGCGCTGCAGGCCGGAGCCGCCGGGTTCATCTCCAAGCACACGCCGGTCGAGACCGTGTCCCGGGTGGTGGAGAGCGTGGTCCGCGGGGAGGCCGCCATCTCACGGAAGGTGACCATGCGTCTGATCGAGCGGCTGCGCCATCTTCCCGAGGGCGGCGTGGGAATGCGGCCCGTGCGGAGCCCGCTGACCGAGCGCGAGTGGGAGGTCCTTGACCTTCTCTGTCAAGGCAAGAACACGAGCGAGATCGCGGACGCGCTCGTTCTCAGTGAGGAGACGATCTACAGTCACGCCAAGAATGTCTTGCGAAAGCTCGACGTGCACTCGCGCGAGGAGGCCATCGAAGCCGCCGAGCAACTCCGGCAACCGATATGCGGGTTTGCGGGAAACGCAAAGGCCAACGGCGACGGCTCTCGACCGGTCGAGCTGACCGGCAGTTCGGGCGGTTAGATAACAGCCAACGTTGTCCCGCAGGTGGGACCGGGAGTGGAATAGTCCGCCCGTGTCTTCCACCGGGACGATCGAGTTGCGGGCCGGCGGCCTCACCCTCGCGGAGGTCGTGGCGGGCGCCCGGGATGACGCCCAGGTGGAGCTCATGGAGGATGCCCGCGCCGCGATGGGCGAAAGCGCCGCGATCGTGGAGCGACTGGCGGCGTCGGCGGAGCCCGCTTACGGCGTCTCCACGGGGTTCGGATCGCTCGCGACCACCCCGATCCCGGCGGAACGTCGCGATCAGCTGCAGCGCGCGCTGATCCGCTCGCACGCCGCCGGCATGGGGGAGCCGGTCGAGCGGGAGGTCGTGCGGGCGATGATGCTCCTGCGAGCGCGATCGCTCGCCATCGGGTACTCCGGGGCGAGGCCCGAGGTGACAGAGATGATCGTGGCGCTGCTGAACGCCGGGATCACTCCCGTCGTGCCCGAACATGGATCTCTCGGGGCCAGCGGCGACCTCGCTCCGCTGGCGCACTGCGCACTGGCCCTGATCGGCGAGGGCGAGGTCGAGGACGCCGACGGGCGGCGGCGCCCCGCCGCCGAGGCTCTGGCCGAGGCCGGGATCGAGCCGGTGACGCTTCGCGCGAAGGAGGGCCTGGCGCTGATCAACGGCACCGATGGCATCCTCGGCATGCTGGTGCTCGCGGTCGGGGATCTGCACGCGTTGCTGCGCGTCGCGGATCTCACGGCTGCGATGTCCGTGGAGGCCCTGCTCGGCACCGATCGCGCGTTCGCGGAGGACCTGATCGGCCTGCGTCCGCAGCCCGGTCAGCAGGAGAGCGCCGCCAACCTGCGCCGACTGCTCGACGGCTCGCCGATCGTCGCCAGCCACCGCGAGGACGATCCACGCGTCCAGGACGCCTACTCGCTCCGCTGCGCTCCACAGGTGAACGGCGCCGCCCGAGACGCGCTCGCCTACGCCGAACGGGTGGCGAAGGTGGAGCTCCGCTCCGCGATCGACAATCCCATGGTGCTGCCGGACGGCCGCGTCGAGTCATGCGGGAACTTCCACGGCGCGCCGCTCGCGCTGGCCTGCGACCTGCTCGCGATGGCGGTGGCGGATACCGGCGCGATCTCCGAGCGGCGGACGGACCGGCTGCTCGATGCCTCCCGCTCGGAGGGTCTGCCGCCCTTCCTCGCCCAGGACCCCGGCGTCGACTCGGGGCTGATGATCGCCCAGTACACGCAGGCCGCAATGGTCGCCGAGAACCGCCGGCTGGCCTCCCCGGCCGGTGTGGACTCGCTGCCAACGAGCGCGATGCAGGAGGACCACGTCTCGATGGGCTGGGGGGCCGCCCGGAAGCTGCGCGTGACGCTCGACAACCTGCGCCGGATCCTGGCCGTCGAGGCCGCCTGCGCAGCGCGGGGGCTGGAGCTGCGCGCGCCGCTCGAGCCCGGCGTCGGCACAGGAGCGGCACTGGCCGCGATTCGATCCGCCGGAGTTCCCGGTCCGGGTCCGGACCGCCACCTCGCCCCGGAGCTCGAGGCGATGGAGCGCCTGGTCGCCAGCGGCGAGCTGGTGGGCGCCGTCGAGGGCGCGATCGGGGAGCTGCGGTGAGCGGCCCCCGTGAGGTGCACGCGCCGCGCGGCGCCGAGATCTCGTGCCGGGGCTGGCAGCAGGAGGCGGCCCTGCGGATGCTGATGAACAACCTCGATCCGGAGGTCGCCGAGAACCCCGACCAGCTCGTCGTCTACGGGGGCAGCGGCCGGGCGGCCCGCTCCTGGGATGCGTTCGATGCGATCGTGCGCTCGCTGCGCGAGCTGGGCGAGGACGAGACGCTGCTGGTCCAGTCGGGGAAGCCGGTCGGCGTGTTTCGTACGCACGAATGGTCGCCCCGCGTCCTGATCGCCAACTCGAACCTGGTGGGCGACTGGGACAACTGGGACGAGTTCCGCCGGCTCGAGGCCGAGGGGCTGACGATGTACGGGCAGATGACTGCCGGGTCATGGATCTACATCGGGACCCAGGGGATCGTCCAGGGCACCTACGAGTGCTTCGCGGAGATCGCGCGTCGCCGCTTCGGTGGCTCGCTGGCGGGGACGATCACGCTGACCGCCGGGCTCGGCGGCATGGGCGGCGCCCAGCCGCTCGCGATCACGATGAACAACGGGGTGGCGCTCTGCGTCGAGGTGGACGCCGACCGCCTGCGGCGGCGGATCGAGACGCGATACCTGGATGAGCAGGCGGAGGATCTGGAGGACGCGATCTCCCGGTGCCGCGCCGCGAAGGATGAGAGGCGCCCGCTCAGCGTGGGCCTGGTCGCGAACGCCGCTGACGTGCTTTCGGAGCTGCAGAGTTCCGGCTTCGAGGCCGACATCGTCACCGACCAGACCAGCGCCCACGATCCGCTGAACGGCTACGTCCCCAACCTGATGACGCTGGAGGAGGCGCTGCGGCTCCGCGAGGAGAGCCCGGACGAGTACGTGAAGCGCTCGCGCGCAGCGATCGCCGCCCACTGCACCGCGATGGTCGGCTTCCTGGACGCCGGCGCCGAGGTCTTCGACTACGGCAACAGCCTGCGCGCCGAGGCGGAGCTCGGCGGCTTCGAGCGCGCCTTCGCCTATCCCGGCTTCGTCCCCGCGTACATCCGCCCGCTCTTCTGCGACGGCAAGGGGCCGTTCCGCTGGGTGGCCCTCTCGGGCGATCCCGCCGACATCGCGGCCACCGATCGCGCGGTGCTCGAGGAGATCCCGGACGACGAGGCGTTGCGCCGCTGGATCATGCTGGCCGGCGAGAGGATCGCCTACCAGGGCCTCCCGGCCCGGATCTGCTGGGCAGGGTACGGCGAGCGGGCGCGCCTCGGCCTCCGCTTCAACGAGCTGGTGCGCTCCGGCGAGGTCTCGGCCCCGATCGTGATCGGCCGCGACCACCTCGACTCCGGCTCCGTCGCCTCTCCGTACCGGGAGACCGAGTCGATGGCCGATGGATCGGACCCGATCGCCGACTGGCCCCTTCTCAACGCGATGGTCAACACGGCGGCCGGCGCCTCCTGGGTGAGCATCCACGACGGCGGCGGTGTCGGGATCGGGCGCTCGCTGCACGCGGGAATGGTCTGCGTGGCGGACGGCACCGACCTCGCGGCCGAGAAGCTCGAGCGTGTCCTGACCACCGACCCCGGGACCGGCGTGATGCGACACGCTGACGCCGGCTACGAGCGGGCGATCGAGGTCGCGGACCAGCGCGGGGTGCGGATCCCGATGCAGGGCGGCGAGTGAGCGTTCGCCAGGTCGTCGAGATCGGCGACCCGGTGCTCCGGGAGCGCGCCCGGGAGCTGACCCGCGAGGAGATCTCGTCCCGGGAGATCCAAATCCTGATCGACGATCTGATCGAGACGAAGCGCGCCACCTATGGCGCTGGGATCGCAGCGCCTCAGGTCGGCGAGTCGGTCCGGTTGGCGATCGTCGAGATCGAGGAGGGCAATCCCCGCTACCCGTACAAGCCGCCCGAGCCGCTCACCGTGATGATCAATCCGACCATCGAGCCGGTCGACGACGAGTTGATCGAGATCAACGAGGGCTGCCTGTCGGTTCCCGACCTGCGGGGTTACCTGCGGCGCCATCTCGAGGTCCGCGTCCGCTACGTCGACCGCGAGGGCAACGTGCACGACGAGGTCAAGCGCGGCCTCACCGCGGGCACCTTCCAGCATGAGGTCGACCACCTCGACGGCGTCCTCTTCATCGACCGCGCCGATCCAAAGACGTTCGCGACCTGGGAGCAGTTCGACCGCCATCTGCGAGACGAGTTCATGCGGCGCGTCACCCGCCTCAACGAGGAGCTGGGGGCGTGAACGTGGAGCAGCCCGGGACGGTCTGGTGCGAGCTCGCCTGGCTCGGCGGCGAGCAGGCAGAGCGGGGCGTCCTGATCGAGGTGGGCGGCGAGCGGATCGGAGCGATCACCACCGGGGTGGCCGGCGCCCCACCCGAGGCCGTCACTCTGGCGGGCCTGACGATCCCGGGGCTGGCCAACGCGCACTCGCATGCCTTCCAGCGAGCGCTGCGCGGGCGCGCCCAGTCGGAGCGCGGCGACTTCTGGAGTTGGCGCCAGAGGATGTACGAGGTTGCCCAGGCGATCGATCCCGAGCTCTACCTGAGCCTGGCAAGGGCCACGTTCGGCGAGATGGCGCTAGCCGGGGTCACGGCGGTCGGCGAGTTCCACTACCTGCACCACGGCGTCGGCGGCGAGCGCTACGGCGATCCGAACGCGATGGGGAGGGCCGTGATCGAGGCGGCCCGCGAAGCGGGCGTGCGCATCACCCTGCTGGACACCTGCTACCTCCAAGGCGGAATCGACCGGGAGCCCGAAGGGGTCCAGCTGCGCTTCTCGGACGGCAACGCCGAGACCTGGGCCGAACGCGTCGCTGGGCTCGAGACCGGCGACGGGGTCCGGCTCGGCGCCGCGATCCACAGCGTCCGGGCCGTCGATCCGGAGTCCGCGGCAGCGGTCGCATCCTTGGCCGCCGAGCGCTCCTGGCCGCTCCACGCCCACGTCTCCGAGCAGCCGGCCGAGAACGAGGACTGCCGCGCGGCTTACGGAACCAGCCCGACCGGCCTGCTCGCGGAGGCCGGCGCCCTGTCGGATCGCTTCACCGCGATCCACGCGACGCATCCGGCTGACGACGACTTCGAACTGCTCGGCTCCAACGGCTGCCGGGTCTGCCTCTGCCCGACGACCGAGCGGGACCTTGCCGACGGCGCCGGGCCCGCCCGCCGCCTGAGCGGGGCCGGGGTGGGACTTTGCCTCGGCACGGACTCCCATGCGCTGATCGACATGTTCGAGGAGGCGAGGGCGGTCGAGCTCGACGAGCGGCTCGAGAGCGGGGTGCGCGGCGGCCACACCGCGGCGGAGCTACTGCGGACGGCGACCGCGGCGGGCTACGAGAGCATCGGCTGGCCCGAGGGCGGCCGGATCGAGTCAGGGGCGCTCGCCGACCTGGTCTGCATCGGCCTCGACGGCGTGCGACTTGCCGGGACCTCCGCCGATCACGCCCTCGAGTCTGTGGTATTCGCCGCGAGTGCCGCCGACGTGCAGGACGTGATGATCGGAGGGCAATTCGTGGTTCGCGACGCGTCCCACGTCTCCCTCGACGTCGCCGCGGAGCTCGAGAAGGCGATCGCCGCGCTGCCGTCATGAGCTCGCTGGCGATCGACAACATCGGCCTCCTGGTCACCAACGACCCGGAACTTGGGGAGGGACCCCTCGGGATCGTCCGCGGCGCCGCGCTCGTCTTCGATGGCGACCGGGTTGCCGCCGTGGAGCGGCCCGGCGCCGACGCCGACGAGCGCTTCGACGCCGAGGGCCGCTGCGTGCTCCCCGGCTTCGTCGACAGCCACACGCATCTGGTCTTCGCTGGTGACCGATCGGAGGAGTTCGCGGCTCGGATGGCCGGGCGGCCGTACGAGGCCAGCGGCATCAAGGTGACCACGGAGGCGACACGGGCCGCCGGCGACGAGAAGCTGCGCGCGCTCGCCGAACGACGGCGGGCCGAGGCGCTTCGGGCCGGGATCACCCACCTGGAGATCAAATCGGGATACGGGCTCGACGTCCCCACCGAGCGGAGCCTGTGCGAGATCGCAGCCGAGCTGACCGACGACGTCACCTTCCTTGGCGCGCACGCGGTGCCGGAGGAGTACGAGGGACGTGCCGACGAATACGTCGAGCTCGTCTGCGGGGAGATGCTGGAGGCCTGCGCGCCACTATCGCGCTGGATCGACGTCTTCTGCGAGGTGGGTGCGTTCGACGCCGAGCAGTCGCGCGAAGTCCTCGAGGCCGGCCGGTCCGCCGGCCTCGGCCTGCGGCTGCACGGCAACCAGCTCGGTCCCGGACTGGGCATCCAGCTGGCGGCGGAGATGGGCGCGGCGTCGGTCGACCACTGCACCTACTTCGACGATGCCGACGCCGAGGCCCTCGCGGCCAGCGAGACCGTCGCCACCTTCCTCCCGGCGACCGACTTCTCCACGCGCCAGCCCTATCCGGACGCGCGCCGGATGATCGACGCCGGGGCCCGGGCCGCGATCGCGACCAACACGAACCCCGGATCGAGCAACACCACCTCGATGGGCTTTTGCATCGCGCTCGCGGTCCGGGACATGGGGATGACCGTCGAGGAGGCGGTTCGGGCAGCCACCCTGGGCGGCGCCACAGCATTGCGCCGCGACGACGTCGGCCGCCTGATTCCGGGCGCGCGCGCCGATGCGATCGTGCTCGACGCCGCGTCGTACATCGACTTCGTCTACCGCCCCGGCGTGCCGCTCATCGGCGCGACCTTCGTCGGCGGCAGCGAGGCCTGGCGATCCGGCGATTTGCCTGCACGGACGCGAGGGTGATAGGACTAGCGCCGTGATCTCAACCGTCGCCGTGGGCACGGATGGCTCAGAGACGGCGAGAGAGGCGGTCGACCAGGCGGCGGAGTTCGCCCGCCGCTTCGACGCCAAGCTGGTCCTGCTGAGCGCCTTCAAGGAGGGGCCGCCGGCGCCCGACGCGCATGAGTCCGACTGGTCCTACAGCCCCGCCGCTCAGCTGAGGGGGATTCTCTCCCGGACCGAGGATGAGATGAAGGAGCAGGGCCTCGCGTGCACGACCGCAGTCGACGAGGGCGAGCCGGCCGACGTGCTGGTCCGGCTGGCCGAGGAGTGCGGCGCGGACGTCCTGGTGATCGGCAACAAGGGCATGCAGCGGCGGGTGCTGGGCAGCGTCCCGAACTCGGTCACCCACAAGGCCGACTGCTCGGTCCTCGTGGTGAAGACGACCTAGGTCGACTCAGGAGCTGGACCGGCTGCGGCGGCTTCCGCTCGACGAGGAAGCGCGCGCGCCGTTCTTGCTCTGCGATTTGCTTCGACCGCGCGACCCATTCCTGCTCTGGGTGCGACGCCGGGTCCGCGATCCATTTGAGCGGCGCTCCGTGCGGCGCTTCACCTCGCCATCCTCGATCGTGCCGCGCCAGCCGCCCTCGGCTTCCTCTTCGAGCTCGACCGAGATCGGCCATTGCCTCTCCTTCCTTGGAGACTGAGCGATTACCCGGCGCCGAGACCGACAAACTGCGGAAATTCCCCACGTCTACTTACGCAGCAGATCTCGCAGCTGCCCGCGGTTCTTGCGGGCCTCGCCCTTACCCTGGCGGGCACTGCCCTTGGCCCGACTGCGATCGCTCCCCGTCAGCGCTCCGGTCGCTTCCTGGATCCGCCCCCGCACCTTGTCGAGGGTGCCGCCGGCCTTGTCGCGTCCCTTGCTTCGCATCGGCTCACTCCCTTTCGTGTACCCGTAGGCGCTATTTCCGCAGCAGCTTGTAGGTGATCACCGCACCGGCGGTGCCGACGACGGCTGCCGCCCCGAGCGCCCGAGGTGTGCCCGGACGTTCGCCACCGATTCGATCCGCGGTGACTCGCTTGATGAAATCGCGCATCTGGTCCTCCTTGACGTTTCCGCTCTACTCCTCGCGCCCCGTGCCCTCGTCCTCCTCCTCTCCATCGGACATCTCTTCTTCGGAGATCTTCGCCCGTGCTTGCGCGATCCAACCGACCTCGACGTCGCGGTAGGTGACGCCGGGCTCGACCTCGTCGGGCAGGTTCCGGCGCTCGCTATGGGAGTCCGTCTCGAGCTCCACATCCTCGATCCGGTCATCGGAGCGCACACGCGAGCGCCCCTCGAACTCGACCTTCGTCTCCGGCTTCCGCCGGAAGCGCAGGCGCCGAGCCTTGACGACGGCCCCGATCTCAATGTCGGGCTCGCCGGTCTCTCGCTTCCGGTTCATCGCTCCTCGGCGGCCTGCTTGACGTCCCGGACAGTGATCCGGCCGTCCGCGCCGCTGCCCTCGAGCTCCCCGAGGTCCACGCCGAGCTCCGAGGCCTGGCGGGCTGCCGCCTCGGTGGCGTTGTGCTCCTCGGTGGCGTTGTGCTTCTCGGCCCGCTTGCGGCGGCGACGCTCGCCCAGCTCCATCACCTTCTCGGTCGCCTTGCGCGTCGCGCTCATCCCGAGGTCCTTGGCCTCGTCGCTGGCGGCCGTTCCGATCTCCTTGGCCACCATCTTGGCCGCTTCCTTGGCCAGCTTGGGCGCAGTGATTCCCTGTGCGCCGTCCTGGCCGCCTTGGCCCTCGGCCTGGGCGCCATTCTGCCCCTGGCCGCCGCCTTCCTGGCCGTCCCCTCCGCCGAGTCCTCCGAGAGCACCGCCCAGTCCTCCGGCGGCCTGGCCGGCACCGCCCGCGGCTTCCCCAGCGGTCTGGCCGAGCTGACCGGCAGCCTCGCCGACACCGCCCGCAACCTGATCCAGGTTGCCGGCGGCCTGTCCGGCGCCCTCGCCGACGTCTCCGACTGCCTGTCCGGCGCCCTGGCCGACGTCTCCAGCGGCCTGCCCAGCTCCCTCGCCAACCTCGCCGACAGCTTGCCCCGCACCCTCGCCGACGTCTCCGACGGCCTGGCCGGAACCCTTGCCAACCTGCTCGACGGCATCGCCCGCGCCCTCACCGAGCTGCGGCAGAGCCAGCGCTGCACCGTGGCCCGCGTGCTCGACCGCCTCGCCTGACTCGCCGACCATGTCGCCGGCGCCGGCGCCGACGTCCTGGACCGCCTCGCTGAGGCTGTGGACGAGCTCTGGATTGCGGTCGATCGTGGTCATTACGCGATCGACGATCGCGGCCACGTGGTCGAGGCGGACCTTGAGCAGCGCCTGCGCCTCGACGCCCTCGATGTCGATCTCGAGGTGGCCTAGCTGGACGTCGACGCCAACATCGAGGGTGACGAGGTCGAGCACCTGTGCCTTAAGCGCCACATGCGCCTCGAGGTCCGCAAGCTTTAGATAGATCTTGTCGATCTTGATCACCGGGACGTCAAGCAGGATGTCCGGGTCCTGCCCCGTCTCGGCCAACGGTGAGGTGGAGTAGTCGCGGTACTCACGCTCGGCGACGGTCGCCCGGCCCTCGACGTTCTTTGCGAAGCGGTACTTCTCGCTCTTCTGCGATGCGGACCGCGCATCGGCGCGCGGCGACATCGACTTTCCGTTGGAACGGGAGCTGTTACTGCGAGAGGCGCTGCGGCGCGACCTCGAGCGGTTCGAGCCGCCGCTGTTGGATGAGCGGGACTTCGTGGAGTTCTTGGAGTTCGTCGCCACTATCCGCCTCCTCCCTGTTGCTGGTTCTGCTGAGGCTGCTGCTGGCGACCGGGCTGCTGTTGTGGCTGGGCCTGCTGTTGCTGTTGCGCCTGCTGTTGCTGGCCCTGCTGACCCGCCAACTGTCCGACTCCCTGCTGGACGCCCTGGCCGACGCCTTGCGCACCCTGGGCGGCGCCCTGCCCCAGGCCCTGGGCCGCCTGCCCCGCGCCCTGGCCGACGCCCTGGGCCGCCTGGCTAGCGCCCTGGCCGACTTCGCCGAGCGCCTGGTTGGCTCCCTCACCGACGTCGCCGAGCGCCGAACCAGCGCCCTGCCCCACTTCCGGTAGCGCCTGCTCGGCGCCCTCGCCGACGTCCTCGACCGCATCGCCTGACTCGTCGAGCATGTGACCCGTGCCGCCCCCGACCTCCTCAACAGCCTTCCCGACGCCCTCCAGCAGCTCCGGGTTGCGGTCGAGCGAAAGCAGCACACGCTCGAGGATTTTCGTGACGGTGTCGAGCCGCGCTTTGAGCAGCGCCTGCGCCTCGACGCCCTCGATCTTCAGCTCGACATCGCCCAGATGTGCCTGCGCGCCGACGCTGATGTTGAGCAGCTTCCGGACCCTGGCGAGCACGGCCACCCGGGCATCGAGGTCGTCGACCTCGATGTCGATCTTGTCCACCTTGACAACCGGGATGTCGGCCAGGACATCCGGGCCCTCCTCCATATCCACGTCCTTCCGGTCCACCACCGAGTAATCGGGAAACTCCTCCCGCTTCCGTTTCGGGCTACGCGAGGAGCTGCGACCGTTGGAGCTGCCCGTGCTCTTGTCCCTCGGCGCCTTGCTGTCGGAGTCGCTCTCGACCCGCCGCGATTCCGTGCGCGCGCCGGACCGGTTGTGCTTGGACGAGGATCGGCTCGAGCCGGAAGATCGGCTTCGGGAGCCCGAGCGCGACGAAGACGACCGGGTCTTCGACTTCTTAGAAGAATTTCCGCCGGAGCGGCTTTTGCTGCTCGATCGTGACTTTTGCCGGGGCATCCTGCCCACTCTCCTCAAGCTGCGGAACGGTGTTCGGGCTTTACCCGAATCTTTCCGTTCAAACCTCGGGCAGGTGCCGTTCAAATTCGCTGCTCAGCGGGTAAGTCCAATTGGACCGCCGGTGCGAAAAGGCGCAGCTGGCACGGAAGCCAAGTGAGGCGATAACCATGGCCCAGACAACGCGATCCTCGAGCAGCCGGTCAACCCGCAGCCGCTCGAGTTCAAGCAAATCCGCGAGCAGAAACGGCTCCTCCAAGACTTCGAGGGGCTCGAGCGGCAGGAACAGCAGGAGCAACAGGAGCGGCTCCTCGAGCTCATCCTCCAGAAGCTCCCGGTCGAGCACGAGAAGAAGCCCGAGCGCGAGCCGGCGCACGAGCTCCGCGCGGCAAACGAGCGCCCCGAACGGCTTGGCAAAAGCTGGCGGGAAGGTCGCCGAGTTCGCCTCGAAGGCGAAGACGCCGCTGATGGCCGGCGGGGCCGCATTGGCCGGAATCGCCGCCGGTGGCGTCGCCCTGAAGAGCCGCAACGACTCGCGGCGACCGCTGAAGGCACTACGAAGCGTGACGCTGCCGAAGTCGCTGAAGAACATGGACCTGGGCAAGGTCGATCTCAACGGGATCACCTCGGCGGCGCGCCGGATGCAATCGATCGGCGAGCAGGTTGGCGATGTCGCGGACGCCGCCGACAAGACCCGCAAGAAGCACAAGTAGCTGAGGCCACTCACCTACTGACGGCGCCGCGACGCGCCGTGTAGGAGCGGATGAGCTCCGCACGCTCTTCCGCGACGAGCGGGCTCGCCCGTCCCGGCCCAGTTCCACCCACCGATCGGAGTGGACGGTGGCCGCCGCGCGGTGCTGTGCCGCGGTGAGGACACGATCGCGCGGCACCGAGTAGACGTAGGAGTAGAGGGCGGTGAGGGCGTCGACCAGCTCGCGCTCGTCGACGTGACCGTCCTCATCGTGCTGGAGTTCGCGGTGAGCGCGCCACCACTCCACCTCGAGGCGGGCCGCCTCGGTGGGGTCGAAGTCCTCTCCGGAGCTCTGGACCACGAGGCGGTAGAAGCGCTCCATGTAGGCGCGCGCCGGCGTCCGGATCGTTGTCGGGGTACGGTGCGCAGGAACCGCGCCCAGCGGCGCTGGTGGTAGGCGACCCAGGCTTCGCACTCGAGCCGGCCGACCCGAACCGGATCGAAGGACCTCAAAGCGGCCGGGTGGGCTCGAGCGTCGCCGGGGCGAGCTCGACGCGGTTACCGCCCTCGGTCTTCGCCGCATACAGGGCGACGTCCGCGCGCCGCATCAGCTCCTCGAGTGACTCCCGGCCGTTCCAGGCAGCCGCGCCGGCGGAGAAGCTCGCCAACTCGGGCGTCGCCACCCGGAGGCGCTCCACCGCGGACGTCGCCTGGCCGTCGGAGTTGTCCACCAGGAGCGCAGCGAACTCGTCTCCGCCCAGCCGCGCCAGCACGTCGCCCGCCCGGAAAGCAGAGCGCATGCGCTCGGCGGTGTCGCAGAGCACCCGATCGCCCTCGTCGTGGCCGCGGGTGTCGTTGATCTCCTTGAGGCGGTCGAGGTCCAGGATGACCAGGGCGATCGAAGTCCCATCGCGCCCGGCCTGGGCGATCTGACGCTCCGCGGCCATGCGCCAGCCCCGCCGGTTGAGCAGGCCGGTCAGGTCATCGATCGTCGCGTCGCGCCTCAGACGCTCGTTGAGCTTCATCGTCTCGCGCGTCAGAGCCCGCAGCGACAGCGCGACGCTGGCTCCGATCAGCACGATCAGCGTCGCGTGTCCCCAATTGACCGGATAGGCCGGAGGGCCGAAGATCAGCATGGGCAGGTACGAGCAGGCCGCGAGCACCCCCAACCCGATGGCGATCTCCCGGTCGCTCGTCTGCAGGCCGAACCAGATCATCGCCATCATCATCAGGATCGAATAGCCGGAGCTGACCCCGCCGCTGTAGGCCTGCAGCATGGTCAGAGCGGGGATTCCACCGTAGGCGGCGGTGTAGAAGGGGAATGGGTGCCGCCGCGTCGCGAGGATGAGCACGAACGGCGCCAGGCAGGCACCCACGGCTCCCACGAAGAAGATCGCGTGATGGGAGCCGAAATCGGTCAGCGTCGCGACCGCGACCGGGAGCGTGTTGCCCGCGATCGCAAAGCGCAGCGCTCGCCTGCGCTGTCTCCCGCTGAAACGCATCGGTGCTGGCATCTCCCCAACCCTCGGTGACTGACCCTGGATCCCGATATCCCGAACGGGGTGAGCCTAGGCGAGCGAATCGTGCGAAAGCAACCGGAAAAATCACTGAATGCCCTCCCGTTGGACGAACGGCAGGGCCCGGGCGATTCCCGCCCGGCCCCCGCTCATCGCGACGTCCCCTATTGCTTCTTGCCGTGCTTGCCGTGACGCTTGCCGACCGGGAGGGTCAGCTCCATGTACTGGCCGCCCTCGACCAGCTCGGGGTCGGTGCTCGCCAGGTGCACCTGCTCATCCAGTAGGTACGCGCCCTTGCCGAGGAAGGGTGCGGCGATCACTCCCGACGCCTCCTCGTCCTTGGTGATGAACCCGGGCGCTCCAGGCGTGAACGCGGCCGGGTCAGCGATCGCCACCTCCGTGAGCGTGCCCGTGTGGGTGTCGTACACCCAGACACCCCCGCGATAGGACTGGTTGCCGACGTCCTCAAGCATGACCACCTGACCGCGGTTGTTGACGGTGATGTTGTCCAGCATCTGCGGACCTGGCGCACCCGCGCTCTCCGTACCACCAGTGCTGTCCGGAGTGCCGATCTGGCCGTTGACGAGCAGCGTGACCTTGCCGCCCTTCGTCGGATCGGCCGGATCCTTGAAGCGCAGCCGCCAGAGGCGGGTGTGCCCATCGAGAGTCCCGGCCGAGTTGGGCCCGAAGTTGGACGTCGTCACGAAATAGAAATCGGACGGGTGCTTCGGATCCCACGAGCCGTCCTCGGGGCGCTGCCAGTTGGTCACGCCCGCGGCCTGGCCATCCCCTTCCAGGGTGCCAGCCCCGGTGCCCGGGACGCCCGCGTGCGCCGAGACGTCGGCGACCTGGAAGTCGAAGCTGTCACCGACCTCCCAGTCGGTCTTCGACACCTCGTTCTGAGGCACCCCGGGAACCTTGATTCCGTAGAGCCTGCCGTTCGCGAGCCCGGCCTTCTGAACCGCGTTGCCGGTCTTGGACTTGGTCCCCACGTGCACATAGACCTGGCCGGGCGTGCTGTCGTCCAGCTCCGCGACCGTGGTCGTGTTGCCTGTGCCCGGGTTCGCCACGACGTTCTCGAAGGCCATGTTCCCGAGCCACGGCGTGAGCTCGTAGCTCTGGCCGGTGTCGACCACGTGGCCCCACGGGCGACCACCCGCCGTCTCCTCACCATCGGTGAAGATGCGACCCCGGAAGCCCTTGCCGGTCTTCCGGTTGAAGTACGCCGAGATCTTTGCCAGGTCCGCCGAGCAGAGGCGGTTGAGCTGGTTGGGCGGGGCATCGCCACTCGCCGCCATCCAGTTGCTCGTGGCGGAATCCCAGACATTGAGCGTCTGGATCTGGTCCCGGCCACTGAGCACCGCGAGGTCACTCTTGCGGATCACCCAGCGCGAGACGAACGATCCCTTCGCGCCGTGCGCCCGGGGAAGGCCGGCGGTGTTGGGGAGCTCGTGATTCGAAAGCAGGGTGAAGGTCCCGTCGCCGTTGTCGTACGCGCCGAGTCCGTCCGGAATGCCCACCATTCGATACCCGCCGACCGAGTCGCCGGTGGTGAGAATCGACTTGGTGGCGAGCCCGAACTGGGTCGGCACCTGGTACGGCGGCTGCGAGCTGCTTGGGCCCTGCTCGGCCCCCGCGACCGCTACCGAAAACGCACCGGTCCCGCCCAGGACCAGCCCCGCCAGAGCGAGGATCAGAAGTTTCTTGCCTCTCACTTCGTTTCCCTCCTGTTTGAAATGGGCCGCCGCCGATCGGGACGGCTTGAGGCGCGCGAATCTATGGAGAGACGCAGGCTCCGCGGTTAATGAATTGATCTCGGCACGTATCGATTCTGTAAACGGGACGTAACGAGCCAAGGTCAGCGGCCCTCGGCGGCGGCCAGAAACGCCTCCAGGCGCTCGTTGTAGGGCGCTCCTGTAGAGGGCACGGTGTGACCGCGCCCCCGAATCACTTGTCGCTCCGCCGCGAGTCCCTCCGCGAGGGCGTCGCAGACCGCCTCGAAGGCGGGCGAGTGACCGCCGGAGAGGACCTGCACCGGGAAGCCGGCGGCGGCCAGCCGCTCCAGCGGGATCTCCGCCTCCCATGACGGTCTTTCGCCTTTGAGCAGCTCGACGCCGTGCATCAGCTCCTCGGGCAGCTGCTCCGGCGTGCCGTACGCGGAGCCGGCGCCTCCCCGGAAGAGGCGCAGGAACATCTCGTCGGGTATCCGCTCGCCCTCGCGGAAGAGGCGCTCGCCGTTGGCGATCATCTCGTCGACCACCGGCGTGCCCGCTGCGACCCGCAGGCAGCCAGGCTCCGAGACCGTGAGCGAGCGAACCGCCTCCGGCCGCTCGGCCGCGGCGAGCAGGGCGATCACCGCGCCGTAGGAATGACCGACCACGTGCGCGCCGTCGCCGAGCAGCTCCGCGAACATCGGCGCCTCGACCTCGAAGTCGTTTCGCTCCAGGGCCGGGCTCTCGCCGAAACCGGGGCGACTGGGGATGATCAGCGTCCAGCGCTCGGCGAGCTCGCGCTGCTTCCGCCAGGTGAGCGAGGGGCCCACGATGTCGCCGTGTACGAAGAGGATCGGCGGCCCTTCCCCGAGGCGCTCAACGGCGAGCATGCCGCCTCAGCTTCCGGAGGTGGTCTCGGAACCCGATGCCGAACCCGGTGGGCTTGCCGCGGTAGTTCTGGATCAGGCTGGGGCCGGCGTGGCAGGTCCAGCCGCCCTTGGCGTCCCAGGCCCAGCCGAAGTAGGAGATCCCGCGGCGATCGGCCCAGCGCATCCACTTGTCGATGTAGTCGTGGCGGCAGTCCGTCTGGCCGAGCTCGCCGACCACCACGGGCACTTGCGCGGCGATCGCGGCAATCTGTGCCTTGCACCCGCGCAGACAAGGCGCCAGATGGTGTCCGTAGTTGTGCTCGGAGGCGACCAGCTGCCCGAGCGGATCGACCGGCTCGTGGGCGAGCCAACCAGAGAGGTCTCGCGCATAGTCGACCCCGCCGAGCATCAGCGGCTGGGTGGCGCCGGCGGAGCGGATCACGTCGACGAGCTGCTGCATTCCCGCGGCGCGGTAAGCCGGGTGGCGCTCGGAGAACCGCCCGCCCGCCGGGATGTCGCAGCCCGCGAGCCAGCAATCCCAGGAGAGGTCGTGCGGCTCGTTGTAGAGGTCGAAGACGAGCGAGTGATTGGCGGCGAAGTGGGAGGCCACCGAGGCCCAGAAGCTGGGCGACTGGTCGGCGTCGGCCATCGGGATGATCCCGAGCGCCCGCTGTCCGGCCGGCGCGGCGACGTGCTCGTCGATGGCGACGTAGAGGCCGGCCCGGTTGAGCCGCGCCACGAACCCGTCAATCGCGACCTGATACGCCGGTCCGGCGAGCCGCGGTTTCACCCCGTCCGTGCCCAGCCAGCAGTCGGGATTGAGGGGCAGGCGCACCGCGTTGATCCCCCACTTCTTCATCGCGCTGATGCTGCCCGCCCCGGTCGGCCCGTCGAAGAAGCCGAAGCCCTCCGCGCAGGCGTACTCGGAGCCGCTTCGGCTCACGCCGAGCAGCCTGATCGGCTGTCCGGACTCGTCCACCAGGTGATTGCCCGAGACGCTCAGTCCCGAAGCCGAAGCGGGCGACGAAATGGCGCCCGCGCAGAGAGCGAGCGCGACGATGCGTAGCAACCGCGCCATGGTCGTACAAACCCTACGATCAGCTCGGATGAAGCTGATCATCCAGGTTCCCTGCCTGAACGAGGAGGAATCGCTTCCGGCGCTGCTCTCCGAGCTGCCGCGAGAGGTGCCCGGATTCGACCGGGTCGAATGGCTGGTGGTGGACGACGGCTCCACCGACGACACCGTGGAGGTGGCGCGGCGCCAAGGCGTCGACCACCTGGTCAAGCTGACCACGAACAAGGGGCTCGCCACCGCCTTCCAGGCCGGTCTCGACGCCGCGCTCAAGCTCGGCGCCGACGTGATCGTCAACACCGACGCCGACAACCAGTACCGCTCGGAGGACATTCCGAGGCTGGTCGAGCCGATCCAGGCCGGACGTGCCGACATGGTCGTCGGGGACCGGCAGGTCCAGAGCATCGATCACTTCTCTCCGAGCAAGAAGCTGCTCCAGCGGCTGGGCAGCTGGGTGGTCCGGCGCGCGTCCGGGACGAACGTGCTGGACACGACCTCGGGGTTCCGCGCCTACAACCGCGAGGCGGCGCTCCAGCTGATCGTCGTCTCCCGCTACACCTACACGCTCGAGAGCCTGATTCAGGCGGGGAAGATGTCGGTCGCCCTCGAGGACGTCCCGATCTCCACCAACCCGACCGACCGCGAGTCGCGTCTGGTCGGATCCACTTCGGCCTACGTCAGGCGCAACGCCTTCGCGATCTTCCGCGCTTACACGCTGTACGAGCCGCTGCGGGCGTTCATGATCCTCGCGCTCGTCTTCGGCGTTCTCGCGGTGGCGGCCTGGTCACCGTTCCTGCTGGACTGGATCCTGAACGGCGATCGCAGCGGCCACATCCAGTCGCTGATCCTGGGCGCGGTGCTGCTGCTCGCCGCCGTGCAGATGTTCGCGCTCGGCATCATCGGCGACGCGCTCGCGGGCCAGCGCGCGATCGCGCAGCGCGTCTACGAACGGGTCAGACGGCTGGAGCTCGAGGCGGGCGTGGCACCCGCGCACTACGAGAGGCTCGCGTCGGACCGCCCGCTGACCGTGGAGACGATCGAGACTCCCGTCGCACGGTGAGCGCGTGATGCGAGGGTTGATGCGAAGGCGCGCCGCCAGGCGCGACCCGCCTCAGGGAGGTCGCAACCCGCCTGATACCGCCGGCGGGAACGTCTACGACAAGTACGGGACTCAGAACCCGATCGCCCGCCGGCTGATGGCCGGCTTCATGTCGGACCTCGATCGGCTGGTCGAGCGCACGGGCGCCCGCGAGGCGCACGAAGTGGGCTGCGGCGAGGGCGAGGTCTCGATCAGGCTCGCGCGGCGCGGGATCCGGGTCCGGGGCACCGACGCCTTCCCGCAGGTGCTGGAGGAAGCGCGTCGGCGGGCGGCGGCTGCGGGCGTCGAGATCGACTTCGAGGCGACCCCGGTCGAGGAGCTCGAAGCCGGCCGAGATGGAGCTGAGCTCGTGGTCTGCTGCGAGGTGCTCGAGCACCTCGAGGACCCGCACCGCGGCCTCGAGGTGCTCGCCGGGCTCGCCCGCCCCTGGCTGATCGCGAGCGTTCCGCGAGAGCCCCTGTGGCGCGCGCTCAACTTGGCGCGCCTTTCCTACGTCGGCCGGCTCGGCAACACCCCGGGGCACCTCAGCCACTGGTCGAAGGTCGGCTTCGAGCGGTTTCTGGGGGAGCGCGTCGAAGTGGTCGAGGTGCGCAGCCCGACCCCGTGGACGATGGCGCTCTGCCGCGTACAATCGCCGCCCTCATGAGGCGCCTGCGAGGAGCCCCTCATAAAACGGGTTCCTCCTTTCGGAGGACCCTCGCATCAATGAAGACCCCCGGCGTGGCCGCCATCGTCACGCTCGGCTTCGCCTGGGCGGTCGTCATCCACCAGCTCGGCTGGGCCCAGCTCGGGCACTTCGCGCAGGTGCGCGCCTTCGCCGACGGCCAGGCGCAGATCGACCGTTGGCACTGGGAGACCAACGACAAGGCCTGGGTCGTCACGGATGGCCGGGGCCACTTCTACTCGGTGAAGAGCCCGGGCACCGCGGCCCTGACCACGCTGCCCTACATGGCGATCAAGGCGCTCGGCGGCGAAAAGCTCGCCCGAGCCGCCGTCGACAACGAGCGCGCGACGCCCCATCCGAAGTGGCATCCCGACAGCGTGGTGCCGCTCGAGAACACCGGCTACGACGTCCAGCGCGGGCTTCGAGTGCAGAACCGTGTGGAGGAGGAGACGCCGATCGTCTGGATGCTGACGCTGATCGCGGCGGTGATCCCCGGGGTGCTGCTGCTGCTCGCGGTGCGCTGGGCCGCCGACCGCTTCGTGCCCGGCTACGGGACCGCGGCCGCGATCACCCTGGGCGTGGCGACGATCATCATGACCTTCTCCGCCGAGTTCTTCTCGCACGTGATCTCGGCGGCGCTCGCCTTTGCGGCTTTCTGCGTGCTGATCAAGGAGCGAGACGGCACCGGGCGACGCCGCCTGGTCTTTGCCGCCGGCCTGCTCGCCGGCCTCGCCGTCACCTTCGAGTTCCAGACGGGGCTGGTGGGAGTAGTCCTGATCTTCTACGCGCTGATCCGCCCCCATGAGACGGGTCGCGCTGGCGCGCGCCCTCGCATCTACGTACGCCGCGCTGCGGCATATGCCGGAGGCGCCGTGCTCGGCGCCCTGCCGATGCTCGCCTTCAACGTCTGGGCGTTCGGCAACCCGCTCAGGCTCGCATACAGCGACGCGGTCGCCTTCCCTGGGCAGAGCGGCCATGACGTGCTCGGCCTCAACAGCGACGGCTTCTTCGGCATCACAGTCCCGCGCTTCGACTCGGCGTTCGACCTGCTCTTCGCCGGCCGGGGGTTGATCGCGATGACCCCGATCATCGTCATGGCGGTGATCGGCGTCTTCATGATGCGCCGCAGGCACCGCGCCGAGGCGAACACGATCCTCGCGGTCGCCGCCGTCTACTTCATCTACAACTCGGGCTACTGGCTGCCCTACGGCGGTGGCACCCCCGGCCCGCGCTTCTTGATCCCGGCGCTCCCGTTCGTCGCCGTCGGGCTCGCCTACGCCTACAAGCGCCTGCCGGCGCTCACCCTGGGACTGGCGATCCCCTCCGGCCTCTTCATGCTGGTCGGCACCCTGACCTACCCGCTGATCGGGAAGCAGGGCATGGGCACCTGGGCCGATTGGCTCGTCCAGGGCCGCCTCGAGCACACCGCGCTCACCGCCTTCGGCGTGACCAACGCCTGGCTCGCCCTGGCTCCGTTCTTCGCCGCGATCCTGGTGGCGATCATCCTCGCCGTCCGGGCGACGCCCGGCGCGCTGTTCGCCGACTACCGGCTGGCCGTCCCGGCGGTGATCGGGTGGGCGTTCGTCGCCGCGCTCGCCCCGGCGCTGGCGGACTACGAGATCAGCCCGCTGAACCGCGGCAACCAGTCGGTCCTCTGGCTGGTCGCGGCCGGCGCGCTGCTCTCGCTCCTCACCCTCACCGTTCTGCGCGTTCGCGAGGGCCGCACTCAGCCGAAGTCGCAGGCCCCCGCGCCGGCGCCGGAGCCCGCGCTCGGGCCGGGGCTCGCGCTCGACGAGCCGACCTCGTAGACGATCAGCCTCGGGAGCTTGCAAGCGGTCAGGGGCAGCCCCCTGATCGACTTGCGGGCCGCGCCCTGCTGGGGCGTGCCATCGGTGAGGCCGAGGTGGAGGACCACCGTCCGCACGCCGTACTCCTGCAGCTCGCGGACGGTCGCCGCATCGGGGAAGTTCGTCATGTGCTTGACGAGGTCCAGGACCACGGCCGGATTGGTGCTGGCGCGGCCGTTGACCATGTCCGGAAAGCCGTCGGTGGAGGCCAGCTGGAAGGCGCGGTTCTCCTTCGCCGTGAGAGCCGGCAGGTGCAGTTGGGGCGTCGGGATCTCCTCGGTGGAGGGCTGGGCCGGCGGGACGTCCGGCATCGCCTGGTTGTCGAACGGGTCGAACGGCAGGCTGCGGCCCTCGGTGACGATCGCCAGGGCGAGAACCGCCGCCACGGCCGCTCCGGACCAGGCCGGCAGCCGCCCCCGCCGCACCCAGCGGATCGCCGCCTCCCCCCCGGCCGCCGCGAGCAGCGCCAGGGCCAGCGATGAGAACGTCGCCAGGCGCCCCGGAGTCCTGATCGCGTCCCAGCCGGGCAGCACGTCATAGAGGACGCGGTAGGGCCAGAGCAGCCCGCCCTCCTCGCGGAAGCCGAGCTGGAGAATCAGGGTCGCGACGGCGGCTATGCCTAGGCCGATGCGCCATCGCTTGCTGAGACTCCTGGACCAGAGGCCGATCACCGCCAGGATCACGATCAGCGCGCCCGGGAAGAGGGTCTTTTCCTGCCAGGTGGTGAGGTGGTCGCGGATCCCGGCGGTGGCGCCGCCCCAGATGAAGTTCTCCTCCGGGGCGGTGAGGAAGACCTTGAGCGGCCCGGAGAAGGCGGCGACCTCGTGGGGGCTCCGCTTCGAGGCCGGAAAGTTGTCCGCGATGTAGAGGTAGTGGTGGGCGATCCAGTAGGAGACCGCGAGGAAGAACACAGCGCCAACGGCCCCGGCGATCACCATCCGGCGCGGGAGCGGCGGCCTGCCGCGGACCAGCCATGCCACAACCCCTACCGCGACGGCACCTGCGATCCCGTAGGCGAAGGGCAGGCCGAGCACCCAGCCGAGCGACACCTGCCAGACGGCGACCACCCACGCCCAGAAGAGCCACCACGGCCGCCGCAGCCGGATGCCGCGCACAGCGAAGGCGATGGCCAGCGGGATCCCGCCGCTCGAGATCACCTGGAGGTGGCCGTCCTGCTCCAGCCTGTAGGGCGCGAAGGCGAACGCCGCCCCGGCGATCACCGCGCCGGCGGGGCCGAGTCCGAGTTCGCGCGCCAGCATGTAGGCGCCGAAGAAGGCCAGCGCGTAGGCGAAGAGGAAGAGCAGGTCGTAGCGGACCATCGCCGCGTGCGGGCCCGTCCCGATGATGCCCGTCGGCGCGTAGCCGATCAGCGCGTCGCCGAATGCGAGCGAGTCGACGAGCGGCCAGAAGCGGTTGGCGTCGAAGAAGTGTTCCGGCTGGTGCAGTAGCGCGTGCCCACCCCACGCGGGCTGCCAGGCCTCCGCGAGCGGGTCGCCGATGTCCCGCGGGACCACGGTCCCCAGGTGGATCACGAGCGGCCAGGTCATCGCGATCGCGAGCAGGCAGGCGCCCGCGGCAGCGACGATGACCTCCCTGCGACTCAGCTCGGAGGCGCGCACGAGCCTCCTAGTCGCGATCCGGCCGGTCGGGATAGAGGTCGTCGATGGTGATGAGCGGGCTGTAGGGCGCGCCGGCGGCGGCCGAGATCGCCTCGGCTCCGCCCGCCAGCCGGTCGACCACCGCGGTCACCCCCGCGACCTCGAACCCCTCCTCCTTGATCCGCTCGATCGCCCGCACAGTGGATCCCCCAGTGGTGACCACGTCCTCGACCACCAGGCACCGCGTTCCCGGCTCGAGCACCGGGCCCTCGATCCAGCGCTGGAGGCCGTGCTCCTTGCGCTCCTTGCGGACGAAGAAGGCGACCAGTCGGTCGCCGTCACCGGAGCCGAGCGCCGCGCAGGCGAGCGGGTCGGCTCCCATGGTCATCCCACCGACCGCGGTCGCGCCGCGCTCGGCCGCCTCGGCGGCGATCAGCTCGCCCGCCGCCCGATAGGCCGGTGGGCGCAGGAGCGCGCGCTTGGCGTCGACGTAGTACTGGGCCGTCCGCCCACTCGAGAGGGTCACCTCGCCGATCACCAGGGCGTGCTGCCGCAGTTCGGCGAGCAGGGTCTCGCGGGCGGCGTCGAGGTCGGGCATCCGGCGGATCCTAAGCGTCGATCGGGCTAAGGCCCCGGGCAAATCCCTCGCGCCAGCTCGGATAGCGAAGCTCCCAGCCGAGCTCGCGCTTGGCCTTCTCGTTCGATGCGCCCTCGAGCCGCGTGGCCAACAGGGTGGCCTGCCGGCCGGCCACCAGCTTCACCAGCCAGACGGGCACCCTGTGCGGCGGCTTCGCCCCGAGCGCCTCCGCGTAGGCGGGCAGCCACTCCGCCTGCGGAGCGGGCTCGTCGTCGCAGGCGTTGTAGATCCCCGGAGTTCCTCGCTCGACCGCGGCGACCGTGGCCCCGGCGGCGTCCTCGACGTGAACCAGCGAGAAGATTCCGGCGCCGTCCCCGACGATCGGGTAGCGGCGGCGGCGAACCTCGTCGACCGTGAAGCCGCCCGGCACCGATCTGGCGCCGGGGCCGTAGAAGTAGCCGTAGCGGAGCACGATGCCCTCGAGCCCGGGCGTTTCGAGCGTCGCGCGCTCGAGCGCGGTCTGCGCGGTGATGCCCTGCGACAAGGGCACCTCGGGCGGCAGCTCCAGCAGCGGATCCTCCTCGCCGTGAGCCGGTTTGCCCGTTGAGGCGTAGTAGAAGCAGACGCTCTGTGAGATCAGCCGGCGCGCTCCCGCCTCGGCGGCGAGCCCGGCGAGCACCGGCCCGACGATCCCTCGCAGCTCGTTGCTGCTGCCGAAGGTCTCGGCCGGCTTCCGGTAGTTGATCTTGTCGGGAAGGTTGGTGAGCTGGTTGATCACTACGTCCGGCTCGGCCTCCATCACAGCGGCCCTGAGGGCATCCGTGTCGCGGGCATCGAGCACGGCGGGCTCCACCCCTTGCTCTCGGAGTCCATCGGCTCGCTCCGGGGACCTCGTAGTTCCCACCACCTCGTGCCCCGCCTCGCGGAGCTGATGGACGAGCGGCCGGCCGATCGCACCGGTCGCTCCGGCGACGAACACCCTCATACGGCCAAGCAAAGCAGACGCCCCCCGAGGCTCGCGGCGGCCTCAGTTGTAGACGTGGATGGCGTCCCCGAGGTTGATCCAGTTGTAGATGTAGACCGAGAAGATCTCCGGGTTGCGGACGCAGCCATGGCTCGCGGCCTCGTGCATCGGAACCGAGGGATAGCCATGCGTCGCGTAGCCGCGGATGAAGTACACGGACATGTACATCCCGTGCGAGTTCGTCCCCGGCTCCTTGCGGTAGAAGTGGTAGGTGCCGCGCACGGTCGGCGTGGACGACTTGCCCGTGGAGACATGGAAGGTCGCGACCACGTCGTTGCCGTTGATCAGCGCCATCACCTGCCGGGAGATGTCGACCTCGACGTGGCGGCCCGAGTGGTAGCGCGGCTGGAAGGCCCCGCGACCCATCAGCAGCTTCCGGAAGATGATCGGCTTGTACTGCATGTTGCGGGCCATGCCGTTGACCTTGCGGAAGGCGGCGGTGGCGAGGCGCGAGCCGAGGGTGAATCGGCTGCTCGCGTGCCGGCCCAGGTAATAGCCCTGCCGGACCAGCGAGTCGTTGTAAAGGCGGGTGATCGCCCCCTTGCGCAGGTGCTTGGCGACCCGCACGTTGAAGCGCTGCGCCCCGGAGCTCTGGCCGCCGCTGGTCGCCGTCACGGAGTAGTTGCAGCAGGAGTCGACCACGAACGGGAAGGAGAAGGCGCCGGTCGCGTTGGTGGTGACCTGCTGCTTGTCGACGGTCCGGCCGCTCGCCTCGACGGTCACCGTCACCTGGGCGCCGGCACCGGCGCCGGGCACTTTGCCGGCGGCCGTCACCTTGTCGAGCAGGCCCGGGCTCTTGGGACCGTTCAGCCCCAGTGTCGGCGCTCCGGCTGCGGCGCTCGCCGAGGTAGCCGGAATCGCCACGGCCGCCGTCGCGACGGCGATAGATGCGAGGGCGCGCGACAGCGCGACCCGTTTCACGCTGGTTTCCCTGCCCTGCGAGTCACGCGCGGCATTGTGCCGGATCCATCGGCGCGATGGGACTTCGACCTAGGCGACCAGCTTCTTGCGCAGCGCTCGCACCGGGATGGTGAAGAGCAGGAGGCTGAGCGCCGCCAGCCAGGCGGCGTTGCCGACGACGGACCAGAACTGCGGGCCGGTCGCGAGGCCGCGGGTGATCTCGACCAGGTGGTAGAGCGGCATGAACCAGGCGACCACGTGGACCCAGTCCGGCAGCTTGCTGAAGGGGAAGAAGAGCCCGGAGAACAGGAACATCGGCGTGATCCCGAGCGTGAAGAAGTACGAGTAGAGATCGATCTTCGGGATCAGCGTCGTGAACGTGTAGCCGATCACCGAGAAGCAGATCGAGCCGATGACGACGAACGGCGGGATCAGCAGGGCCCACCAGGAAGAGACGAGGCCGAAGATGGCCACCACGGCGAGGACGACGAGGCCATAGATCGTCGCCCGGCTCGCGCTCCAGGCGAGGTCGCCCGCGACCACGTCCTGAACCTCGACCGGCGTCGACAGCACGTTGTCGTACAGCCGGAGCTCGTTCATCCGGAAGTAGACGTTGTAGGTCGTCTCGAACGCCGAGGACCACATCGCCGCCGAGGCGATCAGGCCCGGGGCGATGAACTCCTTGTAGGGGATGCCGTTGATGTGGGCGACGTAGGTGCCGAGGCCGAAGCCCAGCGCCAGGAGGTAGAGGAAGGGGTCGAGGAAGGTCGGCAGCAGGGCACCGCGCCAGAGCTTCGAGAAGACCCGTGCGTTGCGAAGCCAGACCGCCCCGGCGAGCCGTGGCACCGGCACCATCTCCCGCAGAGGTACCCGGGGCCCGAGGCCCGCGTATCCAGGTTCCTCGAGCACTACTCCCGGAGGCTCCTGCCGGTCAGCCTCAGGAACACGTCCTCGAGCGTGGCGCGGCGGACGAGGGCCGACTCGGTCGGGAACACGTCGTGATCGAGCCCCTCGAGCACCGCCTCGGCGTCCTCGGCGTACAGCATCAGGGTGCGCTCGGAGAGGTCGTGCCCCTGGATCCGGCCGTCGAGGGAGCCGACGAGCCGCTCGGCGTCGCAGTCCGCGTCGAGCTTCAGCTCCAGCACCTCGCGGCCGACGTGACTGCGGACGAGGTCGGCGGGCCTGCCATCGGTGACGATCCGGCCCTCGTCCATGATCACCAGCCGGTCGCAGAGCCGCTCGGCCTCCTCCATGTAGTGAGTGGTGAGCAGGAGGGTGACGCCCCTCCGGCGGAGCCGGTCGAGCGCGTTCCAGACCGCCAGCCGTGCCTGCGGGTCGAGCCCGGTCGTGGGCTCATCGAGGACGACCAGCTCCGGGTCGCCCATCAGCGCTCGCGAGATCAGGAGGCGCCGCTTCATCCCGCCGGAAAGCGCGTGGATGCGCTCGTCTCCCCGCTCCGAGAGCAGCGAGAAGGAGAGGAGCTCGGTCGCCCTCTCGGCCGCCTTCTCCGAGTCGATCCCGTAGTAGCGCGCCTGCTGCAGCAGGTTCTCCCGCACCGTCAGATCGCCGTCCAGGTTGGTCTCCTGCGGGACGACGCCGAGCCGACTCTTGATCTCGCGTCGCTCCCGGCTCGCGTCCATGCCGAGCACGGTGAGTTCGCCGCCGTCCACGGTCGCCAGTCCGTAGATCATCTTCATCGTCGTCGTCTTCCCGGCGCCGTTCGGCCCCAGGAAGCCGAAGCAGATCCCGGGCTCAACCGCGAAGTCGATGCCCGCCACGGCGACCCGCTCGCCGTAGCTCTTCGTCAGCCCGCTCGCGGTGACCGCAGGGGTATCCGTCAGCTGACCACCGCCAGCGCCAGGCCGTTGTTGATCATGTGCGCGATCACGCACGGCCATAACGATCCAGTGCGGTCGTAGAGCCAGCAGAGCGCGACGCCGAGCGCCGCGAGTGGAACGACGGTGGTGATCCCGGTCGGCGCATGTACCAATCCGAAGATTAGGCCGGAGGTGATTGCGGCCGGCCACAGGGACCAGCGCGTGCGCAGGCCGGCGAACACGAACCCTCGGAAGAACAGCTCCTCCGCGACCGGCGCGAGCAACGCGATCATCAGCACCGCGAGGACGGCGATCACGATGCTGGGGTTCCCGACGCCCAGGTCGCCCCCGATGTCTTCCTGGTCGGGCTTCAGCACCAGGCTCGCGAACAGCCCTGCCGCGATGTAGTAGGCGACCAGGGTCGCGAGCATGATCCAGATCGCTGAGGGGCGGAAGGGCCGCAGTCCCAGCAGGCGGAGCGGCCGGGCGAGCGGCCTGAACTTCCAGTCCGAGGCGACGCCGAGCGCGACGAACCCCAGCAGGCCGTCGAAGATCGCCTGGGCGGCGAGCAGGGCGCCATCCCCCTCCAGCTTGGGATCGAACGGCGCCACCACCAGCGGCGGCACGATGATCGCCAGCAGCAGCCCGCCGAGCAGCCACCAGAAGGTGGTCCGCGGCGTCCAGGGCACCGGTTGCACGCCGGCCTCCATCAGGCTTCATGCGAGGGTGCTCCGTCAGGAGCAACCCGTTTAGTGGTGGCCTCGCGCGGGGCACGGCGGAGGACCACCGTCTTCGCCGCGAGGTCGCCGAGGCGCTGCTTTCGCTTCCCCGCGGCGATCATCACCTCCCCGATCACGAAGAAGTCGATCAGGCGGAGCAGGTTGCGGATGCTCGCCTGACCGTAGGTGAGCCGCGGCGCCCGGTCGATCGAGCGCACCTCGATACCGGTCGCGTTCTTGCCGATCGTCTGGCCCCATCGCCATTCGCAGACCGCGAAGTAGTTGAACCAGAGGGAGAAGAAGGCCAGCGTGGCCAGGAGGCCGAGGGCATCGCTGACGGCGAACGCGCCCTGCAGGATCAACGAGTAGATGAATGAGAGAAACAGGAACCAGACCGCGTTGTCGAGCAGCGACGCGAGCGCGCGTCGCCAAAAGGTCGCGTAGTTCGGCTCCCGCATCTCAGAGATGCTCGCGGATCTCCTTTAAGGAAGAGATGTCGCCGCCATCGCCGCGCCGGTCGATGAGCAGGGGTCGGATCCCCGCCGCCCGCGCTCCCTCGACGTCCTCCTTCGGTGTGTCCCCCACATGGAGCGCCTCATCGGGGCCGCATTCGACCAGCTCGAGGGCTCGCTGGAAGATCGCCGGGTCCGGCTTGCGCGCTCCCGATACGGCCGAGCTGACCGCGCCGTCCAGCAGCTCGCCGAGCCCGCAGCGCCCCAGCACCTGGGGGAGCGAGCAGTCCCAGTTGGAGACGCAGACCAGGCGCAGGTCGCGCTCGCGCAGCTCGCGCAGCGCCGGGAGAGCGTCCGGGTAGGCGTCGAACCGGATCGCCGCGACCAGCTCCTCGGCCGTGACCTGCACGGCGAGCTTCTCCGAGACGATCGCGGCACAGCGCTCCCGCAGATCCGCCAGCGAGTCCTCGTCGCGGCCCTCGTGCGCGTGGTCGCGGTAGTAGGCCATCTCCGCTCGAAGCGCCTCCTCCAGGCGCTCGTCGCTCACCTCCGCCGGGACGAGGTCGCGGAGCGAGAGCCAGGGAGGCTCGAGCTCGACCAGCGT
>JBKPND010000038.1:0-23792 GCA_046732465.1 Actinomycetota bacterium
CGGGGTGGTGAGGTGGGAGGAGCCTCATCACCCCGGCCCTATGACCAACTCTTGGTCGCCACGCTAACCCACTCTGTCCCACTTTGCAACACATCGTGGCCGGCGGGATTTGACTCGATCCGTCGGACGGAATTGCTACTCCGCTCTCAGCAGTGCCGAAAACGGCATTCCGATGGGGTTTGCGGCGTTGGGGGCAACCCCGGAATCGGCCCCCGAACGGCTGGGTTCCTGCAATCGCGGTTGCAGGAAAGAGGATCGCCCTCGAACCGTCTGGGGGGTCTTCGCGCCGGCGATCTCTCGGCCTCCTACCTCACAGCTCGCCGGCCCCCCGCGTTTGCTCAGCAGTATTGAGTGACGAAAAGGAGGCCGAGATGGACTTCGAGCAGCGCTATCTGGTGATGGAGACGAGGGACGAGAGCTTCGCGGGACAGTTCTTCGCGGCGGTGACTACGACCGGGATCTACTGTCGGCCCGGGTGTCCGGCCCGAACGCCGAAACGCGAGAACATGCGCTTCTACCTGACTGCCGCCGCGGCCCGCAGTGACGGATTCCGGGCCTGCAGAAGGTGCCACCCGGACGATCTCTGATCCGGCGTCAGAAGCCGGTCATGAACCGATCGATGTTCGCGAGCAGGCCCGCCGCGATCATCAGCAGGACCGAGGGCACGAGCAGCAGGGCGACCGCGAGCTGGATCTTCGGCGCGGCGCGGGCGGCCTGCTCCTCCACCCGGCGGCGCTGGGTACCTCGTAGCGCGGTGGCCTGCTCCCGCAGCTGGTCGGCGAGCGGCGAGCCATACCGGCGCGACCGCTCGATCACTCCGCACATCGCGGCGACCTCCCGCACCGGAGCGCGGCGCCGCAGCGATTCGAGGGCCTCGCTCTGAGCCAGTCCGCAGGAGCTCTCGGCGGAGAGCATCGCGAGCTCGCGCGCCAGCGGGCCCTCCCCCGCTCCGAGCTCCGCCAGCCCGGTGAGCGGGCTGCGCCCCGCCGCCGTGCCCACCGCGAGCAGATCGAGTGCATCGGGCAGGCCCGCCCGCAGCGCCCGAAGGCGCTGGCGGGCGCGGCGCTCGAGCCAGGCATCCGGGCCGAGGAAGCCGGCCGCCGGAAGCGCGACTGCCACGATCCAGGCGAACCGGCTCGGTGCCGTCGGCGCCAGCAGGAGTGCCCAGAGCGCGCCCGCGAGGGCCCCTCCGGTCTTGGCGGCGAGAAGAGAGCCGGCCGAGATCCGCTCCGCGAGACCCGACCTGGCGAGGCGGGCGGAGAGCCGGAGTCGCGCATCCACCGCGCTCAGCGCGGACCAGCCGTCCAGCGAGCCGAGGGCACCGCGCTCCGGATCGGTTGCGCGAACGTCCTCGTGTTGCGACGAGCCGCGTCGATCGGGAAGCAAGTGGGCGGCCCCCGCCAACCCGAGCACCAGAGCGGCGAATCCCAGGATCAGGGCGCCGGTCATTCCGACGGACTCCCGAGGCGTCGGATCAGCGCGAATCCCACGAGCTGGAGTCCACCGGCCGCGATCAGCATCGCCGCGGAAGCCGGCTCCCCAAGCACTCGGGAGATGAACCCCGGCTCCAGCAGCTCGGCGAACACTGCCGCCCCGGCCGGCAGGGCGACCACCAGCAGTCCGGTGAATCGTGCCTGTGTGGTCGCCGTACGCGCCTCGTCCTCGACGCGGTCTCGCTCGGCGGACGCGGCCCCCAGGCGGCGCATCAGCGCGGCGACGTCGCCCCCGATGATTTGTTGGCTGAGCAGCGCCACCGCCAGGGAGTCGACTCGCTCCGAGCGCAGCCTGCCGCGCATCGCGCTCAGCGCCGCGGCGGTAGAGGTCCCGAGCTCGAGGTCGGCGCCGACCCGGGCGAGCTCGGCCGCGGGCGGTCCCTCGAGCGACCCCGCGGCGACCGCGAGGGCTCCGCGCACCGAGTGTCCACCCGAGATCGCGTCGGCGATCGAGGAGGCGATCTCGGGCACCGACCGCTCGACAGCCCGCCGGTAGCGCTCCTTCCTTCGCGCGACGACCGCGCCGACGAGCCACGGCCCTGCCGCCGCTACGACCGCCGGGGGCCCCACGCCGGTGAGCAGTACCACGGCCGCCGCGATCGCACCGCTGCCGAGCAGCGCGAGGCGGCGTTGCTCCTCCGGGCTCGGAACGTAGCCCTCGCGGGCGACGCGACTCAGCGGGCTGAGCGAGCCACGCGTCCAGGCCGCCACCGACGGGGCCGAGAGGATCGCCTCGCGGATTGCGATCGCGAGCAGGCCTCCCGCCAGCGCCGCCAACGCGATCAGTGCCGGGGCGCCCACCGCAGTCCCTCCGCCTCGCTACCGAGCCGGAACAGGCCCCGGACACCAACCGAGCCGGCGGTCCTGACCACCTCCGCCACCTCGACCACGCGCCGGGAGCCGTCACTGAGCCGCGCCAGGTGAACGACCAGGTCGAGCCCCCGCCCAAGCTGCTCGCGGATCGCCTCGTGCGGCAGCCCGACTCCCGCCATCAGCGCCAACGTCTCCACCCGGCGGAGGGCATCCTCGGGCGAGTTCGCATGCACGGTGGAGAGCGCCCCCTCGTGTCCGGTGTTGAGGGCCATCAGCAGGTCGAGCGCCTCCTCTCCGCGCACCTCGCCGATCACGATCCGGTCCGGGCGCATCCGGAGGGCGCCACGCAGCAGCTCTCGGATGGTCACCCGGCCCCGCCCCTCGACGTTGGCCGGCCGGCTCTCGAGCCGGACGACGTGCGGCTGCCGCAGGCGCAGCTCGGCCGCATCCTCGATCGTGATCACCCGCTCCTCGCCGTCGATGAACGCCGAAAGCGCGTTCAGGAGGGTCGTCTTGCCGGACCCGGTTCCGCCGCTGACCAGGATGCTCCGCCGGGCGGCGACCGCCGCCGAGAGCTGGTCGTGCAGCTCCTCAGTGAGGGTGCCCAGCTCGACCAGCTCGCGCGGTCCCGGCCGGGCCGCTGAGAACCGGCGGATCGAGATCGTCGGGCCATCGACCGCGAGCGGCGGGATCACGACATGCACCCGCGACCCGTCCTCGAGCCGCGCGTCGACCATCGGGCTGAGCTCATCCACCCGGCGACCGAGCGGCGTCAGGATCCGCTCGATCGCGTCGCGGAGTGCATCCTCGGAGGGAAAGCCCACGTCGGTGCGCTCGATCCGGCCGCGGCGCTCGACGTAGACCCGCTCGTGGCCGTTCACCATGACCTCCTCGACAAAGGGATCCGCAAGCAGCTCCTCAAGCGGCCCGAGCCCGACGGCCTCGCGCAGGATTAGCTCGCGGAGGCGCTCACGCGTGGAGGGCTCGAGGACGGCGGCGTCCTCGTCGACCAGCTCGCGGACCGCCTCCGTCAGAGGATCCAGCGCTCCCGCCTCGGCCGCGGCCTGCGAGCGCCGGCGCTCGATCAGGCGACGTCGAAGCTCGCTCGCAAGCTCGTCCAGATGTCTGCGGCGGACGCGTTCGTCCACCCAGGCTTAAGCGATCGGAGCTGCCTACTCGCCCCCGGCGGGCTCGGCCTCGGGCGACGGAAAGAGTGCCTCGGCGAACCCGCCCATCTCGTGGTACATCCGGTTCTCGATGCGAAGCAGCCGGACGAACGAGATGATCGCGGCGACGCCACCCACTCCGGTGCAGATCCCGAGAGGCGCACCGGTGAAGGCCCCAACCGCAATCGCGATCGCCGCGCCGCCGACCACGCTGTTGATCACGGCGATCATGCTCCCTGTCGTGAAGAACTGCTGACGGCGCTCCAGGCTCACTCCCATGTTCCGCATCACGCCGAGCGCGTCGTCGTGGCCCGAGAGCATGAAGTACCTCGCCTCCTCGCCCGCGATCTGGAGGTAGTAGTTGCGGATCCGGTTGATCGCGCGCCCCATCATCAGGTCCTCCACCCCGCTCTCGACGGTCCGGATGAAGGTGAAGACACCGAGCACGTAGAGCGTCGGCAGCGCCGTCAGGGCGAAGACGTTGAACGTGTCTCCGACCTCGGAGATCTGGCCGATGAAGCCGAGCGCCACCAGCGTGCTGGACACCGCGCTGATGTAGAGAGCGGCCCGCGCCGAGCTCTCGCCGGTGACCTGGGCCCGCGTCCCGGCGAGGCCGAAGTGCTCGGTGGTGAGGGCCGTGAGCAGCTGCTGGCGATCGACCGTCATTAAACGGGTTGCTCTCCGCTTCGCTCCGAGCACCCTCGCATGACTCGACGGTAGCCTCAGAGGCGGACGTGGCCGAGATCGAGGTCCAGCAGGCCGACATCACCAAGCTCGAGGTCGACGCGATCGCGAACGCCGCCAACACGGACCTGCGCCACGGCGGCGGCGTGGCGGGCGCGATCTCGCGGGTGGGCGGCCCCTCCGTGCAGGCGGAGAGCGACGAGCGGGCGCCGATAGAGCTCGGCGAGGCGGTCGAGACGACGGCAGGCGACATGCCCTGCCGCTGGGTGATCCACGCCGCGACGATGGTGCTCGGAGGCCCGACCTCGGCGGAGATCATCCGCGACGCGACGGCCAGCACCCTCGCCAAGGCCGACGAGCTCGGCGCAAGGAGCCTGGCGCTGGTCGCCTTCGGCACCGGCGTCGGTGGCTTCCCGCTCGACGAGGCGGCCAGGATCGAGGTCGAGGAGGTCCAGCGCCATCTCGATCAGGGCAGCGGGCTGCAGCGGGTCGTCTTCGCGGTGCGTGGCGACGACGCCGAGGCTGCCTTTCGCTCAGCGATGAGCGAGACGGGCTGATTCGGTCTCATATTCAGAACATGGCCTACGCCCCACCCGCGCGACACCTGCTCCGAGCAAAGGACCTCGCCGACGCCCGGTACTCGGAGCCGATCGAGGTCGCCGACATGGCCGCGGCAGCCGGGCTCTCCAAGTTCCACTTCAGCCGGGAGTTTCGGCGAGCATTCGGCGAGTCGCCGCGCCACTACCTGCTCACCAGGCGGCTCGAGCGGGCGGCCTCCCTCCTGCGGATGACCGACTGGACGGTCGGCGAGATCTGCGTCTCGGTGGGACTGGCCAGCCTCGGCTCGTTCACGACCAGCTTCAAGCGTGCCTTCGGCGAGACACCGACCGAGTACCGGGCAAACCAGCCACCTGCGTCCCTCGCGGCCCGGGTGCCCAGCTGCGTCCTGCGGACCTACACGCGACCCCAAGCAGCACGTTTCAAGAAGACAGCCGGTTGACCCGCGACTAGCTTGGCGTCGAACGTCAATTCGAACGAAGGAGAAATCCGATGGCGACGATCAGGGTGTCGAGTGCACAACTGTGGGTGCACGACCAGGAGGAGGCCCTCGACTTCTGGACGAACAAGATGGGGTTCGAGGTCCGCGCGGACGTCTCGTTGCCCGAGCTGGGCGACTTCCGCTGGCTGGCGGTCGGCCCTCCGGGGCAGGACGACTTCGGGATCGCGCTGCTCACCGTTCCCGGCCCGCCGGTGATGGACGACGAAACTCAGAAGCAGGTCGAGGACCTGATGGCCAAGGGCTTCGCCAGCGGCATCTTCCTGACCGCCGACGACGTCCAGGCGACGTACGAGGAGCTCAAGGACCGAGGGGTCGAGTTCACCGAGGCTCCCTCGGAGCGCCCTTACGGGATCGACTCCGAGTTCCGCGATCCCTCCGGGAACAGGATCAGGCTGGGCAAGCCGACGGTCGGCTAGGTCCGCGAACTCAGCCCTGCGGCAGCAGGCGGATCTCGCGGCCGGCGCTCTGCGCCGCGATCAGCGAGAGCGCCTGTTGCTCCGTGACCGCCAGCGTGGCGTTCCAGGGCTCGCCCGGACCGGCCGGGGCCGAGAGCGCCAGCAGCTTGACGGCGCTGGCGGCAATGCGGGCGCTGGCCGAGCGACCGAGCCCGGCTTGCCGGGAGACCACCACGTCCACACGCCTGCCCTCGGGGGCGCCGCCGTCGATCGTCAGCGCCTCGGCCCCGGCCACCGCGACCTGCACCGGGCGGAGCCCTGAGCCCACGCCCGGCGCGGGCGGCTCCTTGGCTCGCGGCACCACCAGCTGAGCGCCGAGGACGTACGAGCCAGCCGGGATCGGGGCACCGGGCGCCCGACCGAGGGCGTCGGCCGGGCGCGTGAGTGCCCCGGGCGGGATGAAGCTCTGCGGCACCCGGCGTACCGTCAGCGCCGCCCTGGCCCGCTCTATTCCGATCGGCTCCCCCGCCCCCAACTCCGAGGTCGCGACGACCACCGGGCGCAGCGCCCCGTAGCGGGCGTCGAGGCGAGAGCGGTAGCGGCCGGCGACGGTGGCGGCGAGCACGGCGCAGATCAGGGCCGCGCTCAGAAAGATGATCGCGCGAGCGCGCCGGCTCACGCTGCCCGTAGACGACCGTGCTCCGCCAAGGGCAGCTCGAGCGCGGCGACACACCCGCCCCCCGTCTGGCAGAGCGCGAACCGACCACCGTGAGCGCCCGCCACCTCCGCCACGACGTCGGTGCCGTGGCCGCGCCTCGGATCGGAACGCTGCGCCGCCCCGTCCGGCCGGATGCTGTTGGCGATCGTGATGCGGATCCGCCCGGCGACCCGCGCGCCGGTGACGACAACCGGGGGCCCGCCATGCTCGAGGGCGTTGGCGAGCAGGTTGTCCAGCGCCTGAGCCAGGCGGGCCGGGTCGCCCTCGATCATCGCGGGGCCCGCGTCCCAGTAGACGCGGATCCCGTCCGAGTGAGCGACCTGAGGACGCCAGCGCTCAAGGGAGGCCATCAGCGACTCTCGACAGGAGAAGCGCCGCGGCGAGCGGGCCGGGTCCGCGCCGTTCAGAGCTCCGTCCAGGTCGTGCAGGGCGCTGGTCGCGAGCTCGAGCAGCCCGCGGCGGCTGGCCACCGGGGGCGCGGCCGCGACCCGGCCGCTGCCGTCCTCGAGGAGAAGGAGCGCCTGCAGGGGTCGCCGGAGCTCATGGAGGGCGCGGTTCAGCGTGCGCTTGTGGCCGGGCGTGATCATCCGTCGAGAAGCCGGTAGCCGACCCCCCAGCAGTTGCAGACGTAGCGCGCCCCCTCGGGATCGAGCTTGCGCCGCAACCGACTGGCGTGCGAGTCCAGGGTCCGGGTCCGGCCCTTCGAGCGGAACCCCCAGACGTCGCGCAGGAGCTCGTCCTTGGTGAAGACCCGGTGCGGCTCCGCCGACAGCGCCCTGAGCAGCGCGAACTCCTTGTTGGCGAGCTGCACCTCCCGCCCCCCGACCTCGACCCGGCGCGTCAGCGGATCCACGGTCAGGTCCCCGACCCGGATCGGCCCCCGCCGCCGGCCGCTCCGCCGGCGCAGCACCGCCGCGACCCTGGCGAGCAGCTCGGGATAGTGGAATGGCTTCGTCAGGTAGTCGTCCGCGCCGGCCTCGAAGCCGCGCAGCCGATCCGTCTCGCTGCTGCGCCCGGAGAGGACCAGGACCGGCAGCTCGGGGTCAAAACGCTCCCCGGCGTGGCGGATCTCCCGCAGGACGTCGATGCCCGAGGCATCCGGCAGCCCGAGGTCGAGCACCATCAGGTCGGGCTGGTTGTAGCCGCAGAGGCGCAGCGCATCCGATGCGCTCGGGGCGGGCAGCGCCCGGTAGCGATCCGCTGTCAGGTGATCGCAGAGCAGCTCGCGCGTGGGATCGTCGTCCTCGCAGACGACGACCGTGGCGAGCTCTTCGACGTTGGGGAGCACGCCGACTTAAGTCCGGCGTCGAGCACACTCTCCCCCATCTCAGATGTGCAGCCGGTGCCGCTCGAGCCGCTGGTGGGGATGCTCCTCGGGAGCCGGGTGCTCCTCCCCGGTCCGCCGCACCAGCGCCCAGGTGAGCACCGCGCCGATCGCGACCAGGCCGACCAGCACCCAGGTCGAGTCGGCGAGTGCCGTGGCGAAGGCCCCGGCCGTATCACCGGGATGCTGCTCGAGCCGGTCGTCCTGGATGCTCTGGAAGATCGCCGAGACGACCGCCAGGGCGAGGGCGCCCGCGGTCACGCGGACCATGGCCAGGACGCCCGCCGCGATCCCCGCCTTCTCACGCGGCATCGCCAGCATCGCCGCCGTCGACATCGGGGCGTAGACGAGGCCGAGCGCGATGCCGAAGAGCAGATAGCCGGGGAGCAGGGCGCCGTAGGAGCTCGACGCATCGATCCGGGTGAGCAGGGCGAGGCCGACGGCACCGCAGACCATGCCCGCCGTCATCAGCCCGCGCGGGCCGAAGCGCTTGATCAGCGGCCCACAGAACGGCGAGATGAACACCATCGGCGCGGTGATCGGCAGGACGAGCACGCCGGCCGCGACGGGGCCGTGGTCGAGGATCTCCTGCAGGTACTGCGGCTGAAGGAAGATCACCGCCCAGTAGGCGCCGACCAGCGCGAAGGCGGCCGCGGAGGCCCCCAGGTAGGGACCGTTCCGGAAGAGGGTGAAGTCGACGATCGGCGAGCTGACCCGGTGCTCGATCGCCCAGAACGCGGCGAGCAGCAGGGCGCCGAGCGCGATCAGGGTCAGGGTCTTCGATGACCCCCAGCCCCAGTCGTCGGCGCGGACCAGGGCGAAGACGATCGCCAGCAGCCCCGGGGTGAGGGTGGCGAGCCCCGGATAGTCGAGCTTGGGCGGCGAGGTCTCGTCGCGGGACTCGTGCGCCGCCCACCGGGTGATCGCGATTCCCGCGGCGCAGATCGGCAGGTTGATCCAGAAGATGAGGCGCCAGTCGACGTCGATCAGGAGGCCGCCGACCAGCGGCCCGATCGCCAGGGCAAGCGCGGAGACCGCCGCCCAGATGCCCAGGGCCTTGCCCTGCTCCTCAACCGGGAAGGCGTGGCTCACGATCGCGAGCGAGAGGGAGAGCATCGCTGCACCCCCCACGCCCTGGACCGCCCGGGCCGCTACCAGCACGGCGTCGTCCCAGGCGACGGCGGCGAGCACCGAGCCGGCCGCGAACACCGCCATCCCCGCCAGGAAGACCCGGCGCCGGCCCGCGACGTCGCCGAGCCGCCCGGCCGTCACGACCAGCACGCTGATCACCAGCAGGTAGCCGTTCAGGACCCACTGGACGTTGTCGGTGGAGGCGTCCAGCTCATGCTCGATGGTCGGCAGCGCTAGGGCGACGACCGTCGAGTCGAGCATGAGGATGAAGAGGCCGAGGCAGGTGCCGACGAGCACCCACCACTGCCGTCTCGCATCGGGGGAGCTCATGGCGCCCGCGCAGCGTATGAGCCTCCCCGGCGGGAGCGCCGCGCCTCCCACCGCCCCCCGTGAGTCACAGGAAAAGGGCCGAGCCCGAGAGCTCGGCCCTTCCTGTCATGAATTCAACGGCCTACCGCCTAGGGATCGGTCTGGCTGATCACAATGGCGGGCGACGAGAAGCCCTCGAACGTGAGCGTGTAGCTGAAGCTCACGAGTGTGAGGCTCCCACCCCGGATGACCGGCGTCCAGTTCGGGTTCGGGCAGACCTGCCCGACCGAAGCTGGGTTCACCGACAACGAGAACACAGTCAGCCTCCCGTTCTTCGCGGAGGTGAGCGTGTCCGAGTCCGAGGCGGAGAAGTCCGTCGTGTGGGACTCGATCGGGTTGTTCCTGTTGTTACCGGGGTTGTTGCAGTCGACAATCGCCGTGTAGCGCGCAGTCAAGAGATCGACAGCGTTCGTGTGGCCGACGCCGGCGAGCTCGTAGGAGCTACACGTGATCGACAGGTTGGTAGCCACCGTGCAGCTGATCGAACCCGTCTGGAGGTGCGTGCCCGACGGGGCATTCGCGGGGTTGACAGACCCCGTGTATGTCCCAGGCGAGACGCTCGCCGAAGCCGCTGAAGGAATGAAAAACAGCGCTGACAGCGCCAGCGCCGATGTAATGACGCTTAATCGCAATGGCTTGCGCATTGCCTCTCCTTTCGTGAGTCGGGGCGAATGCGATTCTTTCCGGCCCGGCCGCAGCGAAGCAATGGGCCATTGGATTCAAATGCGATGCAGGCCCGAGAACCAGTCTTGCTGCCCGGTCACTCCCCACCGTGTAGGTCCGATACGAGCATGGGCGGGCAGGGCGCCCGCGCCCACGCCCGCCCCGCGTTGAACCGATGATGCTTCGCCTAGTGGCCCCCTGGGCAGTTCGGCTGGTTGGAACCGGATGCACACTGGGTGTCATGCAGGCCGAACTTCGGAGGATGGTGCTCCGCTCCGATCGCTGCCGCCGGAACCGAGAGCGCGAACGCCGAGGCCAGCATCACCGCTGCGATCTTCTTGCGCTGTTCCGCTCCTTCCTCTTTGCTGACGTAGTCCTACACCGGCTTGCCGGCGGCGTGAATGAACCTTTGGATCTGAATGCGATGCAGGCTGAGGGTTCGGTTCCCGCTCGGTGTTTGCGCAGATCCTTACTCCGCCCCAACGGCCCTGAGGCGCGCAAGGCCCTGCCGGTGGGCCAGCGCAGCCGCCTCGGAGCGGCTGTGGACGTGGAGCTTCTCCAGGATCCTGTGCACGTGGTTCTTGACCGTCGGGAGCTCGATCGAGAGCTCAGCGGCGATTTCCTTGTTCGAGCGGCCTTCCTCGATCAGCCCCAGGACATCCAGCTCTCGCGCCGTTAGCTTCTCGATGGGGTCGAGCCCGCGCTCGCGCGCGAGCGTACCCACGCGTCGGAACAGCCCCGCCGTCATTCCGGGGGAACAGTGAACCTCGCCACGCTCGACGCACTGAACCACTGACGCAAGGTCCTCCATCGATCCGTCGCGTGTCACGTACGCCGAGGCTCCCGCCTCGGCGATGGCGATCACGTCCGGCTCGAGCTCCGGCACGCCCAGCGCGACGAGCTTGACATCCGGGGCAGCCGTCGCGAGCGCCCGCACCGCGTCCATCCCGTCGCTCGTGCCAATGTCTACGAGGACGATGTCGACCTCAGCGCGGTCGAGCACCTCGAGAGCCATCTCAACCCGGGGCACGGCCGCGACAACCTCGAAGCGCGCGTCGCGTCGCAGTAACCCCGCCAGCGCTTCCCGATAGAGGCCAGTCTCACCAAGGATGAGAAGGCGCGCCAGCATCCATGCTCCTCTTTCGCCGCTGTCCTTTCCTAAATCCCCGGACTTTGCGGAAGCTTTTCTGATCCTAGTCGACCTGCCTGGACAAATGACTGGGGCATTCGTCACACACGCCCTGGTTGGCGACAAATCTCACCAATCAAGGTGAGGGCAGTTCGAGCACGGTCGCGGCCCTGCGGCAGCGGAGGAACCGGCCGGCCGGGACACTTCGCCGGATCTCGATCACGCGACGCTGTGGATCGAGGAAGAGCAGGTCGAGCGGGAAGCGCATGCCGAACGTGTGCACGCTTCGGCAGCGCGGGATCAGGAGGCCCGCGCCCACGCGCTCACGGCTGAGCAGCGCCAGGCCGAGTAGACGGCTCGGCCGGCTCTCCGCCACCGGAATCTCGAGACCGAGCAGCCGGATGCGCTCGAGCCCGCGGAAGCGGAGTGGCGTCTCCATCCCCACATAAGCTTCCGCGGCGATGGAGTACGCAGCTCAGCCGCCCGTCGCGGTCGCCCGGACCGACTCGAACTTCCTGCAGCGGGTCTTCCTCTGGATGTTCGTCGGGCTCGGGCTCACCGGAGGTGTCGCCGCCGCGATCGGCTCGAGCGACACCCTGCTCACCGATATCACCGAGACGCCCGGAATCATCATCGGGGTGATCGTCGTCCAGCTCGCGATCGTCTTCGGGCTGAGCTTCGCGATCAACCGGATCTCGGTCGGAGTCGCGACCTTCCTCTTCCTCCTCTACTCCGCGACGGTCGGCGTCACCTTCGCCTTCATCTTCGAGCTCTACACCACGCAGTCGATCTTCACAGCCTTCCTGATCACGGCCGGCATGTTCGGCGCTCTCGCCGTCTGGGGCGCGATCACCGACATCGACCTGTCGAAGCTCGGCGCGATCGCGTTCATGGCGCTGATCGGGCTGATCCTGGCCACGATCGTGAACATCTTCTGGGCGAACGAGACGCTCTACTGGATCACCACGTACGCGGGGGTCGCGATCTTCGCGGCGCTGACCGCGTACGACATGCAGAAGCTCACCCAGATCAATCGAGAGGGGATTTCCGGCGAGGCGGCGGGACGCGCCTCGATCATGGGCGCCCTCGCTCTCTATCTCGACTTCATCAACCTCTTCCTCTTCCTGCTCCGGATCTTCGGCCAGGAGCGCTAGCCGGCGCGGCCCCCTCGGTAGGTTCAAGGCATGGCCGAATCCGGCGATCCGCCGAGCTTGTACGAGTGGGCGGGCGGACAGGAGGCGTTCGAGGGACTGATCGATGCGTTCTACGACCGGGTCGAGGGGGACGAGCTGATCTCTCCACTGTTTCCCGGAGGCGTGAGCCGGGAGCATCGCGACCACGTCATCCTCTGGTGGTCCGAGGTCTTCGGCGGTCCCGCCGAGTACACGGAGAAGCTCGGCGGCTACCACCGCATGGTCGGCAAGCACAAGGACCTGGCGATCACCCCGGAGCAGCGCCTGCGCTTCGCCACCCTGATGAGCCTGGCCGCGGATGACGCAGGGCTGCCGGACGATCCAGAGTTCCGCTCCGCCTTCATGGCCTACGTCGAGTGGGGCACGCGGCTCGCCCTCCACAACTCCCAGCCGGGCGCGAAGGACGTTCCCCGGGAGGCCCCGGTGCCGCGGTGGGGCTGGGGCGTCGCGCCGCCCTACCAGCCATGAGCGGCGTCGAGCCAGGTTCGGACGGGAAGCCGCGCTGCTGGTGGGCGCTCAGCGCCGAGTACTACGTCGACTACCACGACAACGAGTGGGGGCGCCCGCTGCACGGCGAGCGCGAGCTCTTCGAGCGGCTCACGCTGGAGGCCTTCCAATCGGGCCTCTCCTGGCTCACGATCCTGCGCAAACGCGAGAACTTTCGCCGCGCCTTCAACGGCTTCGACGTCGAGAAGGTGGCCGACTACGGCCCGAAGGAGATCGAGCGGCTGCTAGGCGACGCCGGCATCGTCCGCAACCAGAAGAAGATCGAGGCGGCGATCACAAACGCCAAGGCCACTCGAGAGCTGCACGACAACGGCGAGACGCTCGACGAGCTGATCTGGTCCTTCGCGCCGGCCGAGCAGCGCCCTGCGCCGAAGACCCTCGACGACCTCGAGTCCACGACGGCCGAGTCGAAGGCCCTGGCGAAGGAGCTCAAGAAGCGCGGCTTCGTCTTCGTCGGGCCGACCACGGTCTACGCGACGATGGAGGCGGTCGGCGTGGTCAACGACCACCTCGCCGGCTGCGCCTTCCGGTAGCACACGTCTACGTGGACCCTGGGATCCCTTTTGCTGCAACCGCCCGTTCAGGAGGGGGCCGGAGTTGGCGACGACTTGGCCTATGCGCGAAGATGCTCCGACCGGTGGACGAGACCGCACGCAGAGGCAATTACGAGTCCGGCGCGGACTACGTGCTCGAGTACGGAGAGCTCCGGTTCTCGTTCAACGAGCGGGACTTCGCGCAGCGCGTAGAGCAGGCGGCGGTCAAGCTCGACTTCGTGCGTCAGGGGCTCGACGAGCACGAGCTCGAGGACCTGCTCGAGCTGGCCGTGAACGGCGAGATCCGGGAGCCCTGCTCCCCCCTCGGCGAGCACGTAAACGAGAACTGGGAGGACCTCGTGGGGCCCTCCAACAAGAGCCTCGTGCACTGGCTTCGGCGCCTGGTCTTCCGCGGCGCCTGGCTCGACCAGCGCGTCAAGGAGGGCGAGCTCGACATCGTCTTCGACGAGTCCTCCCAGACCTTCGGCTACGTCCAGCCCGACCGCGACTCCGAGCTGATCGAGCTCTCCGCCGAGCCCTCCTGGGGCAGCATCGCCTACGGCGGCCGAGACCGCGCCTAAAGCCGGCTGAGCAGCTCGGCGTTGTTCGCCGTCGCCGCGATCTGGTCGGCGAGCGCGCGAGCCGCCTCCTCGGGCTCCATCTCCGCCAGCTCCGCACGCAGGCGACGGATCTTCTCCAGCTCCTCCGGATCCCGCAGCTCCTCCTCGCCCGAGGCTCGGCTGTCGCGCGAGACGAGTGAGGGGACGATGCCCTTGACGGCGAGGTCCGCGTCGAGGCGGAGCAGCAGGTTCTCGGTCGTCTCCAGGGCCTCGCGGACCTCCGATCCACGGTCGTCGCCCTCGAGCACGGTGGCGATCACGGTCAGGGATCCCGTGCCCTCCTCGCCTAGCTCCCGCCCGACCCCGAACATGCGCTTGACGCGCGCCGGGTCGCGATAGCCGAGTGCGAGCCTGCTGAGCGAGTCGATCAGGACGACCACGTCCGCGCCCGCCTCGGCGAGGCGCTTGGCGTGGCCCATCGCCAGCTCGGCCTCTCGCACCTGCTCGCGCGGCTCCTCGTCGGCGGTGGCGGCAAAGATCTCCGCCTCGGGGAGGGCGCCCTGCCACTGCGGTACCTCCTCGGGCCGCTCATCGGCGAGCAGCACGCAGAGATGCGCGTCGGTGCCCGAGATCGCCGAGCCGAGCGCGCGCAGGAGCGTGGTCCGGCCCGAGCGCGGCTGGGCCAGGACGAGCACGCGCTGGCCGAAGGCGAGCGGCCCGAGCAGGTCGACGGCGCGAACGAGTGGATCGAGTTCCGCGTCGGGCGCGAACACGCGGCGATGCGGGGGCGCCGGGGTCAGGTCCTCGAAGTGGCGCCGCTCCTCCTCGGGGTTCTGCCCGTTGACGGACTCGACCCTGACCAGGGCGCGGTGGCGCTCGCCTCGGCGCGGGGGGCGCGCCGGGCCGCCCACCTCGTCGCCGGGGCGCAGCTCGCAGCGGCGGATCTGGGAGGCCGAGACGTAGACGTCGCCCTCCGCCTCGTGCATGCCGCTGAGGCGGAGGAAGCCGTAGCCCTGCGGCATCCGGTCGAGTACGCCCGTCACCGGCTCGGTCTCCTGCTCCACGGGTTTCTCGTCCTGCTCCTCGGGTTCCTCGTCCGGCCCCTCGGGTTTCTCCTCGGGTTCCTCGGTCCGCTCCTCCGGCTCGTGGTGGGCCCTCTCGAGGCCGGCGTCGACCGCCTCCTCGCGGCCCGCGGGCTCCTCCCCGTCGCGCTCCTCGATCGCCTCGATCAGGTCGTCGCGCGGGAGCATCCGGTAGCGCGGCACGCCGAGCTCCCGGGCGCGCCGGTGGAGGTCGGCCAGGTGTTGGTCCCGCAACTCAGCCATAAAACCGGGCCGCGCGATCGCGCGACCTCGCATCAGCGCATGCTAATTGCGAGCGGCCGGCTACTGCGCCGGAGCGCGGGCCGGGTCGAGGCCCTCCGCGGCGGCGACCCGCCCCCACTCCTCCTGCTCGGCGGCCAGCCTCGATTCGCTCCAGCCGAGCTCCTCGCCCAGCAGGCGCGCGACCGCAAGCGTGGAGTCCGGCTCGCGGAGCTCGGCGGCGGCGACCAGGCCGAGGCGGGTCCGCCGCAGGAGCACGTCCGCCACGGCGCGCGCCTGCTCGCGCCGGACCGCGATCACGACCTCGGCGAGCAGATCCGGATGGCCGGGCACGATCGGCTCCGCCAGCTCCGGGCGCTCCTCGCAGAGGTCGAGCACGGCGCGCGCCGCGTGGCCGTAGCGGAAGGCGAGCTGGTCGGTCGCCCCCTCGGGCAGCTCGACGCTCGTCTCGAGGTCGTCGGGGCGGGCCGCCATGCCGAGCGGGATGTCGTCGGTTCGGCACTCGGCCTCGCGCCCGTCCCGCTGCGTGATCCGGTCGACGACCTGAGCCGCCATCCGCCGGAAGGTGGTGAGCTTGCCGCCGGTGATCGTCAGCATCCCCGACGAGGTCTCGTAGAGCTCGGCCCTCCGCGAGATGTCGACGGACTTCTTGGGGTCGCCGCTGGAGATCAGCGGGCGCACCCCGGCGTAGGCCCCGGTCAGGTCATCGCGACCGACGTCCGTGCCGAAGTAGCCGTTCAGGGCCTCGAGCAGGTACTCGACGTCGTCCGTGCTCGGAGGAACGTGGTCGATGTCGCCTTCGTAGTCGTTGTCGGTCGTCCCGACCAGCACACGCCCGTACCAGGGCAGGGCGAAGATCGTGCGCTCCCCTCCCGCCGGCACGATGCAGGCAGCGGTGCCGATGTCGAGCTGCTCCGTCGACACGGTCACGTGAGTACCGCGGCTGGGCCGGATGTGCGGGATCGCTTCCTCGGTGAGGAGCTCGTCCGGGCGAATCCGGTCGGCCCAGACGCCCGTGGCGTTGACGACGTTGTCGGCGCGCACCTCGATCCGCTGGCCGGATTGCGCCTCCCTCACGGCGACGCCCGCGGCGCGGCCACCATCGTCGAGCACGTCCGTCACCTCGGCGCCGTTCAGGATCACCGCACCGAAGCGCTCCGCCTCGCCGAGGACCGTCAGGACCAGGCGGACATCGTCGGTCTGACAGTCGTAGAAGAGGTATGCGGAGCTCGGGTCCTTCGGCTCCAGCGCCGGGATCAGCTCGACCGCCTCCTCGCCGGAGATCGTTCGGTGGCGGTCCGGCGCCCAGTAGTCGGCCTCGCCCGAGTGCTCGTTTCGCTGGCTGCGCCCGCGCCCGATCCGCGAGGTCGCCATCACGTCGTACATGTTCAGCCCGATCCCGAGCATCCGGCTGCGACGGTCCTCGCCCAGCGCCGGCACCAGGAACGGCGTCGGATAGACGAGATGCGGCGCGAGCTGGACGAGCAGCTGGCGCTCGAGGAGCGCCTCACGAACCAGGCCGAGGTCGAAGTTCTGCAAGTAGCGGAGGCCCCCATGGACCATCTTCGAGGAGCGGCTCGAGGTGCCCCGTCCGAAGTCGTCGCGCTCGAGCAGCGCCACCGAGTAGCCGCGCGAGGCGGCGTCGAGCGCGACGCCGGCGCCGGTGATGCCGCCCCCGACGACGACCACGTCGAAGGCGTGCTCCTGAATCGCCTGGAGCGCGTCGTTGCGCGAGATCAACGGCTCACCTCGGGCCTCACTCGAGGAACTCGATCACCTGGTCGGCGGGGAGCCGCTCGGGCGGGCGCTGCTCTTGTACCGGGGTGCCGAGGTGGAGCAGGCCCACGAAGCGCTCGTCGTTTGGCATGCCCACGGCCGCCCGGCCCTCCGCCGTGCGCAGCACCTCGGGCGTCCGCCAGTACGTCGCCAGGCCGCGGCCGTGCGCGGCCAGCAGGACGATGTAGGCGGCGCAGGCGGCGGCGTGGAGGTCCTCCTCGTCCTGGATCTCATCCCCGGTGAGGGCGCAGGAGCAGACCACCAGGGTCGGAGCGCGATCGAGCTTGGATGCCGACTCCGGCCCGGCGGCCTCCTTGAGTCGCTCGAGCGCCCCCGGCCCGAGCACGCGGAAGCGCCAGGGATTGGTGAGGTTGTGGTTGGGCGCCCAGCGGCCGAGCTCGAGGATCTCCTCGAGCAGTTCGCGGTCCACCGGCTCGGGCCGGTAGGCCTTGTGGGTCCGCCGTGTGCGAATCGCGTCCTCGACTTCCATTCGAGAGGAGGCTAACCGGCCCGGTTTGCCGGGAGCCGGCGCCGGTACAGCACCCAGCCACCCCAGACCGCAGCCGCGGCAGCGGCGGCCGCCACGATGACGATCAGCCAGGCCGGGACGCCTCCCCCACCCCCGTCCTCGCTGGTCGAGGAGGCCGGGGCCAGGGGCGCGGATACAGGACCCGCGATCGGCTGATCCGGGTTGCTCGCCTCGGGGTTCTTGCCCGGCTTCTCCTCCTTCCCCCGCCTGCCCGAGCCGCCCTTGGCGGGAGCCGGGGAGGCAGCCGATGCGGGGGCTGCCGGGGCGGGCCCGGCGTTCCTCGCCACGGGAGCGAGCGGGAAAGCGGCACCGTTGGCGGCCAGCAGGACCTGGCCGGTGACCCAGACCGGCGTCTGGTCGCTCGAGGACGAGTAGCGATAGTGGCCGTCGTGCGCCTGTACGGAGGCGAGATAGTCGAGCGCGGAGCGGCCGCCCTCGCGCACCGATGACGGTGAGACGCCCGCGGCGACCAGGCCCTGGACCGCGTACGCGGTGGATTGCGCGTTGGTGACACCGCCGCTGAGCGGGAAGCCGCCGCCGGGGCGCTGGACGCTTCGCAGGTACGAGGCTCCCCTCCTGAGCCCTGCGCCGTTGCCGGACGCGGCGAGCCCCTGCAGCACCGCGCCCGTGGTGTCCGCGTCGCTGCTCGCTCCCGCCGCGAAACCCCAGCCCCCGTCCGAGTTCTGGTGGCCGCGGAGCCAGCCGGCGGTCCGGGCGTTGCCGCCCGACACCCCGGCCGCGCGCAAGGCGAGGATCCCGAAGGCCGTCTGGTTCACCTGTCCTCCCCACGAGCCGTCCTTGCCGCGCCTCGCGAGCAGGCGCCTGACCAGGTCGTGGCCCTGGAAGCGCCTCGGATCGAGGCCGGCCCCGCGCAGCAGGAGGATGGTGCGCTCGATGTCGCCCGTCGTGGTGATCTCCCCGACGTTCCCGGCCAGATAGGAGATCGGCGTGGCATCGCCGTGATCGAGGTCGCGCGGGTTGATCCCGGCCGACTCAAGCCCGAGAACGGCCCACCCTGTCATCGCGGGGCTCGACTCCTCTCCGGGGGCGAAGCCGAAGCCTCCATCGTCGTTCTGTGCCGAGCGCAACCAGGAGACGCCGGCGCCGGGCCCGCCGGCCGCGGCGTCCGCCTTCTCATCCCGAAGGCCGGGCCCGGCGACGAGAAGCGCCGCGAACAGGCAAACGGCGCCCGCCGCGGCCCCGCTCGCGGCCGTGGCGGTCCCGCGCCCGCCCCATGCGAACTCGAACCTCCGCCGGTAGCGCAGCAGCATCCGGACCATGGCCGGTCCCGCGATGAGGGCCAGGGCCGCGTTGCCGGCGGCGTGCGCGATGTTGAAGGGGACCCCCCGGGCCGAGATCGCCAGGAAGCGGTCGAGCGACTGCTCGCCCCCGTAGGTGACCATCAGCGAAAAGTCGAGCAGGGCGCCATAGGCGAAGCCGGCGAATGCGCAGACGGCGGCGAGCCCGAACCGGTTCACGCGGCGGCCGGTCACCGTCGCCAGCCAGGCGCCGAGCAGGCCCGTCATCCCCCAGCCCGCCATCTGCCAGGGGGTCCACGGTCCCTGTCCCAGCCAGAAGTTCGAGACCAACCCCGAGAGGGCGCCGACCGCGAAACCCGGCGCCCCGCCTAGCGCGAAGCCGGCGATCAGGGTGATGTCGGTGGTCGGCACCACGTTCGGGATCGGCGAGAAGGCCACGCGCCCGGCGACGGAGATCGCCGCCAGCGCCGCCACGAGCGCCACGATCTGGGACGGCGGGCGCGAGCGCTCGTACCAGGCGAAGCCCCCGATCAGGACCAGCGCGAGGATCGTGAATATGGCCGCTTCCCAGCTCACGGGCGGGCTCCTTCGGCGGGCCTCGTGGCGCCCTCGCGGCGCGTCACGACATCGCGGAGCAGCGGCAGGCCGTCGTCGACACCGATGGCCGCGCCCCCGAGAATGCGCGCCACCTCGCTCGAGAAGTACCAGCCACCGGACAGCAGTTCCGGCGCCGTGCCGTCTGCGGCGAGCTCACCGCGAGCGAGCAGGATCACCCGGTCGGCGAAGCTGACGGCGAACTCGACGTCGTGCGTCGCGATCATCACCGCGGCGCCGGCGCCGGCCAGCTCCCGGCCGAGGGCAGCCAGCTCGTCTTTTCGAGCCCGGTCCATGCCGCGCGTCGGCTCGTCCAGGAGGATCGCTCCTGGCACGCCGTGCTCCGCCTCCTGACGGCCCGCGACGACGATCGCGATCGCGAGTCGCTGCCGCTCTCCACCGGAGAGATCGCGTGGATCGGAGTCCAGCAGGCCCCCTAGGCCGAAGCCGCGAAGCGTCTCGATACCGGCGTCGCCGGGAAGCTCGTCCCGGACCCGCTCGCAGACGAACAGGTCGCCGGGGCTCTGGGGCAGCAGCGCGACGCCGCGCGGCGACTCGACGCGACCCCCCTGAGGGTCGATCAGACCCGCGGCGGCTCGGAGCAGGGTGCTCTTGCCGGCGCCGTTCGCCCCCATCAGTGCCACCCGCTCGCCCGGCTCGAGCGCGAGATCGAGGCCGCGGAGGGCCTCGGTCCGCTCCTCACCCTCGCCGAGCTCGACCCAGAGGCCGCGCACGGCGAGAGCCGAGCCCGAGCTCCTACCGCGAACCTCCCGGACCGGGCCCTCGGGGGGCGATTCCGGGACGCTCGGCGAGAGGTTCGCCGCCTGGAGGGCGCGGCGGGCGTCCCGAACGCTCGCCGCGGGTCGAAGCCCGGCACCGCGGAGGAGCCGCGCTCCGGGGGTCGCGAGAGCAGGGTCGGCGTCAAGGGCCCAGTCGAAGAACGCGGACGGGGCACCGTCGAAGACCAGGTGGCCGCCCGCGAGCGCGATGACCCGGTCGGCCGCCGCGGCGCAGCGCTCCAACCGGTGCTCGCCCAGCAGGATGGCCACCCCCCACTCCTCGTTCAGTCGTCGAAGGAGCGAGACCAGCTCGTCACCGGCGACGGGATCCAGCTGCGAAGTGGGCTCGTCGAGCAGGATGAGGCGCGGACGCGTGGCCAGGGCCGCGGCCAGCGCGACGCGCTGAAGCTCCCCGCCGGAGAGGGTGTCGGTCGTTCGATCCAGCAGCCCCTCGATCGCGAGGGCCAAGGCAACCTCCTCAACCGCGCGGGATCGGGCCGCCGGCGTGATGCCGCGAAGCTCCAGGGGCAGCTCGATCTCCGCCCGGACGGTGGTGCTCACGACCTGGGACTCGGGCTCCTGCGCGACCAGTCCCACGACCTGCGCAAGCTCGGCGGGACCGTTTGCACGCAGATCGAGCCCGCCCACCTCGAGCTCACCCTCCACCTCGCCGCCGTGGAAGTGCGGGACCAGGCCGCAGGCGGCCCGGAGAAGCGTCGACTTACCGGCGCCCGAGCGGCCCGCGAGGACCACGAACTCTCCCGGCTCGATCGACAGATCGATGGCCGAGATCGCGGCCGAGGCCGCCCCCGGGTAGCGATAGGTGACGCCGGCGAAACGGGCGATCGGCTCAGCCACGCTCACGCCACCTCCGCACGGCGAACGGCAGGCCGGCCAGCCCGATGACCGCGGCGCTCAGCGCGAGCGTCGCTGCCCCGGCGTCGAGCCGGAGCCCGGGAAACGCTTCGAACTCGCCGATCCCCGCGAGCGCCGCGCCCGCTGACAGCACCAGGATGGCGGCGCCCGAGATGGCGACCGGCAGCGTGTCGCGAGAGGGCTCGCGCCGGGGCCATGTCCTGCCTGGCAGCGCGTGCCCGCGCAGCTCCAGGGTCGCCGCCACCTCCACCGCACGATCGAGCGAGGACTCCACGACCCGGCGCGCCAGGGCCGCCTTTCCCACCGAGGACGCCGCCGGCCCGCGAAGCGTGGAGGCCTCCCTGAGCCGGGCCCCGTCGGCGACGGCGAGCGGCACCATCCGGGCGACCAGCCCGGCGCTCATCGCCGAGCGGCGCGCCACCGGGCGCAGGGCGCGCAGGACCCGGTCCGGGTCCACGCAGGCCGAGTAGACGCCGAAGACGATCACCGCGACCACCACGCGGAGCCCGAGGACGGCTCCCTCGACGAGGGCCTCGAGCGTCACGTCCGTGTTCCCGAGCACGGGCATCTCCCAGCCGCGCACCAGAACCGTGTCGCCGCGGTGGTTGACCAGGACGTTGACGGCCATCATCACGATGAAGAGCGTCAGCCCCAACCGGAGCGAGGCCGCGACGGCGCGCCCGGCTCCGGCCGCCAGCCCCGCCAGGATCGCCGCGAGCCCCGCGGCCGCCAGGACCAGGGGATTCGGATACACGAACGCGATCGCGGCGAGCGAGCCCAGATAGAGGATCGAAGCTCCCGCAGAGGATCGGTGGAGCGGACTGCGACCCGGTCGATAGGCGAGCGCCGGCCTCACGGCACGGGCACCCCGATCGGCCCGGCACCCGGTTGGGTGGCGAGCGCGTAGCGGTTTCGCAGTCCGTCCCCGAGCAGGTTGGCGGCGGCGGTAACCCCCTTCGCGTCCGTCCCGGTGACCACCCACGTGGGCGGCCCATCCCCGGGTCGCAGAGCTGCAATCAGCCCGCCGCCCTTGCCAATGCTTCCGGCGGGCTGACCCTGCTGGTTTAGCACCTCGAGAAGAGGCCTCGAAGCGCTACTGACGAAGCGGGCGAAGACGCCGCTGCGGTCGGGACCCTCGGCGAGGAGGTTCGCCGGAGCCTCTCCCCGGATCGTGTTCCACGGGCCGATCAGCACCGTGATCGAGTTCGGCCCGAGGCCAGACGAACCAACACCGGCCGACTTCAACCTGCTTGCAACCTCGTCACAGACGGGGCTAGCGGTCATGCATTCCGGATGGGTCGTCCATTGCGTGCCCTGAAACCCGTGCAGGAACGGCTCGGGCCAGGAGCCGACCACGGCGGGGACCCGCATCGCGGCCGTCCAGTCTCGGTAGTCCCACCAGATGCGGTCGCCGCCGGAGGCGTCGTACTGGGCCGAGCCGATCGGCGACTCGATCCCGTTCACGTAGAAGAACCAGTCGCTGCGGCGGCCGCCGCTTTGGGAGCCGGCGAGCCCGTCGATCGACTGGATGAACCCGCCCCCGTAGCGGGTGGTGATGTCCGCGTTGCGGTCGAGGAGGCGGATCACGGTGTCGGATTCGCGGATCGAGTCGTTCTTCTGGAGCATGACCTTGCTCCCGTAGTCCCGCGTCACGGTCAGGCTGACATCGCCCTCGTCCTTACCGGGACCGAGCCCGCAGCCCGCGACCGCCGCGGCGCAGAGCGCCAGGGCGGCCGCGAGGATGCGGGCGGAGATCACTTCTTGGTCTTCCCCTTGTGCTTGCCGTGCTTGCCCTTCTTGGCGGGGCGGCTGCGGTGCTCGCAGTTCTTGGCGAGCTTGTCCCCCTTGCCCGCCTTGACGCTGTCGTCACCGCCGCCGCAGTTGACGCGGTCCTTGCCGCCTCCGCGGACGTTGATCCGGTCGTCGCCGGCGAGCGCACGAACGCCGTCCCTGCTGCCTCGCGGCTTGATCCGATCAGGCCCGGCGGTGCCGGTGATCTGATCGACCCCGTCCGAGCCGACGATCAGGCGTCCCCGCGCGGCAGGACAGTCCGCGGCCTGCTGGAACGCGCAGATCGATGTCGACGCACTCGGGATGTCCGCGCCACGAGTGGCCTGGATCTGCGCCGCCCCGGGTCCGTTGAGCGCCACCTGGGCGTTGCCCGCCGCGTCGGTGGTGACCGGAGACGCGCCGCCCGAGACCGTCGCGCCGGCGGCCGGGGTCGCGGTGCCGTCGTCGCCATAGGCGAGCACCTGGACCGCGAACGGAGTGCCGACGGGCTGTCGAACCGGTGCGTTCAGAACGAGCTCCGGCGGTGGCGGGAAATTCGGCGCCAGGTACCAGAGGACCTGGTCGCCAGGATGGGTTGCGAACTGCGAGCCGCCCACCTGCAGACCGACGTGGTTCACCTTCGTGTACCAGAACGCGGAGCCCTGGGCGACCTGGCCGCCGATGCCGCAGACGCCGAGGCCGAAGCCCTGGGACACGAAGGTGTCCGTCAGCAGCAGGGGATTGAGCCGGCTGCGGCTCTTCGCCGCCTCGACGACGACGCCGAGGGCGTTCGCTCCGGGGACGGTCACCCCCTGACCGGAGCCGCCGCTTCCGGGGCCGAAGCACTCGGCCCCTGGGTTGGTGGGCATCGTCGTCGTGTCGCTGTACTGAGTCAGGTCATCGAGCTCTCCGCTCGTACCCACCACCCGCAGATCGTCGCCGACGCTTGCGCTCGCACCGGCCGGTCCGACCAGGGCAAGCGTGATCAGCGACGCCAGCGCCGCAATCGAGACAGTCATTCTCATGTGGAGCCACCCCTTCCTCGAGGGTCGTGTTGGCTGGCCGGGGACAGGTCTCCTGGCTTCCCGGCTGACTCGAGGCGCCTTCCCAGGGAATCGATGACTCCCCAGTGGCCTTGCCTCAGCTTCA
>JBKPND010000039.1:0-68050 GCA_046732465.1 Actinomycetota bacterium
GGGCGAATCGACCGTGAGTTGAACCGACTTTGAGCTGTGAGGGCTAGTCAGACATGTACCGCAAGCAGGTGCGCCGTCGACGGGCGGTGCTGTTGCTGCTCGTCGCCGCCTCGCTGACACTGCTCAGCCTCTATTACCGAGAGGGCAACGGGGGGCCGCTCCATGGCTTCCAGGACGTCGTCTCGACGGTCTTCAGCCCGATCTCGTCGGGCGCCGACCGGGCGTTGAAGCCGGCGCGCGATCTCGTCAACTGGTTCGGCGACACCTTCGATGCCCGCGGCGACAAGTCCAGGCTCGAGGACCAGGTGGCCAGCCTGCGGGATCAGCTGGCCAGGGAGCAGACCCAGCAGCAGGAGACCAGGGAGCTGAAGGCGCTCAACGAGCTCACCAGCGGTGGGATCGTCCCGGACGGGACCGATCCGGTCACCGCGAGGGTGATCGGCCGCTCCCCGACGGTCTGGTACTCGACGGTGACCATCGACAAGGGATCGAGCGACGGCGTGCGGATCGACGATCCGGTGGTCGCGGCCCAGGGCCTGGCCGGCAAGGTCACCCAGACCGCCCCGAACACGGCGCAGGTGACGCTGATCACCGATGCCGACAGCGCGGTCACGGCGCGGGTGACGCCGAGCGGCGCGACGGGCGTGGTGGAACCCGACGTCGGCAACCCGGACGACCTCCAGCTCGACTACCTCGAACGTGGGACCCAGATCGCCGAGGGCCAGATGGTGGTGACCGCCGGCTTCTCGACCGGAGACCTCGGATCGGTCTTCCCGCCGGGCATCCCGATCGGGAAGATCACGAGGGCGAGCGTTGAGGAGCAGCAGGCCTACCAGCGGGTCCACCTCGAGCCGTTCGCGGACCTGAGGGACATGGACTTCCTCAAGATCCTGACGACGCACTCGGGAGGGAGCAAGGAATGATCCTCACGCCGGGCATCATCGCCAGGCTGGCCGTGCTCGGGGCCCTGGTCGCGGTCGCGCAGATCGTCTGCTTCTCCAAGATGGACATCTTCGGCACGAGCCCCGACATCGCGCTGCTCGTGGTGATCTCCGTCGGCATGCTCGGCGGGAGCCTCACCGGCGCGGTCACCGGCTTCTCGATCGGGCTCCTGATCGACTGCCTGCTGCTCGAGACCATGGGCGCCTTCGCCCTCACCATGCTGTCGGTGGGCTACGTGGCCGGGCGCTATCGCGAGACCGTCGGCCGTCCGACCCGCGCGGCGGTCGTCCTGCTGGGTGGTTCGCTGACGCTGCTCGGGGCCCTGGTGATCGCAGCGATCCAGATCGGCACCGGCATCGATGCGACCGTCAGCTTCCTGGTGGTGCGTGACGCCCTGGTCAAGAGCCTGATCGGCGCGCTCCTCGCGATTCCCGTCCTCTGGATCGTCAGACTGGTGGTGCGCTCGGCCCTGGTGGACGAGCGCAGAGCGGCGCGGCGCACGCCGGCGCCGCGACCGGTGGAGAGTGGCTGATGTACCTGCGTCGAGACGAAGTCGGGCCCGAGAGGCGAACCTCGCCGCTCGCGCTGCGGATCTCGATCATCACCGGCCTCGCGATCGCGATCTTCTCGGTGCTCTTCCTGCGGCTCTGGTACGTCCAGGTCCTCTCCGGCGACAAGTACCGCAACCAGGCGAACGACAACCGCATCCGCCAGATCCGGGTGCAGGCGCCGCGCGGCGACATCCTCGACCGCAACGGCAAGGTCCTGGTGGCGAATCGCACCGAGCTGGCCATCCAGGTCACGCCGCAGGACCTCCCTCCGCCGGGGCCCGATCGCTCGCGCGAGCTGAAAAAGCTCGCCACGGTCACGGACATGACGATGAAGGAGATCCGCAAGGAGCTCGCGGGGGGCAGCCGCGCCGCGCCGGGAGGCCCGGTAATCCTGAAGAAGGGCCTCGGAGTCGACAAGGTCTATTACCTGCGCGAGAACCAGTCGAGCTTCCCCGGCGTCAGCGTCGAGAGGGTGTTCACGCGCGAGTACCGGCAGGGGACCCTTGCCGCACACCTCTTCGGCAACGTCGGCGAGGTGACCGCCGAGCAGCTCAAGCAGCCGCGCTACGCGGGCCTCTCTCCGGGCGACCAGGTCGGTCAGTCGGGGATCGAGTACGAGTACGACCGCTACCTGCGCGGCAGGCCCGGCACGGATCGCGTCCAGGTGGACGCCCTCGGCCGGCCCACCGGTCAGCTCCGCAGCGTCCCCGCGGAACCGGGGGATGACGTGCGTCTCACCATCGACTCGAACCTGCAGGCGACGGGCGAGGGCGCCCTGGACTCCTTCGGGCTGCCGGGTGCCTTCGTCGCGATGAACGCCCAGAACGGCGAGGTCCTCGCGATGGGCTCCGCGCCGAGCTTCGACCCGTCGATCTTCAGTCGAAGGATCACACCGACCGAGTACCGCCAGCTCACCTCACAGAAGACCGACGCCCCGCTCGCCGACCGCGCGATCCAGGGTCTCTATCCGACGGGCTCCACCTTCAAGCCCATCACCGCCACCGCCGCGCTCGAGGACCACCTGATCTCGGCGGACACGATCTTCAACGACACAGGCTCGCTCAAGCTCGACGACAACCTGACCCTGCACAACGCGGGCAAGGCTATCTACGGGCCACTCAACATGAGCGACGCTCTCAAGGTCTCCTCCGACATCTACTTCTACAACCTCGGTCTCAAGTCCAAGGCGTCGAAGGGACACGGGCAGATCCAGGACTGGGCCCGCCAGTACGGGCTGGGGGAGAAGACCGGGATCGACCTGCCCGCCGAGGTCGACGGGCTGATCCCGACGCCCGCGTGGCGGAACCGCCTCTACGCAGAGAAGCTCACCGACCGGCCCTGGAGCGCCGGCGACAACGTCAACCTGGCCGTGGGTCAGGGCGACCTGGAGGCCGATCCGCTGCAGATGGCGGTCGCCTACGCGGCGCTCGGCAACGGCGGCACCGTGCTGCGTCCCCACGTCGCGGACGACGTGGAGAGCGTCACCGGCAGAGTCCTCGAGGAGATCCGGCCGGCGCCGCGAAGGCACATGGACATCTCGCCGAATGTGCGCGACACGATCATGACCGGCCTAACTCGGGCGGCGACGGAGCCCGGCGGTACCTCGTATCCGGTTTTCGGGAACTTCCCGTTCGCAGTCGCCGGCAAGACCGGAACCGCGCAGCGCCCGAACCAGCCGGACCAGTCCTGGTACATCGTGCTCGCTCCAGCAAAGGATCCGCAGATCGTCGTCGCCGTCACCATCGAGCGGGGCGGGTTCGGCGTTGACACGGCGGCTCCCGTCGCGGCGCGCATCCTGGAGCAGTACTTCCACAAGCAGATTACGCCTACGGCGTCCGCGCCCAGTGCGGGGAACGGCAAGGTGCCAGAGTGATGGCGGTCGAATCCCCCCAGACGTCTACCCTCATGTATGAGTACCACCCCCGCCGGGGGCGGGACTCTCACTGATGGAAGCAGCACCCCTCACGCTCACACCCAGGCGTACTCGCATTGTCGAGCGCCTCGGAGTCGCCTACTTCGACGGCTGGCTGATGGCCGCCGCCTTCGGGCTGATCGGATTCAGCATCTTCACCCTCGCCGTCGCCACCCCGGACGCTGTCCAGGGCCAGCCGCTCTATTTCGCCCTCCGGCAGACCCTCTACGCGGCCGTAGGCGTGGCGCTGATGCTGGCAGTGGCCAAGATCGACTACTCGCGCTTCCGCGAGATCCGCGTCGGGCTCTACTCGCTGATGATCGCGTCCATCTGCCTGGTGCTCATGTTCGGCGCCGCAGCGCGCGGATCCCGCCGCTGGATCGAGCTCCCCTACTTCCGCTTCCAGCCCTCGGAGCTCGCCAAGCTGCTCCTCATCGTCGCCCTGGCGGCATTCGTCATCGACCGCAACCGCCGCGGCGCCCCGCTGGCCCAGACCCTGCGCATCCTGGCGCTCGGCCTGGTCCCGGCCGGACTCGTCTTCCTGCAACCCGACCTCGGCACGGGCATCGTGCTGGTGGTCATCACACTCGCAATTCTTTTCCTCGCCGGGGTGCCCTGGAGGCACTTCGCGGTGATCGGCGGACTGGCGGCTGCGGCCATCAGCTTCGTCCTGGTCATCGCCCCGGCGGCCGGCCTGCCTAGCCCGTTGCACGGCTACCAGCAGGACCGGCTCACCGCATTTCTGCATCCATCGAATGACCCGAGCGATGCGAGCTATCAGGTCAACCAGAGCGTCACCGCGATTGGATCCGGCGAGAAGACCGGACGCGGCGACGACTCGACCCAGACCAAGCTCCTCTTCCTCCCCGAGCGGCACACGGACTTCGTCTTCGCCGTGGTCGGGGAGCGCTTCGGGTTTGCGGGTGCAGCGTTCGTACTGTCCCTATTCGCCCTGCTTATCTGGAGAATTCTCCGCATCCTGACGCTCTCCAAGAACTTGTTCGGGACCCTGATCGCGGGCGGCATCGCCGCCATGCTCATGTTCCAGATCTTCGTGAACGTGGGCATGACCCTCGGCATCATGCCCGTGACCGGCGTCACCCTGCCCCTGGTGTCATACGGGGGCTCGTCGGTGATCGCCACGTTCCTCGCGATCGGGCTCCTGCAGAGCATTCACACCCAGGCGCGGCTCAACACGTCTCCACGCAGCAGGGCGCCAACACCACTGTTGCGCTGAGCCACCGAGAGCACACCCACATCACAACCACGACCCGAAGCCCCGTGCAGAGCGGCGGCTCGGTCGTACGTAGCTCTGGGCTCAGCCAGAAAGGAAACAACCAATGAAGAAGAACATCCTCGTAAGCGTCGACCGGGGTGAGACCCGGGTCGCGACGCTCGAGGCCAAGGGAGCGCCCACCAAGAAGCGCAAGAAGGCGGCTCCCAGCGACGAGTGGAAGGTCGCCGAGCTCTACGTGGAGCGTCGCGGCCGCCGCTCGATCGTCGGCAACGTCTACAAGGGCAAGGTCGACAACGTCCTGCCCGGCATGGAGGCCGCTTTCGTCGACATCGGCCTGGAGAGAAACGGCTTCCTGCACGTCGACGAGATCGTGCTGCCCGGCGGCCAGGCGGTCCCCAAGCGGGGCCGGGGCCGCGGCCGGCGCATCGACGAGCTGATCAAGCCCGGCCAGGAGATCATCGTCCAGGTCGTCAAGGACCCGCTGAAGACCAAAGGCGCAAGGCTCTCGATGCAGCTCTCGATCGCCGGGCGCTACCTGGTCTACATGCCGCAGGGTGGAGGCATCGGCGTCTCCAAGCGGCTGCCGGACAACGAGCGCCAGCGCCTTCGGAAGCTGATCGAGAAGGTGGACATCGGCGACGGGGGCGTGATCGTCCGCACCGCCGCCCAGGGCGCGAAGAAGGAGGACTTCTCCCGCGAGATCACCTATCTGCACCGCCTCAACGAGGTGGTGGAGGAGCGGGCGAAGAAGTCCGGAGCGGGCCAGATGGTCTTCCAGGAGGCCGACCTCTCGATCCGCGTGGTTCGCGACGTCCTGGTCGAGGAGTTCGAGGGCGCGATCATCGACGACGAGAAGCAGCACGACCGCGTTACCAAGTTCCTCCAGCGGACCGCTCCCGAGCTCGCCGACCGCGTGGAGCTCTACAAGGACAAGGAGCCGCTGTTCGAGAAGTGGGGCGTCGAGGAGGCGTTCGACTCGGTGCTCAGCCGCCGCGTCGACCTCCCCTCGGGCGGCTATCTGATGATCGATTACGCGGAAGCGCTCACGGTGATCGACATCAACACCGGCAGCTTCACCGGCAAGGGCAAGGGCCGCCTCGAGGACACGATCACCAAGGTCAACGTCGAGGCCGCCGAGGAGGTGGTCCGCCAGCTGCGGATGCGGGACATCGGTGGGATCATCGTCATCGACTTCATCGACATGGCGCGGTCGCGGAACCGCGACCAGGTGCTGAAGACCCTGCGCTCCGCGCTCGACGAGGACCGCACCAAGACCTACGTGGTCGAGGTCTCGCCGCTCGGCCTGGTCGAGATGACCCGGCAGAACGTCACCGACGGCGTCCGAGAGATCCTCACCAAGCGCTGCCCGACCTGTGACGGAGAGGGCGTCGTCCGGTCCGAGGAGACCGTCGCGATTCAGATCATCCGCAAGCTCCAGGAGGTGGTCGAGGAGGACCCGAAGCCCGAGGCCTACCTGATCCGCGTCAACCCGAGGGTGGCGGCCGAGCTGCTCTCGCCTGACTTGGGTCTCACGGACCTCGAGGAGGAGACCGGCAAGCGGTTTCACTTCGAGGGAGGCGACGCGCTGTCGCTCGACACCTTCCATGTGGTCGAGACCGGGAAGCGAGAGGAGATCGAGGAGCGGGCGCTTCCCTTCCAGGTCGGTGAGGAGGTGCTCGTCTCGATCGAGGAGCCGCATATGTACAACGTCGACGACGCGGTGGCGCGGGTCGACTCATACATCGTCAGCGTCGCCGGGGCGGGGCCGCACGTCGGCGAGCAGCGGATGGTGCGAATCGAGAGCGTGGGGCGCTCGGCGGCGACCGCCCTGCTGCTCGACAGCGACGGAAATGTCGTGCAAGCGGGCTCGAATGGAGACCGCGGCGAGAAGCTAGAATCCTCGGCCTCCGGCGGGCGCCGGCGTCGCGGAAGCAGGGGCGGAAGGCGACGCTCACGCGCCGGCGGTGGTTCCAAGAGCTGAAGAAGGAGCTATGGCCAGCTACGCAGTGATCGAGACAGGCGGAAAGCAGTACCGCGTCGAGAAGGGGTCGACCCTGCTCGTCGACCGCCTGACCGCCAAGGAGGGCGACAAGATCGACCTGCGCGCGGTCGCCTTCCGTGACAAGGAGATGGTGCTCGGCAAGGACCTGGAGAAGGTCAAGGTCGAGGCCAAGGTGGCCGGGCACGAGCGCGGCCCGAAGATCCGGGTCTTCAAGTACCGGCCGAAGAAGGGCTATCGGCGCCGCGCCGGGCATCGCTCCGAGCTCACCCGCCTCGAGATCACCGACGTGAAGATGCTCTCGCGCAAGCCCGCCGCGCGAAAGCCGGCGGCCGCGAAGAAGGAGACGACGAGCGATGGCTCATAAGAAGGGACTGGGCTCCAGCCGCAACGGTCGCGACTCCAATCCGAAGTTCCTGGGAGTCAAGGTGTTCGCCGGTGAATCGGTGAGCGGCGGCGAGATCATCGTCCGTCAGCGCGGCACGCGCTTCCGCCCGGGCGACGGCGTCGGCATCGGGCGCGATCACACGATCTTCGCCATCCGCCCCGGCGTCGTGCAGTTCTCGACCGGGCGCCGCGGCCGGACGATCTCGGTCGTCGAGGGCGAGTAGTTCCGGAGCGAATCGCCGTTTCCCGGGCACGATCCCGGGTAACGGGAAGGCTCATGCTCTCGACCAGGAGGAGGTGGGCTTCGTGCTCACGATTTCCCCAGAGGCCTCACACGCGATCCGCGGCATTCTCGACGCGTCGGACGCTCCCGACGGCTCGATGTTGCGCATCAGTCCCCAGCAGACCGACGGCGCATCCGCCGGCGCGAGCCTGGTGGTCTCGGTGATCGAGGATCCGCCGCCGGACGATCAGGTCGTTGAAGGCGAGGACGAGGTGACGGTGGCCGTCGAACCGACGGCCGCGGTGATGCTCGACGACAAGCAGCTGGATGCGACCGTGGTCGGAGACCAGATCAACTTCAGCATCGCCGAGCAGGGCTGAACCTGAGCCTGCTCGAACGTCCAACCAGGTAGGGGCGCGGAAAAACCCGGAGGTTTCACGCTGCAACGGGTGTTAGCTTGGCGCCGTGCTCCGCCGGCCAGGAAGGTTGGCGGCGTGCCTCGCACTCGCCGCCTTCAGCTCGCTGCTCGTCGCCCCGACGGCCTCGGCGGACGTCTCCGCCGCGCAGCAGCAGCTGGTGTCCTCGTATGCGCCGATCCTGAACCTTCGGGAGCAGACGGACGACAAGAACTGCGATACGACCGAGGAGCAGTACAACCCGCCGACCGCGGTGGACACCGTCCTCGGGAATCCCGCGGTCACGCTGATCAACTACGTCAACGGGCGGGACGTCCCGATCCGGAAGGCTCCCACCGCGGCCGACATCGCCGGGCTGGGCGACGACTACTACCTCGATCTGCCCGGCGATCCCCTGAGCGTCAAATGTCCCCGGAAGGGCAGCTACGCGACTGACTTCAAGGACCTCCGTGCCGCGGGCAAGGCTCCGGCGCTCACCTACGCCCACATCGCGACCGAACCGGGCTTCTCCGGTCTGGTGGTCCAGTACTGGTTCTTCTACTACTTCAACCAGTTCAACGACGTCCACGAGGGCGACTGGGAGGGGATGCAGATCTCCTTCGACGCGGACACGCCCGCCGAGGCCCTCGCCGACGGCCCATCGCAGATCGCCCTCTTCCAGCACGCCGGCGGTGAGCGAGCCGACTGGGATGACACCAAGGTCCAGAAGGACGGCACGCACCCGATCGTCTATCCGGCCGCGGGCTCGCACGCGACCTTCTACGACAACGCGATCTACATCCAGAATGGCTCGCACGGCTCGGGCGTCGGTTGCGACAACACCCAGGATCCCCACGTCGAAGCCCGTCCGCGGCCGGTGGTCATCCCCACCGCCGCCGGGCCGGGCAGCGAGTTCCAGTGGCTGAGCTACCTGGGCCACTGGGGCCAGCGGGAGAAGGGGTTCAACAACGGGCCGCAGGGGCCGACCACGAAGAAGCAGTGGCTGGACCCGTTCACCTGGCAGGACGGGATCCGTCAGGACAGCCCGCGGCTGCCGGGCGGGGCGGTCCTCGGCCCGGTCGCCTCGACCGCCTTCTGCGGCGCCATCGCGGGCGTCTCGGAGTTCATCAACCTCCAGGCGAAGGACACGCTGGGCGCGATCGGGCTGGCGCTCGCGTTGCTCGCGGCGATCGTGGTTCCGATCCTGCTGACGCGGTGGCGACCGGTCGATATCCGCGACCTCCACCATCAGTGGGCCGTGGGCCAATTGCTGCGCGGCGCGCGCCAGCTCTATGGCCGTCACTGGCGCACCATGCTTGGGCTGGCCTTCGCCGGCTTCGTGATCCTCGCCGGGATTCAGGGGCTGCAGTACCTGCTCGAGCAGTGGACGGGGGGCAACGACTTCACACTCCGAACCCATCCGTTGGGCCTGACGCTCGAGTTCAGCGGCGCCTTCGAGGACATCTCTCAGCCGATCGGGTTCGCCATCGTCTCCGGAGCGGTCGTCGCCTACCTGCGGATCATCGAGTCGGGTGGAGAAGGCGGCATGCGAGCCTCCTACCGGGCGCTGTACCCCAAGCTCTGGCGGGTGATCGTGGGGCAGCTCCTCGCCATCGTGCTGGCCGCGTTGCTGATCTTCACCGTGATCGGGATCCCGTTCGGGATCTACTTCTACTTCGCCTGGCAGCTGGTCCAGCAGGAGATCCTCTTCAGAGATTGCTCCATCCGCGAGGCCCTGCGCGGCAGCAGCGCGCTGGTCCGCGGCCACTGGTGGAGGACCGTGGCGGTCATCGGCGTCCTCTCGCTGCTCGCGGTGGCCGCGGGGCCGCTGCTCGGCTTCGTCCTGATCTTCCTGAACCTCTCGCCGGTCCTGGTCAACCTGATCGGCTCGATCGTCTTCGCCCTGCTGATCCCGTACGTGGCGATCGGCCGGACGCTTCTGTACTTCGACCTCGGCGCGCGTGAGGCCGAGGGCGAGCCCAGGGCACGAAGGCGCTGGTGGCCGCGGGCGCGCCCGGAGACTGCTTGACGGCTTCGCCATGACCGGCGGCCACAAACACCGCCGCCGCATCTAACTTCGCGGGCATGCTCTTCGACCGAGCGAAGATCTACGTCGAGGGAGGCCGCGGCGGCAACGGCGTGGTCAGCTTTCGCAGGGAGGCGCACGTGCCGCGCGGCGGGCCCGACGGGGGCGACGGCGGGCGGGGCGGAGACGTCGTGCTCGTCACCGACGCACAGCGCCGCGACCTGTCCTCACTCGGCCGCAGCCGCCACTTCCGGGCCGGTCGCGGGGAGCACGGCCGGGGCAAGCGCCAGCACGGCGAGCGGGGAACGGATGTGGAGATCCCGGTGCCCCCCGGCACCGTGGTGCACGGCCTGGACGGCCCTGAGGCCGAGTTGCTGGCGGACGGCCAGCGAGTCGTGGTCGCGCGCGGCGGATCGGGGGGCCACGGCAACAAGCGCTTTGCGACCTCGACCCGCCAGGCGCCGCGCTTCGCCGAGCGCGGGCTCGAGGGGGAGGCGGGCGAGATCGAGCTGCGTCTCAAGCTGCTCGCCGACGTCGGACTAGTGGGGCTGCCGAACGCCGGCAAGTCCTCGCTCCTCGCGCGGCTCACCAGGGCGGACCCCAAGGTGGCCGACTACCCCTTCACCACGGTCGAGCCCAATCTGGGCACGATCGATCTGGACGACCGCCAGCTGGTGCTGGCCGACATCCCCGGCCTGATCGAGGGAGCCGCGGAGGGCGCCGGCCTCGGGCACGAGTTCCTCGCCCACGTGGAGCGCTGCCGGCTGCTCGTGCACCTGGTCGAAGTGGCGCCCGCCCAGGGCGATCCCGAGTCGAACTATCGGGCTGTTCGAGCCGAGCTCGCCGATTACGGCGCCGGCCTCGACGGCCTGCCCGAGATCGTCGCGCTCTCCAAGATCGACCTGCTCCCGCGGGAGGAGGCCGAGCAGCTGATCGCCGAATGGCGGGATGAGAGCGGTTCGCGCTCCGCCGCGGTGCTCGGCATTTCCGCGGCGACCGGTGCCGGCCTCGACGAGCTGGTCGGCGCGGTCTTCGCCGCGCTGCCCGAGGACGAGGCGGGCGCCGCACCGCGTGGGGAGTTCGAGGCCGAGCACCGGGTTTACCGCCCCGGTGACGCGGAGGGCTTCGAGGTGGTCCCCGAGGGTGATGGCCGGTTCCGGGTCAACGGGCGAGGAATCGAGCTGCTGATCGCTCGACATGACCTCGAGAACCCTGAGGCTCTGGATTACCTCGAGGGTCGGCTCCGCGAGATCGGGGTGATCGCCGAGCTTCAGCGGGCCGGCTTCGAGCCGGGGGACGAGGTGGTCGTCGGGAACCTCGAGTTCGAACTGGACCCGGGATGATTGCGCCATGACCGTGGTGGCGAAACTCGGCTCCTCCATCGTCGCCGGGGAGGAGGGAGCGCTCAGGACCGACGTCCTCGATCGCGTCTGCTCGCAGGTCGGCCAGCTCCACGCCGGCGGCGAGAACGTGGTCCTGATCACGTCGGGGGCGATCGCCCGCGGCATGCGGGTCCTCGAGCTCGGGCGACGTCCCTCGGCGATCGACGAGCTGCAGGCCGCCTCCGCGATCGGGCAGGGCAGCCTCTTCCGGGCGTATGAGGAGCGGCTGGCGAAGGCGGACGTGCGGGCCGCGCAGGTCCTGCTGACCGCCTCGGACCTGCAGCTGCGCACCAACTACCTGAACGCGCGCCGGACGCTCAGCCGGCTGCTGGACTGGCGCGTCGTCCCGGTGGTGAACGAGAACGACACGACGGCCACGGACGAGATCACCTTCGGTGACAACGACTTCCTGGCGGCGCAGGTGGCGCTCATGCTCGAGGCGAGGCTGCTCGTGCTGCTCACCGACCAGGCGGGCCTCTACACGAAGGACCCGCGGCGCAGCGACGACGCCGAGCTCGTGGCCGAGGTGCGCGACGAGACCGAGCTCGCCGGATACGAGATCGGCGAGCACACCTCGCCTTTCGGGCTCGGCGGCATGCGGAGCAAGGTGGCGGCCGCCGAGATGGCGGGCGCGTCCGGGATCGGCGCCGTGATCTGCGACGGGACCGCCGAGGGGACGCTGCTCGCAGCGGCATCCGGCGAGCCCGCCGGCACGCGCTTCACGCCACACCGGGAGCGGACCTCGAGCTTCAAGCTCTGGCTCCGCTACGCGAAGCCAAGCCACGGCACGCTGCGGGTCGACGACGGCGCGGCCCGGGTCCTGCGGGAGAGCGGCAGCAGCCTGCTGCCCGTCGGGATCACCGAGGTGGAGGGTGACTTCGACGCGGGGGACGCCGTCGAGGTCACCGCCGACGGTGGGACGATCGGCAAGGGGATCGTCAACTACTCGGCGGGCGAGCTCCGCCGGATCAAGGGAATGCGCTCGGACAAGGTCCGCGAGCTGCTCCCGCACGCCTCGGAGGAGGCCGTGCACCGGGACTACTTCGTGCTCACGTGAGGGTGCGTTTCGGGAAGTAGCGTGAGTCCGGCCTTTGCCGGACTTCGCCCTCTACAGACCGCTGCTCGCCAACAAGCGCTTCCGAGGGCAGGCCCTGGCCGGGCTCCTCGCGCAGATCAGCCAGGGCGGTGCCGCGCTCGCGCTCATCCTGCTGATCCAGCACGCGCGCGGCTCGCTCGGACTGGCCGGGGCGGCCACCGCGGGCTTCGCGATCGGCGCCGCCATCGCCAGGCCGATTCAGGGCCGGCTGATCGATGACCAGGGGCCGCGAAACGTCCTGTTGGCGATCGCCGTGTTCCACACGGCCGGGCTCCTCGCGCTGGTGCCGGTCGTGCGTTCGGACGTGCCGGGGGTCGCCATCGTCGCCGTTGCGCTGATCGCCGGCCTCGGGCTGCCGCCGGTCTCCCAGACACAGCGGGTGGTCTGGGCGGAGCTCTCCGATGAGGACCGGACCACCGTGTTCAGCGTCGTGACGATGATCCAGGAGCTCTCGATCCTCACCGGGCCGCTGCTGGTCGGGGTGCTCGTCGGCACTGCCTCTCCCTCGGCCGCGCTGATCACGGTTGCGGCCTGCTCCGGCGTCGGGCTCGCCTGGCTTGGGATCCTGGTCCCGGCGGCGCCTCTGGATACGCAGGACGAGCGACGGGGCGGACCGCTGCTCGAGCGCGGCGTGCGGATCGTGCTGGCGCTGGAACTCCTCTTCGCGGTCGCGCTGGGCGGACTCGAGATCGGCGTTCCGGCGCTGGCGAGCTCCGAGGGTCACCCCTCCGCCGCCGGCTTCCTGCTCGCGCTGGCGTCGGCCGGCGGGATCGCCGGGGCGCTCGTCTACGGCGGGCGGCGTTGGCAGGCGAGCCCGCGCTCGCGGCTGCTCCTGCTGCTGGCCCTCAGCGCGATCGGCTTCGGGCTACTGGTCCCGAGCGAGGGGCTGGTGCTGGCGGGCGCTGTCCTGCTGGCCCTGGGGACGGTCATCAATCCGACGCTGACCACGCTGATCCTGCTGCTCGATCTGGCCTCGCCGCGGTTCGCGGCCGAGGCCTTCGGCTGGCTTTCGACCGCGACCGCGATCGGCACCGGCGCCGGCGCGGCGATCGCCGGCGCGCTCGCGCAGCACCACGGCGCGGGGCCTGCCTTCGCCGTTTCCGGAGCGGGCTGTGCGCTGGCGGTGCTGATTGCCGCGCTCGCGGCTGGGCTGCCCAGAACTGGCCAGCCGGCCAGTCCCGGGTAAAGTCCCCGTCGATGGGTTCCGGAGAGGAAGCGGGCAGCGTGCTCAGCGACTCCCAGCGCGCGGTTCTGACCGCCGTCTGCGACACCGTCGTCCCCTCGCTGCCTCGCGATCGCGATCCGCACGGCCTCTGGGGCCGCAAGGCGAGTGACCTGGGGGTCGATGAGGGCGCGGCCCAGCTGATCTCGGAGATCCCGGACCCCGAGCTCCGGGGCGGTCTGTTGATGCTGATCGATGCGATCGGAGGCCAGGGGATCGCGCTGGCCCCTTCGCAGGAGTCCCGCGAGCAGATCCTCCGCAACACGGCTCTCTCGGATCCACGGGCCGCCGCCGGGGTCGCCGCCCTGATCGGGATGACGCTCTTCCTCCACTACGGCGCGCCGGATCCCCAGACGGCCGGAAACCCGAACTGGGAGAGCTTCGGCTACCCGGGACCGATCTCCGCGCCGCCGGATCTGGAGAAGCCCCTCGAGATCCATGAGCCCGCCGGCTCGGAGGAGACCCTGGACGCGGACGTCTGCATCGTCGGCTCGGGCGCCGGCGGGGCCGTGGTCGCCGCCGTCCTGGCCGCACGAGGCCTCGACGTGGTCGTCCTCGAGGCGGCCGGCTACTACAACGAGTCCGACTTCACCCAGCTCGAGCTGCCCGCGTTCCAGGAGATGTTCTGGCGCGGCGGCCCGACCCTGACCGCTGACGGCAACGTCAGCCTGGTCGCCGGGACCACCCTGGGAGGAGGCACGACGATCAACTGGACCAACTGCCTCCGGACGCGCTCCTGGGTCAGGGAGGAATGGGCGGAGCACGGGCTCGGCGATGTGGGCGAGTCGGCGTTCGACCGCCACCTCGACACGGTGCTGGAGCGGATCAACGCCAACGACCGCTGCAGCGACCTGAACGGCACGCAGCAGAGGCTGCGCGAGGGGAGCGAAGCGCTCGGCTGGAACTTCGAGACGATCGTCCGGAACACCGATCCCGAGCGCTATACGCCTGAGATGGCGGGCTACCTCGGCTTCGGCGACCAGTCCGGGAGCAAGCAGAGCGCGGACCGCACCTGGCTCGCGGACGCGCAGGAGCACGGCGCGCGCTTCCTGACCTTCACCCGCGCCACCCGCGTGCTGACGGAGGGCGGGCGAGCGACCGGAGTCGAGGCCGTCTGGGAGACGCCCGACGGCCGCGGCGCCCAGGTGACCGTGCGCGCACCGCGCGTGGTCGTGGCCTGTGGCTCGCTGGAGTCGCCGGCGCTCCTGATGCGGTCCGGGATCGGCGGGCCGGCGGTCGGGCAGAACCTGCGGTTGCATCCCTCGAGCGTGGTCGGCGGCGCGTACGGCGATGACCAGCGGGGCTGGTGGGGCGCGCCCCAGGCTGGCCTCTGCGACGAGTTCAAGGACACGGGCGAGGGGTTCGGCTTCCTGATCGAGACCGCCCAGTACGCGCCCGGGCTGATCGGCTCCGCCACCCCCTGGATCTCGGGCGCCGACCACAAGCAGCGCATGGAGGACTTCCGCCAGACGGCGACGTTCATCTCGCTGACCCGGGATCGCGGGGCCGGCCAGGTCGGAGTCGATGCCAACGGTGAGTCCGTCCCTACCTACGCGATAACGGACCAGCTCGACCTCGAGAACCTGAAGAAGGGGATCGAGGTGCAGGTCCGGCTGCACGAGGCCGCCGGCGCCCACCAGATCGGTCCCCTCGCCGAGGGGGCGCCGACCTGGCGCCGCGGCGACGACCTCGAGGCGTTCATAGCCTCCGTCAAGCGAATCCCCTTCCGGGCCGGCGGCTACAAGCTGTTCAGCGCCCATCAGATGGGGACCTGCCGGATGGGCGAGGATCCGGGAACCTCGGTCGCCGGGCCCTGGGGCCAGCTGCACGACACCAAGGGCGTTTGGATCGGCGACGGAAGCGCGTTCCCGACCTCGTCCGGGACCAATCCGATGGTCTCGATCATGGCGCTCGCGCACCGCACGGCCGAGGCGATCGCGGAGGACGCCGGGGAGCCGGCGCCGGCGGCGGAATCGGCAGAGGCCCAGCCGGCCTAGACCAAACTTCAAAAGGAACTTCGAAGAGAGGAGCACGACGTGGCTACCGAGACCCAGGCACCCGTTCTGACAGGGCATCCCAAGGAGGAGATCGTTCGCGACCGCCTCTACATCGGCGGCGAGTGGGTCGAGCCGGCCGGCTCCGGAACGATCGAGGTGGTCGATTCGACGACCGAGCGGGTCATCGGCCGGATCCCGGAGGGAACGCCGGAGGACGTCGACCGAGCCGTGACCGCTGCCCGCGCCGGGTTCGAGGTCTGGCGGGACGTTCCGGTCGAGCAGCGGGTCGAGACGTGCACTGCGATCAGTGCAGCGCTCGCCGAGCGCGGCGATGAGATCGCGGCGCTGATCGCCGCGGAGGTGGGCATGCCGCTGGCCCTGTCGCGGGCGATCCAGGCCGCCCTGCCCGCGCTGGACTTCGGCTCGATGGCTCAGGCCGCCTCCGAGGTTGCTTGGGAGGAGCAGATCGGGAACTCCACAGTGGTGCGGGAGCCAGTCGGTGTGGTCGGCTGCATCACGCCCTGGAACTATCCGCTGCATCAGATCTGCGCGAAGGTCGGTCCGGCACTGACCGCCGGCTGTTCCGTTGTGGTGAAGCCGAGCGAGGTGACGCCGCTCACCTCGTTCGTCCTGGCCGAGATCATCGACTCGCTCGATCTGCCGGCCGGCGTCTTCAACCTGGTCACGGGGTACGGCCCCGTGGTGGGCGAGGCGATTGCCGCGCACGACGACGTCGACATGGTCTCCTTCACCGGCTCGACCCGGGCCGGCCGCCGGGTGGCCGAGGTCGCCGCGGAGACCGTCAAGAGCGTGGCGCTCGAGCTCGGTGGCAAGTCGGCGAACGTGATCCTCGATGACGCCGACCTGCAGAAGGCCGTGGGCCACGGCGTGGCCAACTGCTACCTGAACTCCGGCCAGACCTGCAATGCGCACACCCGGATGCTGGTGCCGCGGGAGAAGCTGGCCGAGGCCGAGGCGGTCGCGCAGGCGGCGGCCGAGAAGGCGACGCCGGGCGATCCGTTCGAGGACGGCACGCGACTTGGTCCGCTGGTCTCCGAGGCGCAGCGCGAGCGGGTCCGCGGCTACATCGAGAAGGGCCAAGAGGAGGGCGCCAAGCTGGTCACGGGCGGCACGGAGCCGCCCGAGGGACTGGAGAGCGGCTACTTCGTCCGGCCGACGGTCTTCTCGGAGGTGAAGCCCGATATGACCATCGCCCAGGAGGAGATCTTCGGGCCGGTGCTCTCGATCCTGCCGTACGACTCCGAGGACGAGGCCGCCGAGATCGCGAACTCGACCATCTACGGCCTGGACGGCGGCGTCTGGTCGGCCGACCCGGAGCGGGCGAAGGCCTTTGCTCGCCGGATGCGCACGGGCCAGGTTCAGATCAACGGCGCGACCTTCAACCCGACCGCGCCCTTCGGGGGCTACAAGCAGTCCGGGCGCGGTCGCGAATACGGCCGCTTCGGCCTCGAGGAGTTCCTCGAGGTCAAGTCCATCCAGACCTAGTTTCGCCCCGCCGAACGGGCGGGTAATCGGCTCCTGAAGACACTGAGAAAGGAGTCGATCGAAGATGACTGACGAGTTGCAGGGCAAGCGAGTCGCCTTCCTGATGGCGAACGAGGGCGTCGAGCAGATCGAGTACTTCGAGCCGCGCAAGGCGGTGGAGCAGGCCGGCGCCGAGGTCGATGTGATCTCGACCGAGTCGGGACAGGTCCAGGGTTTCGAGCATCTCGACAAGGCCGAGCGGTGGGACGTCGACAGGACGACCTCCGAGGCCCGGGCCGATGACTACGACGCGGTGGTGCTGCCCGGCGGAGTCGCGAATCCGGACAACCTGCGGACCGATAAGGACGCGGTGCGGTTCCTGCGCGAGTTCTTCGCGGCCGGGAAGCCGGTCGGCGCGATCTGCCACGCGCCCTGGATGCTGGTCGAGGCGGACGTCGTGGACGGCCGCAAGGTGACCTCGTATCCGAGCGTGCAGACCGACATCCGGAACGCTGGCGGCAACTGGGTCGACGAGGAAGTGGTCGTCGACTCCGGCTTGGTCACCTCACGCAAGCCGGACGACATCCCCGCGTTCAACGCGAAGATCGTCGAGGAGTTCGCGGAGGGCGTGCACGCCGAGCAGGCCGAGAAGACGCACGCGTAACGCGCGTCAGGCCGGACCGGCTTCAATCGAGTCGCGCACCTCGCCGAGCTTGGCCGTCCGGTCGAAGGAGGTGAGGACCCAGGTGGCGCCGGCCGCTTCCCACGGGCCGGCATCGCCGCCGGGCGGGATCTCCGCGATGAGGTCGAACGGGTCGCTCTGGCCCGACCGCAGCTCGGCCACTTCGTCCGCGAAGACGGCGAGATCGTCCGGGCCGGTGAGATCGATCGGGAAGAAGCCGTCCCACTTGGCCGCTCGGCGCAGCGGCCGGCGGTTCGGCCAGCGGCCGGCGACCCAAACGGGGATGCGGGGCTGCTGGATCGGCGGCGGCTTGAACTCCCCGGACCAGAAGCCGTTCAACCTCTCCAGGCCCGCGTCGAGCAGGCGGGCTCGCTCGCGGGGGTCGGTGGGATCGCCGAACGGCTCGAACTCGGCGTTTCGGTCGCCGCCCAGCCCGACGCCCAGGACGAGGCGGCCGCCGCTGACGTGGTCGAGGGTCACGGTCTCCCGAGCCAGCTTCTGCATTCGGCGGCGCGCCAGCGGCGTGACCAGTGGGCCGATGCGAAGGCGCTCCGTCGCGAGGGCGATGGCCGTGAGCGCGATCCAGGGATCGGCGACGGCCTCGGTGGGCGGGCGGTACCGGATGTGGTCCCAGAGAAAGAACCCGTCCCAGCCCAGCTCCTCGGCCTGGGAGGCGAGTTCGGCGACGGTGCGGGGCTCGACGAGCTCGTCGAAGGGGGCGGCGAAGATGCCGCGCTTGGCGGTCACAGGCGCACGCTACTGGTCGGGTTAACCTTTGTACGTGGCCACCGCCGCGAAGTCCGTCGCCGATACATGCCGCGAGGCCAAAGAGGCTTCGCACCTGCTGGCGCGCGCCGGCCGGGACGCGAAGGACGCCTGCCTGCGCGACCTGGCGGAGCGGATCGACACGAGCGTGGAGCCGCTGCTCGAGGCCAACCGAGCGGACGTTGAGGCCGGGCGCGAGGGGGGGCTGAACGAGGCGCTGCTCGACCGACTCACGCTGACCGAGGCGCGGATCGCCGAGATGGCGAAGGGCGTGCGGGAGATCGCGGACCTGGACGATCCGGTGGGCGAGGTGGTCGAGGGGTGGACCCTGGAGAACGGCTTGGAAGTTGCGAAGAAGCGGGCGCCGATCGGGGTGGTCGCGGTCGTCTACGAGGCGCGGCCGAACGTGACGATCGACGCCGCGGCGCTCTGTCTGAAGAGCGGGAACGCGGCGGTGCTGCGCGGGTCGAGCAGCGCGGAGAGCTCGAACGCGTTCCTGGCCGGGTTGATCGCGGAAGCGCTGTCGGCGGCCGAGCTGCCGGCCGCGTCGGTGTCGCTCCTCTCAGGTGGGGGCCACGAGCAGCTCGAGGAGCTGGCGACGCAGGAGGGGCTGGTCGATCTCATCATTCCGCGGGGCGGCGAGGGCCTCAAGAACGCGTTGAAGGAGGTCGCGAAGGTGCCGGTGATGTACGCCGCCGCGGGCAACTGCCACGTCTACGTGCACGAGGACGCGGACCTGGAGATGGCCGAGAAGGTGGCCTACAACGCGAAGGTGCAGCGGCCGGGTGTGTGCAACGCGGCGGAGACGCTGCTCGTCCACGGGGACGTCGCGGACGAGCTGCTGCCGAGCCTGCTGGAGAAGCTGAGCGGTGCCGGGGTCGAGCTGGTGGGCGATGAGCAGAGTCGCGAGGCGGCCGGGTCGGTTGCCGTCGGCGAGGCCACCGAGGCCGATTGGGACACCGAGTACCACGGGCTGAAGATGGCGGTCGGAGTGGTGGATTCGCTCGACGAGGCGATCGAGCACATCAACAGGCACGGGACGGGCCATTCCGACGCGATCCTGACCGGATCGCAGGAGGTGGGGGATGAGTTCACGGACGCGGTCGACTCGGCTGCGGTCTACGTCAATGCGTCCACCCGGTTCACCGACGGCTACGAGTTCGGGATGGGCGCGGAGATCGGGAACTCGACCCAGAAGCTGCACGCCCGCGGCCCGATCGGTTTGCGCGAGCTGACCACGACCAAGTACGTCGTCCACGGCAGCGGGCAGACCAGGGAGTAGCGACGTCGCACGGATCGGGGTCCTGGGCGGGGCCTTCAACCCGCCCCACGTCGGACATCTGCTCCTCGCTCAGGAGGCGCGCTGGCAGCTGGGGCTGGACGGCGTGCTGCTGATGGTCACGAACCGGGCGCCGCACAAGGAGATCGAGGACGACCCGGGTGCGGGGGTCCGGATGGAGATGGCGCGTCTGGCCGCCGATGGGGAGGAGGGGGTCGAGGCGTCCGATCTCGAGGTCGGACGGGACGAGGTGTCCTACAGCTATCGAACCCTGGAGCAGCTGGCCGAGGAGGACCCGGGGAGGGAGCTGTACTTCCTGCTCGGGGCGGACATGGCGGCGGGGTTGGCGAGTTGGAAGGAGCCCGAGAGGGTGGTCGAGCTCGCCAGTCTGGGGGTAGTGCCGCGGCCGGGGATCGGGATCGGCGCGGTGAATTCCGCGCTCGAGCGGCTGGGTGCATCTGATCGGGCGGAGATAATAGATATGCCACTTTGCGGAGCGTCCTCGACCACAGTCAGGCAGCGGGCACGGGAAGGAAAGCCGCTGCGGCATCTGGTTCCGGACCGGGTGATCGGGCTGATCGAGGAGAGGGGGCTGTACCGGTGAGCCGGGGCAGGGAGATGAGCCCGGACGCGCTGGCGGGGCGGCTGGCCGCGATCGCGGACGACAAGAAGGCGACCGACCTGGTGGCGCTCGATGTCCGGTCGCTGGTCTCCTACACGGACTACCTGGTGATCTGCACGGCGAGGAACGAGCGGCAGGCCAAGGCGATTCACGACGAGGTCTACCACCAGCTGAAGAGGGACGGATGGCTGCCCGCGAGGGTGGAGGGGGAGCGGGAGGCCGAGTGGGTGCTGATGGACTACCTGGACGCGGTGCTGCACATCTTCACGCCGGAGCTGCGGGAGCGGTACCGGCTGGAGGTGCTCTGGGGTGAGGCCGAGCGGCTGGATTTGGATCTCGCGGGCGCCGCGTAGGCCGAATTTCGGCACCCGCGCTCTAAACCCGTCCGAGGGCGACCGTACGCTGCCCCCGTGCCTAAGGAGCGTTTTCGGCGCGCCTTGCGCGGCTACGACCCGGAGGAGGTGGATGCGGCTATTGATGCGCGCGACGCGCGGCTGGCCCGCCTGGAGCGGGAGGCGCAGCGGCTCGCGGAGCGGGTGGTCGAGCGGGAGAGGAAGCTGCAGGAGGCCCTGAAGAAGCCGGTGGCGGCGGCCGCCGACACCAATCGGGTTGCGCTGTCCCGTGCCCTCGCATCAGTCGAGGAGATCTACGGGCAGGCGCGCCGGCAGGCGACGCGGATGCGGATGAAGGCGCTGGATGACGCGGTGCAGATGGCGGAGCGGGTGACCGAGCTGACCACGCTGCGCGACGAGCTGGGGGCGCGGATCGCGGAGCTCGCCGAGGTTGCGCGTGCTCGACTGGGGATCGAGGCGGAGGAGCCTCCCGCGCTCGAGCCGCCGCGCGCTGGGTGCCGCGGCCCGTCGAATGGCGCTGCCAGGCAGGCTGAGCAGATGTATGCCGGCAGGGTCGAGGTGGAGGTCGGACCGCTCAGCGACTTCGCGCAGCTGACCGGGTTCGAGGACGCGGCCGCCGGCATTCGGGGCGCGTCGGAGATCCACGTGAAGCGGTTCTCGCGAGGGCGGGCGACCGTCTCGATGAATCTTGCCGATCCGGTCGAGCTCCTCCGCGAGCTCGAGGAGCGGGCCCCGTTCGACTTCGTGGTCCGAGACATGCGCAGCGGCGGCCTGATCCTCGATGTGGACGAGGACGGCCAGGACCGACAGGACCGCCAGGACCGCGCCGCGTAGCGCGTCCCGACCGCGCCAAGTCAGACTTTCGTGAGCTCCTGCGCGTCCCGTGTCAGGTCAGGGGCGCAAGTATCGCCAGGTGCTGACCACCAACGACAAGGGGAACATCGCCGAGGCCGCAATCACTCTCGAGGCGATCAAGCTCGGGATAGGGGTCTTGAAGCCGGTCAGGGAACACGGGAGATACGACCTGCTATTCGACCTCGGGACCAGGTTTGTCCGCGTTCAGTGCAAGTGGGGTGCGCTGGATCGGGCGGCGGGTGTCATCTGCGTTCGTGTCGGCGGATCGCGTCATACCCCGGCCGGATACGTCCGCAGCACCTACACGGGTGATGAGGTCGATGCGATTGCGGTGTATTGCGGCCAGCTCGAGGAGGTTTTCCTGGTGCCGATCGAGGCAGTCGAAGGAAGAAGCGCCATCCGCCTGAGAATCGATCCACCCAGGAACAGTCAGGAAGCCTGCATTAACCTTGCCAAGGAATACCGACTCGGGGCTATAGCTCAGTTGGGAGAGCGTCCGGCTGGCAGCCGGGAGGTCGTGGGTTCGAGTCCCACTAGCTCCACTCCTCAATCCGACCGCGAGATCGTCGTCGGTTCAAACGGCTTCCGCGATCGATTCGGATACTGCATCGAGCGGGCGCACGCCGGCGGGAGCATCTTGATCACTCGCCACGGCCGTCGCTTTGCCCGCCTGGGCCCTCCAGATCCGCAGCTCGCCACCACAGATAACGCTGCGGTTGAAGAGCCAGCAGGGGACCAGGAGGGGCCTCCTCCCGGTATTGCTCGTACTTCTCCTTGAGCGCTGCCAGCCCGCCCCCGCCAGCGGCGACGTCGAGGATTTCCACCCTCCCCAGCACCTGCACCCAGGCCAGCTGGTCCCAGTCATCCGAGTACCGATCGACGGTCAGCGCCGCCCGCGCGTCCCGCCGCAGGAACCGCAACCGCGCCGGCTCCTCGGCTCGCTTCGGCTTCTGATCGATAGCGCTCCAGATCCGCCCCTCCGCAGCGGCAAAGGTCACCGGCAGCACGCGGGGAGCGCCCTCCTCATCCAGCAACCCCAGCCGCGCCACCCGTGCCGTCACCAGCAACTCGCTTGCCCACGCAACTAAATCGGTAGGTTCCGGGGCAGCCACAACGGGCAATGTAGGTCGAACGAGAGGAGTGCAATGGAGATCGGAATCGGACTTCCCAGCGTGGTGCCCGGCGCGACCCGGCCGCAACTGATCGATTGGGCACGCGACGCGGAGGACGCCGGCTTTTCCACCCTCGGCACGATCGACCGCATCGTCTTCCCGAACTACGAGCCCCTGATCGCCCTCTCCGCGGCGGCGGCAGTCACCGAACGCATCCGCCTGGCCACCGACGTGATGCTCGGCCCACTCCGCCAGAACGCGGCCTTGGTCGCGAAGCAGGTCCTCTCCCTCGACGCGCTGGCGGGCGGCGGCCGCGCCGTCCTCGGCATCGGCCTCGGCGCTCGCGAGGACGACTACGAGATCAGCGGCGTGGACACCTCGACTCGCGGCGCCTGGCTCGACCGCGCCCTCGAGAAGATCCGGGCCATCTGGGACGGCGAAGGCGACCTCGAGTCCATGGTCGGCCCTCGGCCGGTCGGCGACGGCCCGACCCTCCTCGTCGGGGGCTATGTCGAGACCTCGATCCGCCGGGCTGCCAAATTCGGCGACGGCTGGACGCAGGGCGGTTCCGGCCCGGACGCCTTCGCCGAGGACAAGAGGAAGCTGGACGAAGCGTGGAAGGAGGCCGGCCGCGAAGGCAGCCCCCGAACGATGGCCCTCGTCTACTTCTCCATGGGTCCAAACGCGGAGGAGAACGCCCAATCCTCCTTGGGCTCTTACTACGCCTGGCTCGGGGACGAGGCGGCGGAGGGGATAGTGGGCAGCGCCGCCAAGGACGCCGAGACCGTGCAGGGGTACATCTCGAACTTCGAGCAATACGGCTGCGACGAGCTCATCTTCTTCCCCTCCTCCTCCAATCCGGATCAGGTCGGCCTCCTCGCAGAGGCCGCCGGCCTCTGATCTGCAAACGACCGCTCACGCCGCAGTTAGTTTCGTTAGCAAACGCTTGAGCCTGGGTATGGGGCAAATTGAGAACCTCACTACGTAGCCGCCCGCCGAACCGCGGCGCTGCACAAGTGAGCGTTTGGCCGGTTCGGCCGGCGTGAGGAAGGAGAAATATGGAAGCCTCGAGGTCAGGAGCATCGTGGGTTCCTGCCGATCCGGGGCCCCTTGGGCTGGCCGGATTCGCCATGACCACGTTCGTTCTCAGCATGTTCAATGCAGATCTCGTAAACAAGGGCGGTGAGCCCGTAGTCCTGGGGCTTGCTCTTGCCTACGGAGGCGTTGCCCAGCTATTGGCCGGGATGTGGGAGTTCCGCACCGGAAACACCTTCGGTGCGGTGGCTTTCTCATCCTTCGGCGCCTTCTGGATCTCGTTCTGGGCGCTGGTGACGTTCTTCGAGGACTCGATTCCGCCGGAAGCGCTCGGAGCCTCGGTCGGTCTCTATCTGTGGGCCTGGGCGATCTTCACGGCGTACATGTTCGTCGCGTCGCTTAGGACTACCGGGGCTGTCGCCCTCGTGTTCTTCCTGCTGACGGTCACGTTCATCTTGCTGGGCGCCGGCAACTCCGGCGACCACACCAACGTGATCAAGTGGGGCGGCTATCTCGGCCTCGCCACGGCGGCAGCGGCCTGGTACGCGTCGTTCGCCGCCGTCGTCAACTCGACATTCGGCCGGACCGTGGCCCCTGTCATGCCACTGCAACGGCCGAGAGGACGGGAGGTGGACCCCGCCGGACGCTAGAACGCGTAGCTGAGGCTGGAGGCGACGCCGCGAGTCGCGGCGTCGCCGCTCCGGCCGCCCCGCAGACACGCAGGAGTAATTTCAAGCAACAAGACTTACAGGAGGAGAAATGGCGACCAAGGTGAGCACGGCGGACCTCGAGAAGCAACTCGACTCGATGCTGGACATCGAGAAGTTCCCGCCGTCCGACGACTTTCGCAAGCAGGCGCTCGTCACCGACGAGTCGATGTACGAGGAGGCGGCCGCGGACCTGGAGGGCTTCTGGTCCAGGCAGGCCGACGAGCTGATCGACTGGGCGAAGAAGCCGTCCCAGACGCTCGACGAATCCAACGCCCCCTTCTACAAGTGGTTCGCCGACGGCGAGCTGAACGTTTCCTACAACTGCCTGGACCGCCACGTCGAGGCCGGCAACGGCGACCGCGTCGCCTTCCACTGGCGCGGCGAGGAGGGAGAGGAGCGCGACATCACCTACGCCGAGCTCCTCCGCGACGTCCAGCGCTTCGCCAACGCGCTGAAGGACCGAGGCATCGGCAAGGGCGACGTCGTCGGCATCTACCTGCCGATGATCCCCGAGGTCCTGATCTCAATGCTCGCCTGCGCCCGCATCGGCGCCCCCCACAACGTGGTCTTCGGCGGCTTCTCCCCCGAGGCGGTCCGCGAGCGCATGGAGTTCTCCGACGCCAAGGCCCTGATCACCGTGGACGGTGCCCGCCGCAAGGGCAAGACGGCCCCGATCAAGAGCGCCGTCGACGAGGAGGGGATCGGCGACCTCAATTCGATCGAGACGATCTTCGTCGTCAAGGCCACCGACGCCGATTGCGAGATGAAGGAGGGACGGGACGTCTGGTTCGGCGACGCGATGGAGGCCGCCGACGACGAATGCCCGGCCGAGCCCATGGAGGCCGAGCATCCGCTCTTCGTCCTCTACACCTCGGGCTCGACGGCCAAGCCGAAGGGCGTGCTGCACACCACGGCCGGCTATCTGCTCGGGGTCACCTACACACACCGCTACGTCTTCGACCTGAAGCCTGAGTCGGACGTCTTCTGGTGTGGCGCAGATGTCGGCTGGGTGACCGGCCACTCGTACATCCTGTACGGGCCGCTCTCCAATGGTGCAACCGGCGTCATGTACGAGGGCCCCCCGGACTACCCGGACAAGGACGTCTGGTGGGACATCATCGAGCGCTACAAGGTGTCGATCTTCTACACGGCGCCGACCGCGATCCGCGCCTGCATCAAGTGGGGCGTCGAGTATCCGCAGAAGCACGACCTCTCCTCGCTCCGCCTGCTGGGCACCGTCGGGGAACCGATCAACCCCAAGGCGTGGCTGTGGTACTACGAGGTGATCGGCGGCGAGCGCTGTCCGATCGTCGATACCTGGTGGCAGACCGAGACGGGCAACATCCTGATCAGCCCGATCCCCGGCCTGATCGACGCAAAGCCCGGATCGGCCACCCGGCCGCTCCCCGGCATCGAGGCGGCCGTGCTCGACGAGGAGGGCAACGAGCTCGACGGTGAACAGGGCCTGCTCGCCCTGCGCCGGCCGTGGCCCGGCATGCTCCGCACCCTGTTCAAGGAGGACGAGAGGTTCAAGGAGACCTACTACTCCAAGTGGGACGAGACCACGTACTTCGTCGGCGACGCAGCCCGTAAGGACGAGGACGGCTACTTCTGGATCCTCGGCCGCGTCGACGACGTGGTCAACGTCTCCGGCCACCGCCTCTCCACAGCGGAGGTCGAGTCGGCAATCGTCTCCCACCCGAAGGTCGCCGAGTCGGCCGTGATCGGCATCCAGGACGAGGACACCGGTCAGGCGATCTGCGCCTTCGTCACCCTCGAAGGCGACCTCGAGGGGAACGAGGAGATCCAGAAGGAGATCAACGAGCACGTCGCCCGCCGGATCTCGAAGATCGCCCGCCCGAAGCGCATCATCTGGGCCGGCGACCTGCCGAAGACGCGGTCCGGCAAGATCATGCGCCGGCTGCTCCGCGACATCGGCGAGGGCCGCGAGCTCGGGGACGTGACGACGCTGCGCGACCCGGCCGTGATGGAGCAGCTCGACGAGAAGATCAGGGAGCACGCCGAGGAGAACTGAGCGGCCGCCGCGCGTCGGGGACACGCGGCGGCCTCAGGCCTTCTCAGCCGGCCTCGTCAAACGCAGGCTTCGCGGCGCCCACGCCTCGCTCGACCGTCTCGCCGTCGATCGCCAGGTGCGGCAGGCGCCGGTCCAGCCAATCCGGCAGCTTCCACGTCGCCCGGCCGAGCAGCTGGAGCACCGCCGGCAGTAGCAGGCTGCGAACCACGAACGCGTCGAGGAAGACGCCGGCCGCGAGGCTGATCCCGAACAGCTTCAGCACGCGGTCGTCTCCCAGCGCGAAGCTGAGGAAGACGCAGACCATGATCGCCGCAGCGGCGGTGATCACTCGCCCGGTAGTGGCAACGCCGCCGACAACCGCACCCGACGAGTCCCCGCTCCGCGCCCATTCCTCTCGGATCCTGGAGACCAGGAATACCTCGTAGTCCATCGAGAGGCCGAACACGATCGCGAACAGGAACACCGGAATGAAGGCGTCGATCGGCCCGCCGGTCACGCCGAGCAGCGATCCGAACCAGCCCCACTGGAAGATCGCCACGACGACTCCGAGAGAGGCCGCGAAGGAGAGCAGGTTCATCACCGCCGCCTGCACCGGGATCACGACGGAGCGGAACACCACCATCAGCAGCAGCGCTGCGAGCAGCACCACGACCGCGATGAACAACGGCAGCTTCGAGGACAGCGTCTTCACGAAGTCCACCTGGTTGGCCGTCGGCCCGCCGACGAGCACGGTCGACGAGGTGCTCCGCTCGACGCCGGGGAGGACGTCGTCACGCAGGTGGTTGACCAGGTCGGTCGTCGCCTGGTCCTGCGGGGCCGCATCGGAGTAGGCGGAGAAGACCGCGGTGCGCCCGTCGGCGTTCGTGCGGGCGGGCGAGACCGATGCCACTCCCGGCGCTCCCTTGATCGCGTCCACGACCTGATTGAGCCCGTCGCGGTCAGAGCCGTTCGGCAGCTCAGCGACGATCTGGAGCGGCCCGTTGAAGCCGGCCCCGAATCCGTCGGCCAGGAGGTCATAAGCCTTGCGGGTAGTGGTGCTCGGGGCGTTGTTGCCTGCATCGCTCGAGCCGACCTGCAGCCCGAACACCGGAGTGATCAGAACGGCCATGATCGCGATCCCCGCGATCGCGGCGGGCCACGGATGCCGCTGCACGATCTCCCCCCACCGGGGCCAGAAGCCACCCCGTCCATCCGGCCGTGAAGGCTGTCGCCGCTGGCGCCGAGACGGTCGCCCGACCCGGTGTCCGAGCCACGAGAGCAGGGCGGGGAGGAGGGTGAGCGCGGCCACCATGGTCATCAGGACGGCCAGCGAGGCGGCTATCGCCATCCCGTTCAGGAAGCTCAGCCCGAGCGCGAACATGCCGAGCAGAGCGATGATCACCGTGACGCCCGCGAACACCACGGCCCTTCCGGCCGTGTCCATCGCCGCCGCTATCGAGCCCTCCAGACCCGCACCCGCCCGGTAGTTCTCGCGGAAGCGGGTGACGATGAAGAGCGCGTAGTCGATCCCGACGCCCAGGCCGATCATCACGGCCAGTTCAGTCGAGACATCGGGCATGTTGATCAGGTGCGAGACGACCGTGATCAGACCGACGCCGGTACCGAGGCCCAGCAGGGCCGTTGCGATCGGCAGGCCCATCGCCACCAGTGATCCGAAAGTGATCAAGAGGATGACCACGGCGGCCAGCAGTCCGACGGCCGTCGCGGTTCCCAGCGCCTGCTGCTCCGCCTGTTGGATTGCCTGCCCACCGAGCTCGACTTCGACGTCCGGCGAGTCCGCGGACTTCGCGACGTCGATCACCCGCTGGGCGTCGACCTTGCTGACGTCGAAGCCGCGCTGGTCGAAGTTGACGGCCGCAAAGGCGATCCGGCCGTCCGCCGAGACCTGCTGCGCTCCGGCGCCGGAGTAGGGGCTGACAACACCCGATACGTGGGGAAGGTCGGCGACCCGAGCGAGCATCGGCTGGATCTGCGACCGCACGGACGGGTCCGTGACCTTCCCGCTCTCCACCTTGAACACGATCTGGTCGGTGTCGCCCGCCTGAGCGGGGAAGCTGGTCTTGAGGAGGTCGGTCGCCCGCTGGGACTCGGTGTTCCCGCTCGAGAAATCGCTGGCATACCTCGTCCCGACCGCGCTCGAGACACCGATCACGGCGATGAGGGCGACCACCCAGGCGGCCACCACGGTTTTGCGGTGACCAGCGCACCAACGGGCGATTCGGGCGAGCAGTCCGCGGTGCTCGGGTTCTGTCTGGGGGGCGCTCATCCAGTGGCCTCCTCGGGTCGCGATATAGTGAGATTTACAACTAGCTTGAATCTGTACTTGTTTGAAATCACGATAGCTTGAAGATCAAGCTTTATAGCATAAGGGAGAGATGACCGCAAAGACGGAGACCAAGAAGGCCGAGAGATCCGCCTCGAACGAGGCGACCGAGTTGCTCGTCCTGCTCTCCGGGATCATCATCGGCTTGAAGAGGCGCCCGTCCCACGGCGCGCCCAAGCACGATCACCTGCGCGAGGCCTTCGAGAAGTCGGAGCTTGGCGAGCGGCATGTCGCGCCCCTGATGACGCTGGTCATCAGCGGCCCAGCAAGCGTCAGCGAGCTCGCCGATCGAATCGGGCTGACGCCGGCTACCACCAGCCTCCTCGTCGGCGAGCTCAGCCGCGCCGGCTTCGTCCAGCGGCGCGAGGACGAGGCGGACCGGCGACGCACGATCGTCAGCATCGATCCGTCCATCGAGGAGGACGTGCACCCGCTGCTCCAGCAGAGCCTCGAGCCCCTCGTCAGAGGCCTCGAGCGGATGTCAGCCGGCCAGCGAACTCAATTCCTGAATGGCCTCCGGATCCTCAACGAGGAGATGGGCGGCTCAGGCTAGCGTCCTGGGTAGACGGCTTCGCCATTAGACGGGTTGCTCCTCGGCTGCGCCTCGGAGCACCCTCTCACCAACCGCCGTTCTCCAGGTACGCCCGCGCGCGCTCCAGGCCCTCCGGCGGGAGTCCGCCGCTCTCGACCTGTGACTCGAGGTAGCCGAGCATCACCTTGGGGTCATTTCCCCCGGGGATGTTCGGGAACTGCATCGGCGGCAGCTCCGGCGCGGGCTCATCCCAGAACACCGGTCGCGGGTTGTTGCTCAGCGAGTTCCCGGCGCTCCCCGACCCGACGACGACGCGCTGTCCGATGCGTGGCTCGACTCCTTCGGGAATGACCGTCTTGATGTCGTCGTGCTTGGGCCCCTGCCAGGGCGTTTCGTCGCCTGTGAAGTAGTTCACGGAGACGATGGCCCTGCCGCCGCCCTTGTCCTCGATCCCGGTGATCTCGGCGGGAAACTTCTTGTCCCAGGGCCGCTGGTGGCCTTTGTACTGCGGCGCCGTGACGGTCTTCTCGAGGAACTTCCCGATCAGCCCCATGCGGCCATCCTAAGAGCGGGTCGGACGCCCTTCGGGAACTCCGCCCGTAGGCGCCAGGTCGCGCCGGAGAAATTTCGATTCGCGACCGTCGCGAACCCATACTCGTCCTCGCGCAGCGCCAGCAGCAGATGTGCCACGCGGTCGGCGCCCGGAAGGTCGTCGGCCTCGCCGACGCGCACGCAGAAGCAATGGACCCGGTGTCCCCCGGGTCGCACCAGGATCGCGCCCTCCTGACCGACGAGCCAAGCCCCCAGCCGGCCGCGCTCGAGAGCCAGGCCGGTCCGGTCCAGCAGATTCCGAGAGTCGTGTCCGACCAGATCGCCGAGCAGGCCGAGCGCGCGCCGCTCGGACTCGTCCTTCGCGGTCCCGAGCGGCTTCACCCCTCGGGCGCCACGCCGCGCCTGCAGATGAAGCACGGCGATCCCGTGGCCCAGGAAGATCGCGGCGACGGGAGCGGCCAAGGGCTCGATCCAGATCAGCAGCCCCGCCGGCAACCCGAACGTGACGACGACCCCGACGCTCCACAGCGTCCAGATCCGCCCTTCGCGTGAGAGGCTGCGCTCACTCGCTCGGCGCCGCCACGGCATCGCGGCGGCTTCCGCGAGCACATTCGGCGTCGCGGACGCCGCCTCCATGTTCAGCCCCCGGCGATCGGCCGCCGCATCACGACCAGATCGGCGTCAAGCGGCAGATCGCGTACTACCTCGGCCGATCCGTCAGGCAGCGTCGCGCTGGCGAGCATGCCCTCATCGAGTTCCCGACGGAACGCCTCGACCGCTGCCTCCTGAGCCTCGGTGTCCTCGGCGGTCCAGCTCGCGAGTTCGGTGTGACCCGTGCGGTCCAGCCTGATCAACCTCGACATTCGGTCCTCCTTGGGGTCGCCTGACCCGAATATACGCCGCTCTTAAACTGGCCCGGCGATGCCCGACAACGAGACAATGGACCGCTACGACCCCCAGGCGATCGAGCGCAAGTGGCAGCTCGTCTGGCAGGCGGAGAACACCTGGGTCGTGGCGAACCCGGGATCGCCCGAGTTCGACGAGTCGAAGCCGAAGAGCTACGTGCTCGAAATGCTGCCCTATCCCTCCGGCGAGCCCCACGTCGGACACCTGAAGACCTACTCGGTGGGCGACGCGATCGCCCACTTCCGGCGCCGCCGTGGCTACAGCGTGGTGCATCCGATGGGCTACGACGCGTTCGGCCTTCCGGCCGAGAACAACGCCATCGAGACGGGCGAGCCCCCGCGCGAGGCGGTGGAGAAGTCGATCGCCTCGTTCCGCGAGCAGTTCATGCGCTGGGGCATCTCGATCGACTGGACGCGCGAGTTCGGGACGCACGAACCCCGCTATTACCGCTGGACCCAGTGGATCTTCCTGAAGCTGTTCGAGCGCGAGCTCGCCCACCGCCACGAGGCGCCGGTGCACTGGTGCCCGAAGGACCAGACCGTGCTCGCCAACGAGCAGGTGATCGACGGGCGCTGCGAGCGCTGCGGCACGCTGGTCGAGCTGCGGCAGCTAGAGCAGTGGTTCTTCCGGATCACCGAGTTCGCGCAGCGGCTCCTCGACGACTTCGACCTGCTCGAGTCGTGGCCGGACAACGTGATCACAATGCAGCGCAACTGGATCGGCCGCTCCGAGGGCGCGGAGGTCGTCTTCCGCTGCGACGAACCGGACCTCGACTTCCCGGTCTTCACCACCCGCCCGGACACGCTCTTCGGCGCCACCTTCTTCGTGCTCGCTCCCGAGCATCCCGAGGTGGAGCGGCTGGCGGCCGGCACGGAGCACGAGCGGGCGGTCCGCGACTACGTCAACGAGGCCGCCCGGGCCACCGCCGAGGAGCGGGGCGCCGAGGAGCATCAGAAGACGGGCGTGCCGCTCGGGAGGGAGGTCGTCAATCCCGTGAACGGCGAGCGCATTCCGATGTTCGTCGCGGACTACGTGCTGATGGAGTACGGGACCGGCGCGATCATGGCCGTGCCCGCGCACGACGAGCGGGACTACGAGTTCGCCAAGGCGTTCGATCTGCCGATCCGGCAGGTGGTAACCCCGCCGGAGGACCAGCAGGCTCCCTCAGATGCCGCTTACGTTGAGCATTCCGAGGGCGAGCGCCTGATCAACTCAGGTGACTTCGACGGCATGACCTCCCCCGAGGCAATCGAGGCGATCACCGCCTGGCTCGCGGAGCGGGGGCTCGGCAAGCACGCGGTCAACTACCGGCTGCGCGATTGGCTCGTCTCCCGCCAGCGCTACTGGGGTGCGCCGATTCCGATCATCTACTGCGAGGAGTGCGGCATGGTTCCGGTTCCCGAGGACCAGCTGCCGGTGCTGCTCCCGGACATCGAGGAGTACGCCCCGAAGGGCAAGAGCCCGCTGGCCGCCGCCGAGGATTGGGTCCGGACCGAATGCCCGTCATGCGGGGGAGAGGCCCGGCGCGAGACCGACACGATGGACACCTTCGTCGACTCCTCCTGGTACTTCCTCCGGTACCTCGACCCGAACAACGACCAGCAGCCCTGGGCGCGCGAGGTCGCCGACTACTGGATGCCGGTCGACCAGTACATCGGCGGGGTCGAGCACGCGATCCTCCACCTGATGTACGCGCGCTTCTTCATGAAGGCGCTTTTCGACCTGGACCTGCTCGAGGATCGCGAGCCGTTCGCCAACCTCTTCACCCAGGGGATGATCACCCGCGACGGGGCGAAGATGTCCAAGTCCCGCGGCAACACGGTCAGCCCGGCCGAGTACCTCGAGCGCTTCGGGGCGGACTCGCTGCGCACCTACATCTGCTTCATGGCGCCGCCGATCAAGGGCGGCGACTGGCTGGACGAGGGCGTCGAGGGGGTCTTCCGGTTCCTGTCCCGCCTTTGGCGCCTGGGCCAGGAGGTGGTCGAGCGCACCGAGCCCGGGGCCTCCACGAGCGACGCCGAGGGAGACTCCCGGGTGTTGCTCGCCAAGGCGAATTGGGCGATCGACAAGGTGACCCGGGACATCGACCGTCGCTTCCAGTTCAACACGGCGATCTCTGCGGTGATGGAGCTGGTCAACGAGATCTACCGGCTCAAGGATCGGCTCTACGCGGACCCGACCGGGGCGGCGGCCGTTCGCATCGCCACCGCCACCGCAGCCTCGCTGCTCTTCCCGTTCGCGCCCCACCTCTGCACCGAGGTCTACGAGTGGATCGAGGGAGAGCGGGTGTGGGAGCAGCCCTGGCCCGAGGCCGACCCCGAGCTGCTCGAGCGCGAGACCTACATGCTGGTCGTGCAGGTGAACGGCAAGCTGCGGGATCGAATCGAGGTCGCCTCGGACACGGGGGAGGGCGAGCTGGTCGAGCTCGCCAAGGGGAGCGAGAACGTCCAGCGACATCTCGACGGCAAGGCGATCGTCAAGGAGATCGTCGTCCCGGGCCGGCTCGTCAACCTCGTCGTAAAAGGATGATCTGCTAGAAAGGCCCCGTGCTGGTCAGGCGGCTCGCGGAGGCTCCGACGGAGGAGTGGCACAGGCTTCGCAACCGCATCCTCATGGATGCGGGCGAGCTCGGCTCTCGCAACATGTCCGTCACCTGGCTCGAGGTTCCCGAGGGGATCGACCAGGAGCTTCATTCGCACGAGGAGGCCGAGCAGGTCTACATCGTCGTCAGCGGAAGCGGCACGATGACCGTCGCCGGCGATACCCAGGACGTCGGGGAGGGCGATCTTGTTCTCGTCCCGCCGGCCACCGATCACTCGATAGCGAACGCCAGCGCCGCCGACCTCTGCTGCGTCTCGGTGCAGTCGCCGCCCGTCACCTCCTCCGAGGTCTTCGGGCGCTCCGGCGTGGGCGTCGCCTCCGAGTACGACGAGGAGGAGTAGCTCCCGCTGACCCGCAAGCGCGTCCTCGCCCGGGGCCGTGTGCAGGGGGTCTTCTTTCGCGACACGACCCGGCGGCGGGCGGAGTCGGTCGGCGTGGCGGGATGGGTCTCCAACCGAGCCGATGGGGCCGTCGAAGCCGTCTTCGAGGGCGATCCGGGAGCGGTGGATCAGCTGGTCGAGTTCTGCCGCAGCGGGCCGGGTCGAGCCGAGGTGACGTCGATGGACGTGGTCGAGGAGGAGCCCGAGGGGCTCTCGGGATTCGAGGTCCGCTGATCTGACGCCGGTCCGTATCTGATCCGGCACGAAGCCGCTGCTACGCACGCGCCTCACGCGGCGAGCTTCGACTCGTGCCGGAACTGAGCCGCTCACAGCTGCTGATCTACGCGGTGATCGCCGTTGCCGTGATCGTGATCGGCGCCCGCTGGATCCGCTCCAGCGGTGCGCCCTCCACCGGCGGCGCGGAGCTCAGCTTCGCGGCCGACTCAGGCCACGAGGCCGAGGGGACCCGTGACGTGGTGGTTCACGTCGCCGGCGCTGTCGAGCGGCCGGGCGTCTACCGGCTTCCCACGGGCTCGAGGGTGACCGACGCGGTCAGACGTGCGGGTGGGTTCGCGCGCGGCGCGAATCACGATGGGATCAACCTGGCGGCGCGGCTCAGCGATGGCCAGCAGGTCGTCGTCCCCGGCCGGCGAGCCGCATCGCCCGCCGTTCCGGGCGGGCAGAGCGGCCCGATCAGCCTTGGCAGCGCGACCGTTGAGCAACTCGACCAGATCGAGGGCATCGGCCCGGTGACCGCGCAGAAGATCATCGAGTTCCGAGACGAGCACGGCGGGCTGTCATCGATCAATCAGCTGGACGAGGTGGACGGGATCGGCCCGGCCACCATGGAAACCCTCAGATCCGACCTCCAGCCGTGACGGGGCCCCGCGGCTCAGTGACCGAGCACGCGGTCCCACTCCCGGCGGCGGTGGCCGAGCTGCTCGTGCTCGTGCTCCTGATTGCCGCGCGGAATGCTGCCCGCGTGGCCCTCGGCGGCGTGCATCTCGGCGCGCCTCCGCTCGAGCGGGATGCCTTCGTTGGATTGTGTGCGGCTGCGGTGAGTCGCCCCGCGCCCTGGCTGGTCGCGGTTCGTGGTCATCGCTCCTCCATTCGATCGAAGCTCGCGTTTAGTTCCGCGTACCACCTGACCACTGGGTGAAACGCCTGATCAGAGGGCGTGACCTCTCGGCGGAATGGCGGCTGGCCGGCCTCGCCGGCGCGACCGCCGGGCTGGCGCTGGCTCCGCTCGCGCCACCCGATCCGGCGCTCCCCGCTCTCGGCGCCGCGCCGGTTGCCGTGATCACCCTGGCCGCGCTCAGTCCGCGCGAGAAGAACCGGCACTGGCCGGCCCTCGCCTGGCTCGGCACCGTCGCCCTCACCGCGGCCCTCGCCGGACTACTGGCCGGCGGGGCGCGGGTCCACGCGATCGACCGGGGCGCGCTACAGGCGAGGGCCGGCGTCCACGCCTCCCTCGCCGGCTTCGTGGCCGCGGTGCCCCGGCGGAATCACGGCGAGGTCGACGTGCGCGTCGACTCGCCCGGGGGGCGGGTGCTGGTGGTCGCTCGAGAGCCGGTGGGCGAGCTGCCGGTCGGCTCGGAGGTGCGGGCCGCCGGCGTCCTGCAGGAGCCGGAGCCGTGGCGAGCCGCGTATCTGCGCCGCCAGGGAATCGCGATGACGTTGCGGGCCGATCGGATCGACCGCGGGCCGGCGAGGCGCGGCGGATTCAACGGTTGGACCGACGAGGTGCGCCTGCGCGCGGAGACGGCGCTCGGGCGGGGGATGCCCGAGCGGGAGGCGGCGCTGGCGCGGGGCTTCGTGCTCGGCCAGGACGACCGGATCGACGGTCGCACCCGCGACGACTTCCAGCGGTCCAACCTCACCCACCTGCTCGCCGTCAGCGGTGAGAACGTGATTCTGCTGGGCGTTCTCGCTTGGCCCCTGCTGGCGCTGTTCGGTTTGCCGCTCCGGGCTCGCCTGGTCGGGACGCTCTGCCTGATCGCGATCTACGTGCCGGTCACCGGAGCGGGCCCCTCGATCCAGCGAGCGGGGGTGATGGGCGCGGCCGGCTTGGTCGCGGCGCTGGCGGACCGGCCCCGAGCCCGCTGGTACGCCGTCCTGCTCGCCGCCGGAGCGACCCTGGCCGTCAACCCGAGGGCGGACGGGGACGTCGGCTGGCAGCTCAGCTTCGCTGCGGTCGTCGGGATCATGCTCTGGGCGAAGCGGTTGGCTGCCGTGCTGTCGGGGGAAGCCGAGCGTCGTTCGGCGCGTCACGCCCTGGCCGAGGCTGTCGCGGTGACCGCCTCGGCGACGGTGGCGACGGCGCCCCTGATGGCTTCGGCGTTCGACCAGTTCTCACCCGCGGCCCTGCCTGCGAACGTCCTTGCCGCGCCGGCCGTCGCCCCGGCGATGTGGCTCGGGATGCTGACGGGCATCGCCGGCCAGGCGCCCTTCCTGCCCGTCGAGCCACTGAATTGGCTGGATTCACTCTGTCTCGCCTACATCGCCCAGATCGCGCACTGGCTCGCAACCCCGGACTGGGCGCTGCTGACTGTCCACCTCGGCTCGGTCTGGTCGGTCGCCGCGGCCTACGCCGGGCTCCTGATCGCGATGGAGTTGTTCCTGCGTTGGCTGGATCGCGGCAAGGGGCGACCGCGAGAGACGCGAATCCGGGCGTCCATTTCGCCGAGGGGCGCCGGGCTCATCGCGGTGGCCGCGCTCCTGGTCGCCTCCGCCGTGCTGTGGCCGTTCGGCGGTCGGGCGACGCCCGGGTCGACACAGGGCATGACAGTCCGGGTGCTCGACGTGGGGCAGGGCGACTCGATCCTGCTGCAGCCGCCAGACGGCGATCCGGTCCTGGTCGACACCGGCCCCCCGGAGGACGGCGTCGAGGACCGGCTCCGCCAGCTGGGCGTCGACAGGCTCGCTGCGATCGTCGTCACGCACGACCAGTCCGACCATGCCGGCGACCTCGCGGACCTATTGGGCTCGGTGCGAGTTGATCGTCTCGTCTACGGCCGGGACGATCCGCGCTTGCGAAGTGCGGCCGTGTCGGCGGGCGCGCAGCCCTATCGCCTCGCCGAGGGCGGCGAGCTCGACTCGGGCGGGCTGCAGCTGACGGCGCTCTGGCCCCCCAGGGAGCTCGTCGGCGACACGAGTGAGGACCCGAATCTGCTCTGCCTGGTGCTGGTGGCCCGCTGGCGCCACTTCTCGATGTTGCTGACGGGCGACGCGGAGGCGGAGTCGGTGCCGATCGATCCCGGCCCCATGGACGTCCTCAAGGTGGCGCACCACGGCTCCGAGGACGCGGGGCTCGAGGAGCTGCTCGAGCGCTCAACACCCAAGCTGGCCGTGATCTCGGTCGGCGCCGGCAACTCCTACGGACATCCGGCCGAACCGACGCTCGCAGACCTCCGCGATCACGGAGTGCCTACCCTGCGCACGGATCGGCAGGGCGAGATCGACATCGAGGCCGACGGTTCCCGCTGGACGGCGGGTCCAGGTGGCGAATAGCCTTGGGCGATGGTGCTGCGGAGGGCAGGAGTCGCGTTGATCGTCGCCGTCCTCGCGCTGGGGCTCGGCGGCGCTGTCGCGGGGGCGAAGAAGAAGCACAAGAAGAAGGGCCACGTCTGGGGCTCGAAGATCACGCTCGCGCATCCCTCGCCCACCACGTTCAGCGGGAAAGTGGACTCGAGCCTCACCGCGTGCCGGAAGCACCGCCTAGTGAACGTCTTCTACACGGACCCCGGCAGCGGCACGACCACGCTCCTCTCCGTTCAGCGCACCGACGGCAAGGGCCGCTATGAGGTCAACCTGCCCCAGGCCGCCTTCCAGGGCGCCTACCAGGCCCAGGAGGTCAAGCAGAGGATCCGGGCTCAGAAGGCGCCGCAGACCTGCAAGGGGGCGGTGAGCGGGGTCATCGGGCTGTAGCTGCCCTGGGGCCTTGGAGTCCGTCCGAAACCCCCCGCGTGCGCCTGGCGGCGTCGGGTCTCATCAGGCTGCGTCCTCGCCGACTCGCGTGGGCGCTGCCACGCGTCGTCGGCTGCGTCCTTGCCTGATGCCACCCGACACTCGCCAGCCGCCCACGCGGGTTTCCGGACGGACTCCTAGACTCGGCGACCGTGGCAGAGATGAAGCCCGCCTACCTGATCGCCGGCGACGATGAGGCGAAGATCGCCCGGGCGCGCGGCCGCCTGCGCGACCGTGCGGAGCGCGAGGGCGGATCCGGTGCCCTCGAGGTCTTCGACGCTGCCGAGGGCCGCCGCTCGCCCGACGTCGATGCCGTGGTGGGCTCGCTCGCCGCGATCTCCCTGATCGCCTCGCGCCGCTACCTGCTGATCGATGGGGTGGAGGGCTGGGGCAAGGCGGACGCCGAGCGCGCCGTCGAGGCCCTCGGGCAGATCCCGCCCGAGACGACGGTCGCGCTGGTCGCCCACGGCAAGGCGCCGCCGGGAATCGCCAAGGCGGTCGAGAAGGCCGGGGGGGAGCTCCTCACCTTCGAGCTCCCCCGGGCGCGCGACCTTCCGAAGCAACTGGTCGCGGATGCCCGTGAGCTCGGTTTTCAGTTGGAGCCCACGGCCGCGCGCCTGCTGGTGGAGCGGCTCGGCCCCAGGCCGATGCGCCTGCGGACCGAGCTCGAGCGCCTCGCGCTCTGGGCGGGGGAGGGGGGCAGCGTGGATGCCGGCGATCTCGACGCGATGATCTCCGACACCTCCGAGGAGGCGATCTGGAGCCTTGCCGACGCCGTGGTGGCCGGCGACGAAGCGGAGACGATGCGCGTCGCGGAGCGGCTGGTCGCGCAGGGCGAGGCCCTTCCCCGGATCGTCTACTCGCTGGCTCCCCGGCTCCGCCAGGCGCTCAAGGCGGCAAGCGAGCTGGAGGCCGGGCGGCCGGCTGGGGAGGTGGCGAAGGGCCTCTCGATGCACCCGTACGCGGCCAAGATGCTCGTCTCGAAGGTCAAGGGGCGCTCCCCCGAGGACCTCGACGCCTCGATCCGCGCCCTCGCCGACCTCGAGCTCTGGTCCCGCGGCGGATCGGACTATCCCGAGCGGGTCGCCTTCACGATCACGCTGCGTCGGGCGATCGGCCTGGAGGCCGACGACACCGAGCCGCTTGCTTGGGCCCTCTAGCTCTGAGCCTGAGTCTGACCCGCGGCGCCGGCGATGCTCGCCGCGCGGGACTTCTTGCGCGCGCCCGTGTTCCGGTGCAGGGCGCCCCTCTGAACCGCCTTGTCGATCCGCGAGACGAGCTCCTTGTGCTCCGCCGCGACCGCGTCCGCGTCACCCGACTGGGCGGCGGCCTCGAGACGCCGGAAGTAGGTCTTCACGGAGCTTCGAAAGCGCAGGTTCTCGAGGCGCTCCCGCTCTGAGCGCGCAATCCGCTTCTTCTGTGAGGCGATGTTGGCCATGAAAAGACCCCCGTCGGGGGCGGCGAAGAGAATAGACCAATGACTCCGCGCGAACCGTTCGATCCGTCGACCAAGGATTTCCCCGCGGTCTCCCGGGACGCGGTCGAGGAGCGCGAGGCCGAGGGAATAGAGCAGCGCCACGAGGCGGTCTCAATGGACACGCAGACGTTCATGGCGATCCCGGCGCCCACGCCGACGACACCGTTCGTCCCACCGGAGTTCGACGAGAAGCAGGGACGCCTGGGCCGCTCGACCGCGTTCTTCTCGATCGCGACCGCCTTCTCCCGGGTGGCGGGCCTGGTGCGCGAGATCGTCGCCGCGAGCTACTTCGGCATCACGGGGCCGATGTCGGCGTTCACCATCGCGTTCCAGGTCCCCAACCTGGTCCGCTCGCTCTTCGCCGACGCAGCGATCCAGGCCGCCTTCGTCCCGATCTTCACGGAAGAGCTGGAGAAGGGCAACAAGCGGGAGGCCTTCCGGCTCGCCTCGACGCTGATCTACCTGGTCACGCTGGCCCTCGGCGCGGTCACCGCTCTCTTCGTGATCGCCGCGCCGCTGATCGTCCCGATCTTCGCTCCGGGCTTCAGCGGCGAGATCCTCGACCTCACGGTCACGCTCTCCCAGATCCTCTTCCCGATCCTGATCCTGCTGGGCGCGACGGGGATGGTGGTCGGCGTGCTGAACAGCTACGACCGCTTCGCCGCGTTCGCGATCTCGCCGTTCTTCTGGAACGTGGTGATCATCCTCGTGCTGGTCCTGCTGGAGCCGGCGTTCAGCGGAGACGACCGCATCTACGCGTACGCGATCGGCGTGCTCGTCGGCACCGTCGTGCAGCTCGCCATCCCGGCCTGGGATCTCCGCAACACGCCCTTCCGCCCGCTGCTTCGGATCGACTGGAACCTGCCCGACGTGCGGCGCGTCCTGCTCCTGATGCTGCCCGTCACCCTCAGTCTCGGGCTGATCAACTTCGACCTGCTCCTCAACAGCATCGTCGGCACTCTCGTCTCGGAACAGGCCCCGGCGGCGATCGACAAGGCATTCCGCATCTACATGCTGCCCCAGGGAATCTTCTCGGTCGCCGTCGCGACCGTGGCCTTCCCGACCCTGGCGCGCTTTGCGGCGCGGCAGGAGTGGGACAACCTGAGGTCCACCATGTCCAACGGGATGCGGCAGATCCTCCTGCTGCTGATCCCCGCCGCCGCGGCCGTCCTGGTGCTCTCGGTCCCGATGACCCGGCTCGTCTATCAGCGCGGCGAGTTCGACGCGGCGCAGACGCACCTCGTCGCCCAGGCGCTCTTCTGGTTCGCTTTCTCGCTCCCCTTCAACGGCCTCTATCTGCTGCTCACTCGCACCTTCTTCAGCCTGCAGCGTCCGTGGGTGCCGACCGCGGTCGCCGGATCGAACCTGGTGGTCGACGTGATCTTCTCGTTCGCCTTCTACTCGCCGTTCGGGGTCGGCGGGGTGGTCGCGGCCACGGTGATCGCCACGATCTCGAGCGTGGTCGCGCAGGCGGTGATCCTGCGAAGACAGCTGCATGGCCTCGACCTGACCCGGCTCTTCGAGACGACCGGGCGGGTGGTCGTCGCGGCGGCGCTGCTCGCCGGGGTGAGCTACCTGGTCTGGTACGGCCTCGATCAGGCCTTGGGCCGCGCCCTGATCGCCCAGATCGTCTCCCTCGGGGCCGCGCTCGCCGCCGGATTCGCCATCTACTTCGGCGCGGTCCTCGCGCTGCGCGTCCCGGAGGCCGATCAGATCATGCGGCTGCTGCGCCGGATCTAGGCTGGCCTGGGGTCGCCGACCCAGTAGCGGGGGCCGGGCCCCGAGCGCCCGGCGCTATCGCCCGGATTGGCGAGCTGACAGCGGTCGAGCGAGAGGCAGCCGCACCCGATGCACTCGGTGAGCCCGGCGCGCAGCCGCTCGAGCTCCCCGATCCGCTCGTCGATCCGCGAGGTCCAGCCGGCCGAGAGACGCGACCAGTCGCGGCGGTTGGGAGCGTGGTCGCCGGGCAGCTTGTCGAGCTCCCCCTTGATCTCCTCGAGCGTCAGCCCGATTCGCTGCGCGAAGACGATGAAGGCGATTCGGCGAAGCACGGGCCGCTGGTAGCGGCGATGGCCGGAGCCCGCGCGCTCGGACCCGATCAGCCCGCGGTCCTCATAGAAGCGCAGGGCGGAGGCCGCGACGCCGCTTCGCTTCGCCACCTCGCCGATGGTGAGCAGATCGTTCACCCGGTGCAGGAAAGCAGGATTCGGCCTTGACTTCAAGCTCACTTGAGCTTGTAGTTTGAAGAACCCACTGCCGAGGAGGCCCGATGAGCGAGACCAGAACAGCCAGTCAGCGGATCACCGACGAGGTGACGTCGTGGCCCGGCGTCGAGGCCGGCTACGGCAAACGCGGTGAATGGGGCTTCCGGGTCAACGGCCATGAGGTCGGGCACCTGCACGGCGACCATGCGGCGCACTTCAGCTTCGGCAAGGAGGTCGGCACGGCGCTGCGCGAGCAGGGCCGAGTGGTCGATCACCCCGTCTTTCCGGGCAAGAACGCCATGGCGGCGCGCCGGATCGACGGCGAGGACGACGTCCGCGACGTGATCGAGCTGATGCGGCTGAACTACGACCGCATCGTGGCTCGCTACGGCCTGGCGTCGCAGCAGCCGGCTAAGCCGACCGCCTGAGCTCGGCAATCGCGTACGGGCTCGTGATCCGGAACGCCTCCGGATCCTCGTTCGCCTCCAGGTAGATCCGGCGCATCCCCTCGCGCACCTCGTCGGCGCGACCCGCACTCTCGAGGACGGGCCGCGCGGCGATCGTGAGCGGGTGGTTTTCACCTTCGATCCGCATGAACTCGTCGACCGAGGGAGCGTGGAACGCCAGGCGGTGCTCGGTGAGCGAGACGGAGAAGCCGTGTGGCTCGAAGAGACGGGACAGGGCTTCGCGCTCGTGCCACGGAAACGGAGGTTCGGCCGGCGGCTGATTGCGGATCTCGGCCACTGTCCCTCGGACGAAACGAACCGCGTCCGAGATCGGGCCGCCCGGGATCCAGACCCCGAGCACGACTCGGGCGCTGGCCTTAGTGACGCGCGCGATCTCGGCGGCGGCCGCGGCAGGGTCGGGGGCGAAGATCACCCCGAAGACGGAGACCACCGCATCCGCCTCGGCATCTGTGACGGGCATCGAAGCCGCCTCACCGGGCACGAACTCGGCGTCGAGATCGCCGTCCTCGGCCGCGGCGGCCGCGACCTCGAGCAGCCGCTCCGCGGGATCGACGCCGATCACCCTGGCCCCGCGCTCCGCCACCAGCAGCGCGGCGTTCCCGGTTCCGCAGCCGACGTCGACGAACGTCTCGCCGGCGACGGGGTCGGCGATGTCCACCACGACCTCGGCGGCGGGCAAGAGCTGCAAGGCGATTCGCTCGTATTGGCCCAGGCCCCAGTCCACGGCGGCGGACTCTAGCTCCGGGCAAGCCGGCGCATCTACCCTTCCAGTCCGCAGATGGACCGCATCCGCAACTTCTCGATCATCGCCCACATCGACCACGGCAAGTCGACCCTGGCCGACCGCATCCTCGAGCTCACCGGCACGGTGGACGCGCGCTCACACGTCCCGCAGATGCTCGACTCGATGGAGCTCGAGCGCGAGCGCGGGATCACGATCAAGGCGCAGGCCGTGCGCGTCGCCTACACGGCCGAAGACGGCGAGACCTACCACCTCCACCTGATCGACACGCCGGGTCACGTCGACTTCTCCTACGAGGTCTCACGCAGCCTGGCCGCCTGCGAGGGCGCGCTGCTGGTTGTCGACGCGGCGCAGGGTGTCGAGGCCCAGACCGTCGCCAACGCCTACGCGGCGATCGACGCCGGGCTCGAGCTGGTTCCCGTCCTGAACAAGGTGGACCTGCCCGGGGCGGATCCCGATGGCGTGGCCGCCCAGGTCGCCGACCTGCTCGGCGGCGATCCGGCTGACGCACTGCAAATCTCCGCCAAGACAGGGCAGGGGGTCACCGACGTCCTGGAGGCGATCGTGAGCCAGATCCCTCCGCCCGATGGCCAGCCCGAGGCCCCTCCGCGGGCTCTGATCTTCGACTCCGAGTTCGATCAGTACCGCGGGGTAGTCGCATATGTCCGAATGGTGGACGGACGCTTCGCCAAGGATGAGGCGATCCAGGCGATGCAGGCGGGTACGCAGGCGGACATCGACGACATCGGCTTCTTCACACCGCAGATGACCCCGTCGAAGGAGATGACCGCGGGGGAGGTCGGCTACGTGATCACCGGCATCAAGGACGTCACCAAGCTCCGTGTCGGTGACACGCTGACGAGCCGCGAGAGCCCTGCCGGCGAGGCGCTTCCCGGGTACCGCGAGGTGCGGCCGATGGTCTTCTGCGGCCTCTTTCCGATCGACACCGATCGATATTCGGACCTGCGGGATGCCCTGGACCGGCTCGCGCTGAACGACGCCGCACTCTCCTACGAGCCCGAGACCTCCGATGCACTCGGTTTCGGTTTCCGTTGCGGGTTCCTCGGGCTGCTCCACATGGACATCGTCCGCGAGCGGCTGGAGCGGGAATACGACCTCGAGCTGCTGGCCACCACCCCCAACGTCCGCTATGAGGTGACGCTGATCAACACCGGTGAGGTCGTCGAGGTCCGGAGCCCGACCGAGATGCCGGACCCGGCCGCAATCGAATCGATCTCCGAGCCCTACATCCGGGCCACGATCATCACCCCAAACGACCACGTGGGGGCGGTGATGGAGCTCTGCCAGAAGCGCCGTGGCGAGCATGTCGGCCTGCATTACCTCTCGCCGACGCGGGTTCAGGTCCAATATGACCTGCCGCTTGCCGAGATCGTGCTCGACTTCTTCGACCAGCTCAAGTCGCGCAGCAAGGGCTACGCCTCGCTCGACTACGAGCCGATCGAAAATCGGCCATCCGATCTGGTCAAGCTCGATGTGCTGCTCGCCGGCGACAAGGTGGACGCCCTCTCGCTCATCGTTCACCGAGCGGCGTCCTACGACCAGGGACGCAACCTGGTCGAGCGCCTCCGAAAGACGATTCCGAGGCAGCAATTCGACGTCCCGGTGCAGGCTGCGATCGGGTCGAACGTGATCGCGCGCGAGACCGTCAAGGCCGTGCGCAAGGACGTCACCGCGAAGCTCTACGGCGGCGACGTCACACGGAAGCGCAAGCTGCTCGAGAAGCAGAAGAAGGGCAAGAAGCGCATGAAGCAGGTCGGCGCTGTCGAGGTGCCCCAGGAGGCCTTCCTCGCCGTGCTGGAGATGGATGGCTCCAAGTAGGGAGGAGCGGATTGCCCTGGCCCAGGGCGGGATGGACGCCTTCAACGAGGGGGATGTGCCGCGGATGCTGGCTGTGCTCGCGGAGGACGTGGAGGTCTATGCATCACCCGACTTGGTCAATGCCGGCACCTATCACGCACACGACGGGTTCGTCTCCTGGATCCGGTCCTGGACCGAGGCCTGGGAGGAGATCAGCGCGGAGGTGACGCAACACAGGCCCGTGGGCGAACGCCACGTCATCACCGCGATCCACCAGGAGGGCCGCGGCCGCGGCGGCATCGAGGTGAGCATGGACATCGCCTTCCTCTTCGACGTGAACGAGGAGGGGCGGTGCACCTACCTCGCGATGCTGCCGACCCCTGAGCAGGCCGTCGAGATGGCCGAGGAGCGCGAGCGCAGCTAGGCGCTCACGCGGCGCAGCGGCAGGCCCAGGCGCCCCTCGACCTTGGCCAGCGGATCCCGGCCACCCTCGGTCAACAGCACCACCTCGTCGGCGGGGTAGCCGCGGAGCTCGTCCTCCAGCGCCTGAGCCGGATCCGGATCCCCGACGGAACCGCTCACCGGCAGCCCGGCCGCCACCAGGACCCCGGCCGAACGGGCCAGGCGCGCCTCGGCCTCGTGGCGAGCTTCATCCTCGGCAGAGAGCCAGCGGTCGAGCCGATGGCTCGGGACCGGGACCAGCAGCCGAACATCGGATGGCGAGCCGGTGATGTCGGCGATCCGCTGGGCGGCCGCGGGGGTCGCCTCGGCAACCGCGAGCACCAGGACGCGATAACCGTCCTCATCCGCCGCGGCCACCTCCAGCTTGGGCTGCGGTTTGGAGCGGGCGGCGAACACGATCACCGAGGTCGCCGCGACCGCCCCGACCGCCATCCCGAGTCCCGCCCCGAAGCTGCCGGCGAGCGCCATCGCCGCGACGATCGGGACGCCGATCGCCGCGATGATCAGCGGAATGGCGAAGGGGCGGAATCGAATCCCACCCTCTTTGTCCCTGGTGGTGAGGAACGGAGACACCCTCGATACCTACCCTAGCCCGCACCGGGAAAGCGCCTGAATCCGCTCGGAACCTAGAATCCCGCGGCCGATGGCCCTGAAGACCGACGGGATCGGAAAGCAGTGGGATCCGGCCACCTACGAGGTCGGGGCGGAGAAGATCCGCGAGTTCTCCGACGCCGTCGGAGCGGCCAACCCCGTTCATCGCGACCACGAGGCGGCCAAGGCGGCCGGCTTCCGCGACCTGGTCGCCCCGCCGATGTTCTGCGTGGTCTACAGCGCCCGCGCGATGGGACCGGCGATCCTGGACCCGGAGATCGGCATCGACCTCGCAACGATGCTGCACGGCTCCCAGGAATTCGAGTGGGAGGAGCCGGTCTGCGACGGCGACGTGATCTCGACCACGGCCACCTGCAGGGAGATCTACGAGAGGAACGGCATGGGCTTCTACGTCTTCGAGACGATCTCGACGAACCAGGAGCGCGAGCAGACCGTGAAGGGCACCTGGACCAACATCGTGAGGGGCGTCTGATGGACCTGAATCCCGGCGACTCGATCCCCGAGCTCAAGGTGACGCCCGACAAGTACCTGCCGCACCGCTACGCGGGGGCCTCCGGGGACTTCAACCCGATCCACATCGACCCGGAGTTCGCGAAGCAGGTCGGCCTGCCCGGGAACATCCTGCACGGGCTCTGGATGATGGCCCAGGTGGCGCGGGGCAACGCGCAGCTCGCCGATGGCGATCCACGCGCCCTGAAGCGGCTCTCGGTCCAGTTCAGGGGCATGGGCTTCCCCGAACAGGAGCTGGTCGTGAGCGGCACCGTCAAGGAGGCCGACGGCGACCGGGTCGTCATCGACACCGCCGCTGCGCAGGGCGATAACCAGGTGATTCGCAACGCGGAGGCCGAGGTTCACGTCTCGTAGTTCGGCGTTCCTATCCTTAGTGGCGTCGTGTTGAGCGAACGCCAAAGCCAGATCCTGAGGTTGGTGGTCGAACGCTACGTCGATGACGGGCGGCCGGTTGGGTCGCGCGCGCTCGCCAACCGCCCCGACATCGACTGGAGCTCCTCTACGGTGCGGGCCGAGCTCGCCACCCTGGAGGACGAGGGCTTCCTCACCCACCCCCACACCTCCGCCGGCCGCGTCCCCACCGACAGCGGCTACCGCTTCTACGTCGAGGCGCTCCTCGCCCGGCAGGAGCGGCTTCCCCGGCCCAGCTCGGACGATCTCGGCCTGACGCGCATGCGCCGTGAGGTCGACGTAGCGATCCGCGAGACCACCACCGCCCTTTCCCAGATCACCGACCTGGTGGCGTTGGTCTCCGCCCCGCCGCTGCACACGGCGACCATCCACCGGATCGAGGTGCTGCGGCTGCAGCCGCGGGTGGTGATGGTGGTCGTGATCGCCTCGAACGGGGGCGTCACCAAGCGGGCCTTCACCTTCGAGCAGGAGGTCGACCCCGGCCTCGTCGAGTGGGCCGCCAGCTACCTGAATGAACGGCTCTCGGGGCTCGGCCTGGGGGCGCGAATGGTGGTCGACCGGCTCCGCGACCCCGAGCTTGGTGCTCAGGAGCAGGGCTTCCTGGCGGAGATCGCGAGCGCCTTCACCGACCTCGAGGAGTCCGCCGAGGACACGCTCTACGTCGACGGCGCCACACGGCTGCTTTCCGAGGAGCACCTGGCCGATCTGCCCCACGCCGACGATCTGATGCGGACGCTCGAGCACCGGGTGAACGTCCTGCGGGCCCTTCGCACTGCGATCGACCAGCGCTCGGTCTTCGTCTGGATCGGCGGCGAGAACCCGGCGCCGGAGCTGCGCTCGGTGAGCGTGGTCGGTGCCAACTACGGCCTCGGCTACCGCAACCTCGGGTCGGTCGGGATCATCGGGCCGCTGCGGATGGACTACGCGACCGCGATCGCCAGCGTGCGGGGAGCGGCCGGCGAGCTCTCCCGGTTCTTCGAGACGGTCTACGACGAGTAGCCGCCACCCGATGGCTGCGACCAAGCGCGACTACTACGAGGTGCTGGGCGTCGACCGGAGCGCCTCCGACGCCGACATCAAGAAGGCCTTCCGCTCGCTGGCCCGCGAGCTCCATCCCGACGTCAACGCCCACGACCCCGAGGCCGAGGAGAAGTTCAAGGAGGCCGCCGAGGCCTATGAGGTGCTCTCCGACCGCGAGCGGCGCGAGACCTACGACCAGTTCGGACACAAGGGACTGCGTTTCGAGGGCTTCGAGCCGGGCGTCTCCTTCGGCAGCCTTCAGGGCATCTTCGACGCGATCTTCGGTGGCGGCGACCCCTTCTTCGGAGGCTTCGGCCAGGGGCCGGACACCGGCGCCGATGTCGGGGCGGTGATCGAGATCGGCCTCAAGGACGTGCTGGAGGATCAGAAGCGCGAGGTCTCATTCGAAGCCGTCGGCGTGTGCGAGCACTGCCGGGGCAACGGCGCGGAGCCGGGTACGCCGATCGAGACGTGCCCCAAGTGCCGCGGCACCGGGCAGCTCCGAGAGGTGACCCGCAGCGTCTTCGGCCAAGTGGTCCGCGCGATGCAGTGCGATCGGTGCGGCGGCGACGGAAGGATTCCCGAGACCCCATGCGAGCGCTGTGGCGGCGAGGGGCGCGTGGCGGAGATGCGCAACTGGGAGGTCGACATCCCGGCGGGGATCGATGACGGCCAACGCATTCGAATCACCGGGGCCGGGCACGCCGGGGCGGCCGGCGGCAGGCAGGGCGACCTCTACGTGGAGGTGAGGATCGACGCGGACGAGCGATTCACTCGTCAGGGCACCGAGCTGATCACCCGGGCCGAGGTCCCGGTGACGACGGCGCTCGTCGGCGGCGAGGTGTTCGTGCCGACCCTGCAGGGTGAGGTCGCGATGGAGGTCCCGGCTGGGACGCAGCACGGCGACGTATCGCTGCTCGATGGGCGCGGCCTGCCGCCGCTCCACGGAGGGCGCCGCGGCGACCAGCACGTGGTCTTCGAGCTCGTGGTGCCCACCGACCTCGATCCGGAGCAGCGGGAGGCCGCAGAGCGGCTCGCCGAGACCCTCGGGCAAAGGCAGCCCTCCCCGCGTAGATGATCCGCTTGGCGGTTCGCTGCGAGCCGGAGTACGCGGACGAGGTGATGACCAACCTGCTCGAGCTCGCGCCGAACGGGCTCGAGGAGGAGCGCGGCCCGGGCTGGGTCGAGTTCGCGATCTACGGACCGCCGGGCGAGGTCCCGGAGCTCGGCGAGCTCCAGGCGGCCGCGGGCGGAGGGCTGGTCGATGTCACCACGACCTCTGTGCCGGATGACTGGGCGGATCGCTGGGCCGACTTCCATCGGCCGATCGAGGTCGGTGGCAGGGTCGGCGTCCGCCCGTCGTGGTGGCAGCCCAAGGATGGATTGATTGACGTCGTGGTCGACCCGGGCCGCGCCTTCGGGACCGGCGGACACCCCACGACGCGCCTCTGCCTCGCCTTGCTGATCGAGCTCGAAGAGGCGGGTGAGTCTGGGCCGATCGCCGACTGGGGCACCGGTTCGGGAGTGCTGGCGATCGCGGCGGCCAAGCTGGGCTGGGGCCCCGTCACCGGCTGCGACCGGGAGGAGGCGTCGCTGGAGACCGCGCGTGCCAACGCCGAGGCGAACGGGGTGGAGCTCGCGCTCGAGCGGCTCGACGTTCGGGAGAGTGCGCCGCCGATCGCGCCGACGGTCGTCGCGAACCTCACCGCCAACCTGCTCAGGGACTGTGCCCGTCAGATTGCGCCCGGGACCGAGTCTCCGAGGATCCTTGTCTGTTCCGGGATGCTCGAGTCCGAGACCGATGAGGTGGCCGCAGCGTTCGCCGCCCTGGGAATGGCGGAAGAGGAGAGGCGGTCGGAGGGCGAGTGGGCGGCGCTGCTGCTGCGCGGCGGTCAGGCCGGCTGATGGCGGCCGAGCTCAGTCCGGAGCTGCCGATCGCGATGTTCGACTCGGGGGTCGGCGGGCTCACCGTTCTCCACGAATGCCTGGTCTCGCTGCCGGAAGAGGACTACGTCTACCTCGGCGACGACGCGCGGTTTCCCTATGGGGCGCGAACCCCGGAGGAGCTTCGCGAGCACGTCCAGCAGGTGAGCCGGTACCTGCTCGAGCGCGGCGCGAAGCTGATGGTGATCGCGTGCAACTCGGCCGCCTCCGCCGGGCAGGAGGTCGCCAGGCAGATCGCGGCGGAGAGCGGTGTCGGCGTGGTGGCAGTGATCGATCCGGAGGCCGAGATCGCGGCGGCGCTCACGCAAACGGGCAAGGTCGGCGTCCTGGCGACCCCCGCCACAGTGCGCAGCGGTGCCTACCTCAACGCGCTCGCCGCCCAGCAGCGCGCGCTGACCGTGACCGAGGTGGAGGCCCCTGACCTGGCCGCGGTGATCCAGCGCGGCTTCCCCTTCTCGGACAGCGTCGTCGAGATGGTGCGCTCCTACTGCGAGCCGCTGAAGCGGGCGGAGGTCGACACGGTGGTGCTCGGCTGCACCCACTACCCGCTGGTCGCGCCGATGCTGCAGAGGATTCTCGGCCGTGACGTGCATCTGGTCACCGCCGGTCACGCGATCGCCGCTACTGCGCAGCGGGCCCTGGCGGAGGCTGGGCTCGGGAAAAGCGGCAATGAAGAGGGGACCTACCGGTTCCTCTGCACGGGGGATCCCGAGTCGTTCCGCGAGCTCGGCACTCGGTTCCTGCAGATGCCGCTCGGCGACATCGAGCGCGTCGACCTGCCGTGAGCCATCTTGTGGAGGATTTGGGAGTCCATAGACACCCAAAAGCTCCACAAGCCCGCTAATGGCGGCGCTCAACCCTGAAAACGTCCCTTTCTGGCCGTGGGGGCTCCTCCTCTTCATTGTCGGGTGTTACGTCGTCGGGATCGCCGCCCTGATCGCCGCCGGCCGCCGAGAGGACGCCCGCGCACTGGCGGGCTTCATCCCGGACTGCGTCGTGCTCGTCTCGCGCCTCGCCCGCGACCGCCGCATCTCGCGCCCCAGGAGGGCCGCCTTCTTCATCGTCCTGGGCTATCTCGCACTCCCGATCGACCTCGTGCCGGACTTCCTCCCGGGCATCGGACAGCTCGACGACGCGGTTGTGCTGGCCCTCGCCCTGCGCCTGATCGTCCACGGAGGGGGCACGGAACTGGTCCGCGAGGCCTGGCCCGGGCCGCAGGCTTCCCTCACGATCGTGCTGCGCGCGGCGGGCCTGGAGACAAACGGGGCAGCGACCCCTCCGACTACGCTTTAGGCGATGAGCATCCTCGAGCAGGTCCAGCAGGACGTGAAGACGGCGATGAAGGCCGGCGAGCGGGATCGCGTCGGCCAGCTGCGCATGCTCGTCAACGCGCTCCAGGCCGAGGAGAAGGAGGGCAAGGGCGACGAGGTCGCGGCGCTGCAGCGCGAGCGCAAGCGACGGCTCGACGCCGCCGAGGCGCTGCGCGAGGGCGACCGGACCGAGCAGGCGGACGCCGAGGAGGCGGAGGCCGAGCTGATCGAGGGATATCTGCCCGAGCAGCTCTCGGACGAGGAGCTGTCGGAGCTGGTCGCGGGAGCGGTCGAGGAGTCCGGCGCCAGGAAGCCGAAGGACATGGGGGGCGTCATGAAGGTGCTGATGCCGAAGGTCGGCGGGCGAGCCGACGGCAAGCGGGTCAGCCAGGCGGTGCGCGAGAAGCTTGGCGCGTAGGCAGCTGACCATCGACAACACCGTCGCCGCGGAGTTGGCCGGCTCCGAGGATGCCGTGCTGAAGAGCCTGGAGGGACATCTCGATGTCGACCTCTTCCTGCGCGGCAACATCCTGACGCTGGACGGAGAGGCCGGAGACGTCCGCACGGCGGAAACCGTGGTCGGCGAGCTGGTCGACTTGATCGAGCAGGGTCACGAGATCGCGCCGGGGACGATCGAGGCGGTCACGGGCGCGCTCGACCAGCACGAGAGCCCGGCCGAGATCCTCGAGGACGTCATCTGGCAGCACCGCAACACGCGGATCGCCCCCAAGACCGTGAACCAGAAGCAGTACGTCGACTCGATCCGCAGGCACACGATCACCTTCGGCATCGGCCCGGCCGGCACCGGCAAGACCTTCCTGGCGGTGGCGATGGCCGCTGCAGCGCTCTCCCGCGGTGACGTTCAGCGCGTGATCCTGACCCGGCCGGCGGTCGAGGCCGGCGAGCGGCTCGGCTTCCTGCCCGGGGACATCCAGGCGAAGGTCGACCCCTACCTGCGTCCCCTCTTTGACGCGCTCTACGACATGCTCGATCCCGAGCGCGTCAACTCCTACTTCGACCGCGGCACGATCGAGGTGGCGCCGCTGGCGTTCATGCGCGGCCGCTCGCTCAACTCCTCCTTCGTCATCCTCGATGAGGCTCAGAACACGAGCCCCGAGCAGATGAAGATGTTCCTCACCAGGCTCGGCTTCGGCTCCAAGTTCGTCGTCACCGGCGACATCACGCAGATCGACCTGGAGAAGGGCTCCCGGTCGGGCCTGATCGAGGTCGGCGACATCCTTACCGGGGTAGAGGACATCAACTTCATCCGCTTCGGCGGCGAGGACGTCGTCCGCCACAAGCTCGTGCAGCGGATCGTCGCCGCCTACGGCGAGGCCGAAAGCCGCAGCCGAAGCGACTCCGGCGATTCCAGGGGCGACTGACATCGACCTCTCGGACGTCCCGGGCGATCTGAGGCGAGCGGTCGGTGCCGCCCTCCACGCCGCCGGGGTGAGCGACGGTCACATCGGCGTCGAGATCGTCGGCGAGGGCCGGATGCGCACGCTCAACTACGCCGCGCGCGGGGTGGACGAGGCGACGGACGTGCTCGCCTTCCCCATAGACGACCAACAGCAGGACTCGGGTCCCCGCGAGCTCGGCGACGTGTTCATCTGCCCGGCGAAGGCCACCGACGTGACCGAGGCGGCCGTCCACGGCGCGCTCCATCTCTGCGGCTTTGACCACGAGACCGACAGCGGGGAGATGCTCGAGCTGCAGGCCAAGGTCATGCGGGCACTGCAGTGACCAAGGCCGGCTTCGTGGGCGTGGCGGGGCGGCCGAACGTCGGCAAGTCGACCCTGGTCAACGCGATCGTCGGCGCTCACGTGGCGATCGTCTCCGAGCGACCCCAGACCACCCGCCGAGCGATCCGCGGTGTGGCCACCGATGGCGATGCGGGCTGGCAGCTGGTCCTGACCGATCTCCCCGGCGTCCAGCGTCCTCGCGACGCGCTCACGGAGCGCATGCAGCGACGGGTCGAGCGCGAGATCGGGGAATCCGACGCGGTCCTCTTCGTCGTCAACGGCGAGCAGGGGGTCGGCCCTGGTGATCGCTTCATCGCCAAGGCGCTCCTGCACGCGAACGCCGACACGCCGGTCGTCTGTGCGGTCAACAAGGTCGACCGGCTGAACAACGCAGAGACGGCGGCCGTCCTCGCGGAGACCGCCGAGCTCGAGGCGGTCGACGAGATCTTCCCCATCAGCGCCCGCAAGGGGGTGGGGCTCGACGCGCTGATCGAGAAGCTGGTCGAGCTGACTTCCGAGGGACCCTTCCTGTTCCCGCCGGAGCAGCGCTCCGATCTGCCCAGCGAGGTCCTGCTCGCCGAGCTGATCCGTGAGCAAGTCTTGCGCCGCACCCGCGACGAGCTTCCGCACGCCGTCGAGGTGCAGGTCGAGGAGGTCGCGTACCGCGAGGACGGCGTCGTCGAGGTGCACGCCCAGATCTGGGCCGAGTCCGACTCACAGAAGGCGATCCTGATCGGTGCCGGCGGCAGCAAGATCAAGGAGACCGGCACTGCGGCGCGGGTCGAGCTCGAGCGAGAGCTCGGGACCCGGGTCTTCCTCGATCTCCAGGTCAGGGTTCGCAAGCGCTGGCGGAAGGATGAGGCCCTGCTCGACCGGCTCGGGATCGAGTAGCCCAACCACTAGCCTTTTTGGGGCGTCATGACCCAGCGAGCGCGCAGACGGCGCCGGCGCCTTCGGACCTCGGGCAGGAAGAAGCTCCTCTTGGCCCTCGCGGTTCCACTCACGCTGGTCGCGATCGGCATCGCCGGGGGCGTCGCGTGGGTGATCAGCGTCTACGACTCGGCGCCCTCGATTGCATCGCTGCGACCGATCACGAAGGGGGCCGTGTCGAAGGTGTACGCGGCCGACGGCTCGCTGATCGGGGTGATCCATTCCGACAACATCCGGCAGCCGGTCGGCACGGCACGGATCCCGCAGGACCTGAAGGACGCGACCGTCGCCATCGAGGACAGGAGGTTCTACGACCACGGTGGCATCGATCCATCCGCGATCATCCGCGCCGGCTGGGAGGACCTGGTCGCCGGTGGCAAGCCGCAGCAGGGCGGCTCGACGATCACCCAGCAGCTCGTCCGCAACCTCTACATCGAGCATCCCCAGGACACGCTCAGGCGCAAGATCATCGAGGCGCACCTGGCCAACGAGGAAGAGGATCAGCACTCCAAGGACTGGATCCTGACCAGGTACCTGAACACGGCTCCCTACGGGACGAACAACGGCGCGACCGCGATCGGCGTCGAGGCCGCGGCCGAGACCTACTACTCCAAGCACGCCCGCGATCTGACCCTGCCCGAGGCGGCGATGATCGCCGGCCTGCCGCAGGCGCCGTCCCAATACAACCCGCTCCTCAATCCGCGGGCGGCCCTGGCCCGGCGCAACGAGGTGCTGCAGGCGATGAGGCAGCAGGGCGACATCACCGCCACGGAATACTCCGATGCCGTGGGCGAGGACCTGGGCCTCGACCCGGGGCACAAGTACAGCCGGATCAGCCAGCCCTACGTCTTCGACCTCGTCAAGCAGGAGCTCCAGGACCGCTACGGCGTGAACACCGTCCAGAACGGCGGGCTCAAGGTCTATACGACGCTCGACCCGCGGCTCCAGCAGGCCGCCCAGGAAGCGGTCGACTCCTGCTCGGTCTGCTACCCGGGCGGCGGACCGGCCTCGGCGCTGGCGTCGATCGACCCCTCCAACGGCGAGATCGTTGCGCTGGCCTCGACTCAGCGTTACTCGGAGAACAGCCAGTTCAATTTCGCCGCTCACGCCCAGCGGCAACCCGGGTCCTCGTTCAAGGTCTACGACCTGACGACCGCGATCAAGCAGGGGATCGATCCCGACTCCACGTACTACAACGGCACCTCGCCGATCACGCTGGAGACCCCCGGCGGCTCGACCTGGACCGTCAACAACGCCGAACCGGGCGGGGGCACGATGGCTCTCACCCAGGCGACCTGGGAGTCGGTGAACGTGGTCTTCGCGCAGCTCGGCCTCGACGTCGGTCCCGCCAACATCGCCAAGACCGCGTACGCGATGGGAATCACCTCGCCGCTCGGGATCAAGGGTGCGCGCGACATCCCCTGCAAGGTCGGCCCGCACTGCTTCATCCCGCCGGCGGACGCGATCGGCGGGCTCAGCGTCGGAGTCACCCCGCTGGAGCAGGCCGACGCCTACGCGACCCTCGCCGACGGCGGCGTCCACCACGACGCGACCGCAATCGACCGGGTCGTCTTCCCCACCGGGAAGGTGGACGAGCCGAGCGCGAGCGAGGGCAAGCGCGTCCTCACTGAGGGGGAGGCCTATGAGGTGACCAAGGTGCTGGAGGGAGTGATCACCAGCGGCACCGGCGCGGGCTACACGAGCATGGGCTGCCAGTCCGAGGCCGGCAAGACCGGCACCAGTGAGGGGCTGTCCGACGCCTGGTTCGTCGGCTACACGCCGCTCTATTCGACGGCCGTCTGGACCGGACACCCGCTGTCGCGGGATTACACCGGGTACGGCGGCCCCACCTCCGGCCCGATCTGGCGTTCCTACATGGAGGCCGCGCAGGGGGGCGACTGTCCCGACTTCGAGGTTCCGACGAGCCTGCCGGACCTGACCTCGTTCCACGGCAAGCACACTGCCTCCGGATCGTCGAGCTCGAGCTCCGGCTCGTCCAGCTCGGGCTACGGGACGTCGACCTATCCGACGACGACGACCCAGGGCACTGGCGACTTCAGCGGCGGCACCGGTCGCTAGAGCGGCGGAGAGGAGCGGGGTCGGCTGAATCGGCGTCTTCAGGGGCGCCAGCAGGTGGTTCGTACACTGACGCGAGGGTGCGACGACAGGAGCAACCCGATTAATCATGGTGGTTCAGACGTCGAGAGACGCGGCAAAGGTCCGCTTCGACGAGCGGGGCCTGGTGCCGTGCGTGATGCAGGACGCCCGCTCCGGCGAGGTGCTCACCCTCGCCTACATGAACGAGCAGGCGCTCCAGCTGACCCTTGAGACCCGCGAGATCCATCTCTATAGCCGCAGCCGCCGGGAGATCTGGCGCAAGGGCGCGACCTCCGGAAACATCCAGCGCGTTCGCCAGATCCGCTACGACTGCGACGGCGACGCCCTCGTCGCGCTGGTCGACCCGGCCGGTCCCGCCTGCCACACCGGGGAGCGCTCCTGCTTCTACCGCGACCTGGAGGGGACCGCCGATCCGGAGGTCGACGGCCCCGGGGTTCCGGGCGAGCCGGCGCCGCTGCCCTACGAGGCCCTCGCCTCCCTGGAGCGGACGCTGCTCTCCCGCCAGCGCGCCCGGCCGGAGGGCAGCTACACGGTTGAGCTCCTCGAGGACCCCCGGCTCGCCGGCGACAAGGTCCGCGAGGAGGCCGGGGAGGTCGTCAAGGCGGTCGGCTCGGAATCGGAGGAGCGGGTCGCCGAGGAGGGCGCGGACGTCGTCTACCACCTCGCGGTCCTGCTGCTCTCCCGCGGCGTCTCAATGGCCGAGGTGCTGCAGATCCTGAACGGCCGCAGACGATCGCGATGAGCGCGATAGGGGCGACGACGGACCTGCCCGGCCTCGAGCCGGACCTCGATCGCGCCCGAGAGCTGGCGCGCGACGCGAACGTGATCCCGGTTCGCTACCGCTTCGTCGACGACCTCGAGACGCCGGTGAGCGCCTTCCTCAAGCTGCGCGGCGACGGCCCCGCCTTCCTGCTCGAATCGGCGGAGCAGGGCCGGCTCGGGCGCTGGTCCTTCCTCGGGTTCCGGCCGCGGTCGGTCCTGCGCTGGAGCGAGGGAAAGCTCTCCGAGTGGAGCGGCGATACGGCCGGGGAGTCTGGTGGCGGAGCGCCTCCGGACCGCGTGGTCGAGGCGCCCGACCCGTACGCGGCGGTCGCGGACTACGTGGGGCGCTTCAAGATCGCGGAGCCCGATGAGCTGCCGCCGTTCGCCGGGGGAGCCGTCGGCTTCTTCGGCTACGACCTCGTCCGGACGGTCGAGCCGCTGCCCGAGCCGAATCCGGACCCGATCGGCCTCCCCGACATGGCGCTGATGATCAGTGACCTCCTGGTCGCGTTCGACCACCAGCGCCACGAGGTCACCCTGATCGCGAACGCCTTCGTCGAGGACGGCGGCATCGAGGACGCCTACGTGCGCGCGGTCGAGGCGATCGGTGAGATGCGGGAACGCCTCCGCGAGCCCGTCCCGCGAGCGCGATCCGGCATCCCCGGAGGCGAAGCCGAGGAGATGCCGGTTGATGCCGGGTTCGAGTCGAACATGACCCGGGAGCAGTTCGAGGGAACGGTCTCGCGGATCATCGAGTACGTGCACGCGGGCGACGCCTTCCAGGTGGTGCCGTCCCAGCGGTTCACGGCGCAGACACCGGTCGAGGCGTTCTCGATCTACCGAGGGCTCCGCACGGTCAACCCGTCGCCCTACATGTACTTCCTGGACTTCGGGGACTTCGAGATCGCGGGCGCGTCGCCGGAGCCGCTGGTCAAGGTCACGGGCCAGCGGGTCGAGACCAGGCCGATCGCGGGCACCTACCCGCGCGGGGGCGACGAGGAGGAGGATCGCCGCCAGGCCGAGCGCCTGCTCCAGGACCCGAAGGAGCGCGCCGAGCACGTGATGCTTGTCGACCTGGGCCGCAACGACCTGGGCCGGGTCTGCGAGTACGGCACGGTGAACGTGGACGAGCTGATGGTCGTCGAGACCTACTCGCACGTGCTCCACATCGTCAGTCAGGTCTCGGGACAGCTCCGGGAGGGGATCAGCGCGATGGACGTCCTCCGCTCGGTGCTCCCGGCCGGCACCCTCTCGGGGGCGCCGAAGGTCCGCGCGATGCAGATCATCGACGAGCTGGAGCCGCACAAGCGCGGCTCCTACGGCGGCGCGATCGGCTACCTCTCCTACACCGGGGATCTCGACACGGCGATCCACATCCGCACGGTGGTGGTCAAGGACGGCCTCGTGCACGTCCAGGCGGGCGGCGGAACGGTCGCCGACGCCCAGCCGGCCTATGAGTACAACGAGTCGGTCAACAAGGCGAAGGCCGTCTTCCGCGCGGTCGAGCTCGCCGCCGAGCAGCCGGAGTGGCCCTGACATGACCAGCGTTCTCGTGATCGACAACTACGACTCCTTCACCTACAACCTTGTCCAGCACCTGGGGGAGCTCGGCGCTGAGGTGGGCGTGGTGCGGAACGACAAGGCGAGCGTCGACGAGCTGCGAAGGCTGCGGCCCGATCGCCTGGTCGTCTCACCTGGACCCTGTACCCCTAAGGAGGCGGGCATCTCGGTCGAGGCGGTCCGAGCCTTCGCGGAGGGCGGCACGCCGGTGCTCGGCGTCTGCCTCGGACACCAGTCGCTCGTCGAGGCCTTCGGCGGCAAGGTGATCCGCGGGGATCCGATCCACGGCAAGGACGCAGAGGTCCAGCACGACGGCCGGGCCATCTATCAGGGACTCTCCAATCCGCTGGTCGCCGGTCGTTACCACTCGCTGATCGCCGATCCTGAGCTGCCCGAAGAGTTCGAGCTGACCTCGACCTACGGCGACGTGGTGATGGGCGTGCGCCACCGGGAGCTGCCCGCGGAGGGCGTCCAGTTCCACCCCGAGTCCGTGCTCACCCCGCAGGGGAAGCGGCTGCTGGCTAACTTCCTCGAACTCGAGGGAGGCTCGCGAGATGCCCAATGACATCCTCACGCGCGCGATCGACGAGATCTGCGCCGGTACGCACCTGACGGCCGACCACACCTCCACCGCTCTCGCGGAGATCATGGAGGGCCGTGTGAGCGAGGTCCAGACGGCGGCCTTTCTCGTCTCCCTGCGGGCGAAGGGCGAGACGGTATCGGAGCTGGTGGGGCTCGCCCGCACGATGCGGCAGCTGGCGGCTCAGGTCGAGATCGATAAGCCGGGGCTGGTCGACACCGCCGGCACCGGCGGGGGGCCGACCACCTTCAACATCTCGACGACCGCGGCGCTGATCGCGGCCGGGGCCGGCTGCAAGGTCGCCAAGCACGGCAACCGCTCGGCCACCAGCAGGTCCGGTTCCGCCGACGTGCTCGAGGCTCTCGGAGTCGACATCGAGCTCTCGCCGGACGAGGTCGCCACCTGCATCGAGGAGATCGGGTTCGGGTTCATGTTCGCTCCCAAGCACCACCAGGCGATGGCGCACGTCGTCCCGGTCCGCAAGGAGCTGGCGGTCCGGACGATCTTCAACTTCCTGGGCCCGCTCACCAACCCGGCCGGCGCCACCGCCCATCTCCTCGGTGTCTCCGACCGCAGCTACCAGGAGATCATCGCCGACGCCCTGGTGCAGCTGGGCTGTGCCCGGGCCCTGGTGGTTTCGGCGGACGACGGCATCGACGAGCTCAGCCTGGCCTCCCGGACGCGGGTGATCGAGGTCGCGGATGGAGGAACCGAGGAGTGGTACGTCGAGGCGGATGCGCTCGGCCTCCAGCCGGCGCCGCTCGACGCGATCCCCGGCGGGGAGCCCGCCGAGAACGCCGCGGTCGTCAGGTCGGTGCTGGAGGGAGAGGCGGGCGCGGCACGCGATGTCTCCGCCCTCAACGCCGGTGCCGCCATCTACGTGGCGGGCGGTGCCGGCGATCTCCCAGAGGGTGTGGCCAAGGCAGTCGAGGCGATCGACTCCGGCGCCGCGCGCGAGGTGCTCGATCGCCTGGTGGGCCGCTCTCGCGAGCTCTCCGGCGCTAGCTAAGGTTGCCTTCGACGAGATGGCGATGATCGAAGAGCTGGTCGAGTCCGCTCGGGCGGGCGTGGAGAGGAGACGCGCCCAGGTCCCGTTGGCGGACCTGGAGCGCCGGTTGGGCGAACGCCCCGAGCAGCGCCCGTTCGGCGAGGCGCTGAGCAGGCCCGGCCTGTCCCTGATCGCCGAGTTCAAGCGCCGCTCGCCCAGTGTGGGAGAGATCCGGGATGGTGCCGCCGCGGCCGAGATCGCCCAGGCGTACGAGGAGGGAGGGGCGGCGGCCCTCTCGGTTCTCACGGACGAGGCGCACTTCGGCGGCTCCATCGCCGATCTCACCGAGGCGCGCAGAGCCTGCGAGCTCCCGGTCCTGCAGAAGGACTTCGTCGTCGACCGCTACCAGCTCTACGAGGCCGCGCTCGCCGGGGCCGACGCGATCCTGCTGATCGTCGCGGCGCTCAACTCGGATGACCTGGGCGTGCTCCTTACCGAGGCTAGGGAGCTCGACCTCGACTGCCTGGTCGAGGTCCACAAGGAGTCCGAGCTGGAGACCGCACTCACGATCGACGCCGAGGTGATCGGAATCAACAACCGCAATCTCGACGACTTCACCGTGGACGTGGGGACCACCTTCGAGCTGATCACCGATGTCCCGGCCGGGAAGACCGTCGTCTCGGAGAGCGGCATCGCGGATCGCTCGACGCTCGAGGAGCTCGCCCGGGTTGGCGTGGACGCGGTTCTGATCGGCGAGGCGCTGATGCGGGCCGAGGATCCTGCCGCCAAGGTCAGGGAGCTGACCGCGGACGAGGATTCGACCCGCGAGCACTTCCTCTGAGAAGTCGATAGTCGACTTCTTAGGGAATCGGTAGAGGGGCCTTAGAGACGATTAAGCGCCGGCGCCAACACTGGCTCCCGTGGAAAGCGTCAAGAGATTCCTCGGGACAAGCTTCGGGTCCGCCGTCGCAGGCGGACTCGTCGTTCTGATCTGCGGCCTGGTTCTGATCGAGGCCGGCGTAGTCGACACGAGCGACAACTCGCCCTCCTCCGGAGTGGTGGCCCCCGCTGCCCTGGCCGAGCCCGCGAGCAGCTCGTCGAGCAAGGGCCTCACAGTCCACGACATCTACCAGCGCGACGCCCAGGGGGTCGCCTTCATCAGCTCCCAGGTCGTGCAGCAGACCCAGTCCGTCTTCGGGATGCCGCAGCAGCAGCAGAGCACCGCCACCGGGTCGGGCTTCCTGGTCGACAACGACGGCCACATCCTCACCAACGCGCACGTCGTCGAGGGCGCCAAGCGCGTCGACGTGCAGCTCGGTAACGGCGACACCCAGCAGGCCCAGATCGTCGGGACGGACCCTTCGACCGACATCGCCCTCCTCAAGGTCGACAACACCGAGGGCGCCACGCCGCTGCCGCTCGGCGACTCGAGCAAGGTGCAGGTCGGTGACCCCGTGGTCGCCATCGGCAACCCCTTCGGGCTCGACCGGACGGTCACGACCGGCATCGTCTCCGCGCTCCAGCGCCAGATCCAGGCCCCTAACGGATTCTCGATCAGCGATGTCATCCAGACGGACGCGGCGATCAATCCGGGCAACTCCGGCGGTCCGCTGATCGACGGCGCCGGACAGGTGATCGGGATCAACTCCCAGATCGAGAGCCAGAGCGGCGGCAACGAGGGTGTCGGCTTCGCCGTCCCGATCAAGACCGCGGCCGATGTCGTCTCCCAGCTCGAGAACGGCGGCGAGGTCCAGCGCGCCTATCTCGGGATCAGCGGCGGCGACATCACTCCGAGCATCGCCCAGGCCCTCAATCTGCCCGTCCAAGAGGGCGTCCTCGTTGAGCAGGTCCTCAACGGCGGCCCGGCCGACGACGCCGGAGTCAAGGGCGCGACCGGGCAGGCGACGATCGGCGGTCAGACGGTCCCGATCGGCGGCGACATCATCACCAAGGTCGACGGCAAGCAGATCTCCGGCATGGACGACGTGATCTCGGCGGTCAACGAGCACAAGCCCGGCGACGAGCTCACGCTGACGGTGTGGCGAGACGGCCAGCAGCGAGACGTCACGGTCAAGCTCGGCGATCGCCCCGCCCGCGCGCAGGACTCGAGCTCGAGCACCCAGCCGTAGCGCCCGCGCGGCTCTGCCGAGCCGCGACAGCTCCCGGATTTGTCGCCTTTGCTCCGCATACCGGAGCAAACGCGACACACCACCGGATCCCCGTGCCTGGGCCAGAACCGCTGGTGGGACAACTTCCTCGGCATTCCCGACTACGAGATCGAGGTCGAGGAGTTGCGTGATCTCGGCGGTGACGTCACGCTCGCCCACATCCGGGCCGGGTCATGGCGCCGACAGCGAAGCGCCACTCATCGATCCCTTTTGGATGCCGCAAAGGTGGCGTGACGGGAAGAAATGCGTGTGCTGGCGCAACTGTGCGACGGAGGCCGAAGCCCTCCAAGCCGCCGGGCTGTCGGAGTAGGTCGCTCACGCAGTCCATCGGCTTCGCCCCGCCATCCACAGCGAGCTTCACACGCTGAGGTAGAAAAGTCACCTGGCGAACAGCGTCTTGCGGGAAGTAGGTTCGACATTGCCATCGCAGCTCTTGTGAGAGGAGGTATTCGATGGAATTGAGAGCTCCCAGGATCGGACTCTGGGCAGGGCTGCTTGGCGCAGCAGTGGCTCTGGTTCTCCTGGCGCTTGCCGCGCCAGCTCAGGCGCATGTGCCGTTCTGCCAGGAGACCGTGAACCCTCACGGGCAAACCGTGCCGCCCGCAGGATCCACCACGCTGCCGGGCCCAAACGGTGGCATCAACGAGGACGGCTTCTACGTCGTCGGCTCCGACGCCGGCACGGCGGTGATCCTGAGCGACACCGACGGCAACGTGTTCGGCACGTTCCCAAGCGGCACCAAGGTCAAGTACACCGAGGCCAACGGTGCCACGCCCTCGGTGACGAAGATCGGTAGCACCACCGGTCAGGCCGGTGCCGTCGATTTCCACATCACGGGAACCGGCGACCTCGTCGTGACCTCGGTGGACGGAACCTCGGCAACCTGCCCAGTTCCGCCACCGCCGAAGTAGTAGGGAAGTTGAGTTGCAATGGGTCGGGCTCGCCGCGTGCGGGCTACGGCCCTGCCGCGCTCGTTTCTCAGGTGGCTTGTCTATCGACTCAGGTCAGCCTCGACGGTAGCTAGATTCAATCCCAGGCCGGGCACGATTGAATCGACCGTGCCGGAAGGAGGCTCCCTCAGGGCCGCGCGCCGGGCCTGGCTCGTCCTGGGTCTCGCGATGATCGGCGCGGCGGGCCTGCTGCTCTGGTTGGGCAAAGGCATCGGGCTGAACGGCGATGACCTCTTCTTCTACGCGCGCCTTACCAACAGGGCGCTGGGCGTCGATGCGTACCCGAGCCTGAGCGCCGAGTACCTCCTCGCACCGCACAACAACCACCTGCATCTGACCGTGCGGCTCGCCTACGAGGGCCTCTTCGCCACGGCCGGAACGAACTACGTGTGGTTCCGGCTTGTCGAGGTCGCCGGCGTGGTCATCGCCGTCGGGCTCTTCTTCGAGCTCACGCGGACGCGCGTGGGCCCATGGGCGGCCCTGGCCCCGTCCCTGCTCCTCTTGATCTTCGGCTACGCGTGGGAGGAGTTGCTCTGGCCGGCAAACATGGGGACGGTCTACGCGCTCGCTGCGGGGCTGGGAGCGCTGCTCTTCCTCGAGCGCCGTCCCGATCTTCGCGGCGAGATCGGCGCGTGTGCCCTGCTCACCCTGGCCGTCGCCACGATCGAGCTCGGCCTGGCGTTCGCCGTGGCCTTGGGGGTCCTACTGCTCGCCCAGCGGCGGTTCTCAGCTCTCTGGGTGGCAGGCCTTCCGCTGGCGCTCTACATCGGCTGGTACCTCTGGGCGCGGCAGTTCCATCAGACCGCCTACCACGTCACCGACCCGATCGATCTCCTGCACTCGATCGCACTCTCCTCGGGGGCCGTGATCGGATCGATTCTGGCGGTCAATCCGGTGCCCGCGGACAGCCCGCTCACAGTGGGGACCCGAGCCTGGCCGATTCTTTCCCTGCTGGCGGCGGCTGCGCTCGCGTGGCGGATCTGGCGCGGGCCGAACCGGCCCTATCTGTGGGCGCTGCTCGCGCTGGTCGGCTCGTACTGGCTTCTGATCGCGATCGCGGGCAGGCCTCCAGACTCCTCTCGCTACCTATTCGCCGGGAGCGTGGCGCTGCTGCTGCTGGCCGCCGAAGCGCTGCGTGGTCAGCGGCTCTCGTTCGCGATCGTGGCGAGCTTCTTCCTGGTCGTCGCTGTGGGCATCCCGCGCAATATCGATCTGCTCACGGACGGGCGTGACCTGAAGGTGGACGAGACGACGCTCAACCGCGTGGAGGCCGGCGCCGAGCAACTCGTCGGAGTGGAGCTCGACCCCGCCTACTCGCCGGCCAGAGATCCGATTGCCGCACAGCGCGGAGGAGTCGGCCCGACAACGATCAGCGCGGGCGACTACCTACGAGCCAGCGGCCGAATAGGACCGTTTGGTTACTCGGCGTCGGAGATCGTCGGCCTATCTGCTCGGTGGCGCAATCTCGCCGACGTGGTGCTGGCCCATGCGGGTGGTCTTACCGTGCGCTCAGCGCCGCCGTCGGCGGCTCGGCGCTGCCGGCGACTCGAACCGACTTCGCGGGGCGAGCCGGTCGCCTTTTTCATCGACGATGCTGTTTCTGTCGGATCCGCGACGGCCCGACCGGCCGAAGTCGCGGCGGCGTTCTTCGGCTCGGCACCGTTCCGCGTCGGCGTGGCGTCATCCGACCGCTGGCTGGTGATGGAGCCTTCCCTCCAACCGGGTCTTCCTCGCCGCTGGGAGGCGATCGCGGACTCGGCTGTAACAGTGTGTTCGGCAGGCGCCCGGCCGTGACGGCCGGGCAGCGGCTCTGCGCCAACCGCATTTCGCAATGAGGTGTGTGGGTTTTTCCGGATTGACGGCGGTAATGGGCGGCGCATACTTTTGCTTGAACTCGTATTGAGCCGGGCCGATCGCCCTTTCGCTCGCTGAAACATGTCCCAACGCGGCGCCGCATTCGTCTTCTCTGCCGCCCTCGCGGCCTCGGTCTTCGCCGCCGGAGCCCCTACCGCAGCGCTTGCTCACGACCCGAACACCCCTCAGGGCCACGCTCAGGAGGACATCATTCCGCCGCACGACCGGGCCACGGAACGGCGGCTCCAGCAGCACACCATGGCGGTCACCGCCACGGACGCGGCGGCGGCGGCGGCGGCGGTCACCGGCGGCGTCAGCCAAGTGGGACAGTGGGGCCCCGTTGTCGACTGGCCGGTGGTGGGCGTGCACGTTGCGCTGCTCGGGAACGGAAAGGTCCTCGCGTATGACTCGATCGGCGATCACGCGACCGAGACCTACGCGGTCCAGGACCGCACCCGCGCCACGGTGTGGGACCCCGCCACCGGCGCCCAGATGCCTGCGGACGTGACCACGGGCTACAACCTCTTCTGCAGCGGCCTGGCCCACCTCATGGATGGAACCCTGTTCGTCGCCGGTGGGAACAAGGACACCCAGCTCAACGGCCTAGTCCAGACGCACCTCTTCGACTCGAACACCAATACGTGGAGCCTTGGGCCGAACATGGCGGCCGGACGCTGGTATCCGAGCGTCACCCCCCTGGCCAACGGGGAGATGCTGATCACCGAGGGCGGGCCGGACATGCCGGAGGTGCGCAAGACCGACGGTGGCCTGCGCGCGCTCACCACGGCCTCGCTCGACCTGCCGCTGTATCCGTGGCTGGACGTAGCGCCCGATGGCCGTGCTTTCTACTCGGGTCCCGACCAGACGATGCGGAGCATCAACACAGCCGGGGGAGGCTCATGGCAGAGCTACGGCCAGCGTGACTCCCTGTACCGCAGCTACGGCAGCCACGCCCTCTATGACGTGGGCAAGATCCTCGTCGCGGGCGGAGGGCCCTCGAGCACGAATGCCAGCGTCATCAACGTGAACGGAGGAACGCCGCAGGTATCGGCCACGGCGCCGATGGCGTACGGCCGCCGCCAACACAACCTCACCGTGCTGGCGGACGGCACGGTGCTCGCCACCGGCGGGAACTCGTCCGGGGCCGCGCTCGTGGATCTGAACAACGGCGTCTACCCGGCCGAGCTGTGGAACCCGGCAACCGGAACTTGGCGGACGCTCGCGGCCATGCGGGTGACGCGCCAGTACCACTCGACCGCGCTCCTCCTGCCCGATGCGCGCGTGCTCTCCGCGGGAGGTGGCATCTGCGCCACCTGTGACACGGTCGGTTATCTGGCGAAGAACGCCGAGGTGTTCTCCCCGCCCTACCTGTTCAAGAAGAGCGGCGGGCTCGCGCCGCGCCCCCAGATCAGCTCCGCCCCCGGCCGGGTGACCTACAACGCGCCGTTTGCGATCTCAACGCCGAACGCGTCCTCGATCGGGAAGGTGGCGCTGGTCCGCGTGGGTGCGGTGACGCACTCCGTGAACATGGAGCAGCGTTACGTCCCGCTCTCGTTCACCGCCGGCACCGGAACGCTCAACGCCACCGCCCCGGCCAACGCAAACCTCGCGCCGCCGGGGGTCTACATGCTCTTCGTGATCGACGCGAACGGCGTGCCGTCGGTGGCGAGAATGGTGCGGGTCGGCACGTCACCCGCAGTCACCAGCGTCAGCCCAGCCGAGGACGCCGCCGAGGTGCTTCCCAACGCGGCGATCATCGTCTTCTTTGACACATCGATGGACAAGGCCTCCGCCGAGGCCGCCTTCTCGCTGAAGCGAACCAGCGACGGGGCGCCGGTGAGCGGAAGCTTCGGCTGGTACGGCCCTAGCGTGCTGATCTTCAAGCCGAACGCTGACCTGGCGGGTGGGACGCAATACACGGCAAGCGTTTCGACCGCGGCCCAGAACCTCGGCGGGTTCCCGCTGCCAGTCGCGAAGACGTGGCGGTTCACGACGACCAACCGCCCGATCATCGACAGGGTCTATCCGGCCGCCGGTGCCACCGGCGTTTCTCCCAGTTCGGTGACCTATGCCATCTTCAACAAGGCCATGGACAAGCCCTCCGCCGAGGCCGCCTTCTCGCTGAAGCGAACGAGCGACGGGGCCCCAGTGAGCGGAAGCTTCGGCTGGTACGGGAACGCGCTTATCTTCCTGCCCAACCCTGGCCTGGCTGCTGGGACGCAATACACGGCAGCCGTTTCCGGGGCTGCTAAGGACCTGGCGGGCAACACGCTCGCTAACCCGACTACCTGGCGCTATACGACGGGACCCTCCGGGTAGGGCCGTTCAGCTCTCGAGGGCATCCTCCAGATTGAGACTCCGTTCGAAGCGAACGACCTTGCCTTCGCGGAAGGTCCAGATGTGCGCCTCTTCCTGGATCTCGCTGCTACTCGGAGGGCCAGCGTGGCGGCTGACGGCGGCGACCACGGTGTCGCCTAGGTCGAACAGTTCGTGAAGCTCATGCCGGTACGAGGCGGACGATTGACGAGCGCGTCGCAAGGCGAGGATGACTTCAGCGCGGCCGTGACGAATACCGGGGTCGATGGCCTCGGGAGGATTGACGTATTCGATCTCCGGGGCGGCGAAGTCGTTGACGAAGCGCTTCGGATCGCGGTCGATCAGCCCCTCTCCGTAAATCCGTCGCACGATCTCCACGTTCTCTGCCGACATCGCTAGAACAATCTGATCAGCAGGTTCAGCAAGATCGTCAGGGCGATCGAGAGGGCGATCGACCAGAGAAGGCAGCCGGGCATGAATCGCATCTGTGTGCGTTCCCCGGATCGCTTCCAGAACACAAGCATCGCTTCAGCGGGCGAAAGCCCGGGCCGAGGCCCCTCAGGACCCCGGCCCGCGCGAAAGATCGGCTAGCGACCGTTCCGATCGCTGCCGTCGAAGGTCTCGGTGTACGGATCTCTCGACCCGGACTTGGCGAGACCGCGACCGATGAAATAGGCACCGGCGACGATCGCGACGTAGAGCCATGCCTGTCGGGCAATGAACTCGTCGGTTCCGCCGGTGTCGCCGCCCTTGATCACGGCGGCGCTGACGAGAATCGCGACGATGACGCCGACCATCCCCCAGAATTCCGTCGTCTTGAATGCCTGCTTGGTCTCCGTCGTCAGGCGGCGAATGCCGCCTTCACGACGGGCCGAGTCGGTGCGCGTGGCGCCGGGCTTGGTTGCAGCTTCCATGCTTGTCATTCCTCTGTCTATTAGGTCTCCGATTTGGGCCGTGCAAGGTGACCGAAGGTCACAACTCGCCCATTTGCTCCCAGACCGGCGCTGATCGGCAGGTTGATTCGCGTCATGCGAAGCAAGGACTGCCCTCGCCTCAAGGGTTTACCCGCGGCGGCACCGCCCAAACGTCTGTTCGAGCAGAGCATCTGCTGCCACGAGGAGTCCGCTTTCCATGCAAAGCGCGGTTCCGGGATCGGCTTTCACGCAGCGGCCGGTACCTCGACGACACGGTGCTCGATCAGGCTCTCGCCCGTCTCGGCGATCGTGTCCTCGATCGGCCGGGGCGACCAGCCGAGGACGCTTCTGGCCCGTTCGGAGCTCAGGTCCGTCCGTTTGCCGAGCGTGCCGATGATCGAGCGGATGCCGCCGTCGAACAGCGCCATGACGCGGACCAGCAGGTCAGGGATCTGCCGGGTCGGCACCTTGGACGCCCGATCGCCCAGCCGCTCCTTCAGGATCTTGCCGGCCTCCGCCATCCACAGCCACTGGGTCACGGCGATGAATCGCTTGCCGCCGCCCTCGGGCGAGGTCATCGCCCTGATCTCCAGATCGGCGACGTCCCGCACGTCGACGAAGTTGAAGCC
>JBKPND010000040.1:0-14934 GCA_046732465.1 Actinomycetota bacterium
GCTTCCGTCCGGGGCGGTGAGCTCATCGTGGATGTGGAAGCGACTGACGTCTGTCTTTACGGTCATTTCCTCGATCCGCCGTTTACATTGGGCTTACTTTACTTTTAGCCGGTTACTTACGCCTCGTAAGTGTACAGGCATCATTTGCACTTTGCTCTCTGATACGACGCTGAGCGGACCTCGGATGTGACACGGCGATAACTTGTCGGCCGATGCCTGACTCGACCGGGACCAAGGACGTCGTTGCGACCGACGCCAAGGAGGCGATCGCGTTCTGCGAGGAGAACGACGTTCGCTTCGTCCGGCTCTGGTTCACGGACCTGCTCGGCCAGCTGAAGAGCTTCTCGATCCACGCCGCCGAGCTCGACGACGCCTTCGAGGGAGGCATGGGCTTCGACGGCTCGTCGATCACCGGTTTCAACCCGATCGAGGAGTCGGACATGATCGCCATGCCCGACCCGACCACGCTGCGCCTGATTCCCTGGCGGATTGAGGAGACCAACCGCACCGCCCGCATGATCTGCGACATCCGGGTCCCGGGCGGTGATCCCTACGAGGGCGATCCGCGCTGGATCATGCGCCGCGCGCTCGAGCGGGCCAAGGAGATGGGCTTCGACGACTACTTCATCGGCCCCGAGCTCGAGTACTTCTACTTCCGCTCGGCCAACCCGGAGGACGGCACCCCCGAGGTGCTCGACGAAGGCGGCTACTTCGACCTGACCACGCTCGACGCGGGCTCGGACGTGCGGCGTGAGACCGTACTCGCCCTCGAGCAGCTCGGCATCCACGTGGAGTACACCCACCACGAGGTCGGCCCCTCCCAGCACGAGGTGGACATGCGCTACAAGGGCGCTCTCGCGATGTCGGACGACTGCATGACCTACCGGATCACGGTCAAGGAGTACGCGTTGAAGTACGGCTGGCACGCGACCTTCATGCCGAAGCCGCTGCAGGGTGAGAACGGCTCCGGGATGCACGTCCACCAGTCCCTCTCCAAGGACGGCAAGAACGCCTTCTTCGACGCGGACGACCAGTACTTCCTCTCCGACACCGCGAAGGCGTTCATCGCCGGTCAGCTCAAGCACGCGCGGGAGATCTCGCCGCTGTTCGCGCAGTGGGTCAACTCCTACAAGCGGCTCGTGCCCGGCTTCGAGGCGCCGGTCTATCTGTCCTGGTCACGCCGCAACCGCTCCGCCCTGATCCGGGTGCCGCTCTACCACCCAGGCAAGGAGCAGGCGACCCGGGCCGAGCTGCGCTGCCCGGACCCGGCCTGCAACCCCTACCTCTGCTTCGCGGGGATGCTGCACGCAGGCCTCGAGGGGATCGAGCACGGCTACGAGCTGCCCGAGCCGATGGAGCAGAACCTCTACCACCTGACCCCGGAGGAGCGCCAGCGGCGCGGGATCGAGCAGCTCCCCGAAACGCTCGGGGAATCGATCGAGCTCGCCGCCGAGTCTGAGCTCGTCCTCCGCATCCTCGGCGAGCACGCCTTCAACCGCTTCATCGAGATCAAGCGGACGGAGTGGGAGGACTACCGGGTCCAGGTCACTCCGTACGAGATCGAGCACTTCCTGCCGATCCTGTAGCCCTGCGAGGATCGCCGGGTGCCGATGGACCCGGTCGAGCTCACCCTCCGCGACGGTGCCACCGCCCTGATCCGGCCGATCCGTGGTGGCGACAAGGACGCTCTCGAGCGCGGCTTCGCGCGGCTCAGCGACCGGTCGCGCTACAGCCGCTTCCTGGCGCCGATGGAGAGGCTCAGCCCAACGATGCTCGCCTACCTGACGGAGGTCGACCACCGCGACCACGAGGCGCTGATCGCTTTCGATCGTGATTCGGGGGACGCCATCGGGGTGGCGCGATACGTGCGAACCGACGGCTCGAGCGCGGAGGCGGCGGTCACGGTGGTCGACGGCTGGCAAGGTCGCGGGCTCGGGACCGGCCTCACCAGCCTGCTCGCGGAGCGTGCCCTTGAGGAGGGCATCGACCAGTTGACGGCGGTCCTGCTGGCGGAGAACGAGGAGATGCTCGGCCTGCTCGAATCGCTCGGCGAGGTGACGATCGCCGGGAGGGAGGCCGGGACACTGAACGTGGAGGTTCCGCTGGAGCCGGCGCGGCCCGGTGCCGGCAAGGGTCTCTATGCGCTGCTTCGCATCGCCCGCCGCGTCGCCGAGGCCGCCCGTTCCTCGGCTGGCTGACCCTGCGGCCGCTAACGGCTGGCTGAGAGCAGGAAGTCCTCCAGCACGTCGTTGAACCCCGGCGCTCGAGGGACCGCATGCCCGGCGCCGGAGACGATCTCGCGGCGGGCTTCCAGCCGGGTCGCGAGCCCGTCGCAGATCATTTCGATCCCCTCATGGTGACCGCCGGAGACGACCATCGTCGGAATGCTCGCCCGAGCGATCGCGTCGAGGTCCGGGTCAGCCTCGCTGGGTGAGCGGCCGCCGCGTGAAGCATCAATCGATTGCTGGATGAGTTCGCGATGACGGCCCGTCATCGCATCAGGGTCCATCCCGGCATTCGCGAGAAAGCGCCGCTCCGTCTCCTCATCGGCTTCGCTGGCTAGAACTGCATCGCCGGAGACGATGATCTCCCGGACCCGTGGGTCATCGGGGGCGGCTTTGTAGATCGGGCTCTCGATCAGGGTGAGCGAGCGGATGCGATCGGGGTCGGCAGCCGCGGCGATCGCGCAGCCGATCCCGCCGTAGGAGAAGCCGACGAGGTGGGCACCGCCGCCGATCAGGCCCAAGAGGTCCCCGGCGTCCAGGTCGAAATCCGTGCGTTCGGCTTCCGGACCGCCCGGATAGCCTCGCCTCGTCGGAATCACGAGGTTCCAACCCTCGGCAAGCTGGGCCTGGCGCTCCCAGGTCAGCTCAGGTCCGACCCCGCCGTGGACGAGGACGACCGTCTCACGAGAGGGCAGCCTCGAGCTCCTTCGGCTCGGTCACCGGCGCCTTGCAGGTGAAGTGCTCGCAGACATAGGCGGCCGGCTTGCCCTCGACCGCCGGGCGCTCCCGCAGCAGCTCCGGGCGCTCTGAGCCCTCCGGGCCGCCGGCGAGGACGACGTGGGGGCGATGGGCGGAGCGGACGACGCCCGCCAGCTCGGCGAGGGGTGTTGAGCCGTCCGCGCCGTTCGAGGGAGCGACCAGCGCGACCTCGCGCACGGGGGAGAGGTGGAAGTCGATCGCCTGGAGCAGATGGCCGAAGGCGTCGGGATGCCGGGCGGCGGCGGGGGCGAAGAGGCGCATGGTGCCGATCGCCCGCTCCTCGTAGTCGCGCTCGCCGGTCAGGGCGGCGAGCCTGAGCAGGCCGTAGGCCGCCGAGGAGTTGCCGGAGGGAATCGGGTGGTCCCCGACGTCCTTGCGGCGCGCGATCAGCTCCTCGTGGTCGTTCGAGGTGGTGAAGAACCCGCCGCGCTCGTCGTCGGCGAAGCGCTCGATCATCTGGTCGGCGGTCTCCCGTGCCGCGTCGAACCAGCGCACCTCGAGCGTCGCCTCGTAGAGCCTGAGCAGCGCCTCGATCAGGAAGGCATGGTCCTCCAGGTAGGCGTTGAGACGACCATTGCCTTCCTTCCAGGTCCTGCGCAGGTGGCCATTGGAGTCGCGCATCGACTCCCAGACGAAGCGGGCGCAGGCGGAGGCGGCGTCGAGGTGGTCCTCGCGCCCGAGGGCCGCGCCGGCGTCGGCGAGCGCGGCGATCATCAGGGCGTTCCAGGAGCAGATTCGCTTGTCGTCGAGGCCGGGGCGGACCCGCCGGTCGCGCCAGCCGTAGAGCGCGGTGCGGGCATCGTCCAGCTCGGCCGGGCGCTGGGCGCTGGCACCGAGCGGGACGTGCAGGATGTTGCGCCCCTCGAAGTTCCCGGCCGGGCTCACGCCCCAATAGCCGAGGACTCGCTCGATCGCATCGACCGAGATCCCGGCCTCGGCGAGCGCCGTCCGCATCTCCTCCTCGTCCCAGACGTAGAAGCGCCCCTCCTCGCCCTCGGAGTCTGCGTCGAGCGCGGAGTGGAAGCCGCCCTCCGGCCCGCGCATCTCGCGCAGCGCCCAGTCGAGCGTCTCCTCACAGGCCCGTCGCCAGCGCTCCTCTCCCATCACTTGCCACCCGTGCAGGTAGGCGCGCGCGAGCAGAGCGTTGTCGTAGAGCATCTTCTCGAAGTGGGGGACGAGCCAGGTCGCGTCCACCGAGTAGCGGGCGAAGCCGCCGCCGAGCTGGTCGTAGATGCCGCCGTGCAGCATCTTGTCGAGCGTCAGGCGAACGGGCTCGTTCTGGCCGCGGTCCAGCAGGAACTCCAGGGTGCTCGACGGCGGGAACTTCGGGGCGCCGCCGAAGCCGCCGTTGGAGCGATCGAAGCTCGCCTGGAGCCCCGCGAGCGCTCCCGCCAGGACCGACTGGTCGAGCGGCTCCTGCGACTGCTCGACACGACCGACGGCACCGAGCGACTCGCGGATCCGAACCGAGGCCTCGCGCAGCTCCTCGCGCTGGTTCCGGTAGGCGCCGGCGGTTGCCTCGAGGACCTGCTTGAAGCTGGGCAGACCCTGCCTGGCCTCGGGCGGGAAGTAGGTGCCGCCGTAGAAGGGCACGCCTTCGGGGTCGAGGAAGACGGTCAGAGGCCATCCGCCCTGCCCGGTCATCCCCTGAACCGCCTCCATGTAGATGTCGTCGACGTCCGGGCGCTCCTCCCGATCGACCTTGATCGGCACGAAGGACTCGTTGATCAGGCGCGCGGTCTCGTCGTCCTCGAAGGACTCCCGCTCCATGACGTGGCACCAGTGACAGGCGGAGTAGCCGATCGAGAGCAGGATCGGCTTGTCGTCCCGGGCTGCCTGCCCGAGGGCCTCGGGGCCCCAGGGCCGCCAGTCGACCGGGTTGTCCTTGTGCTGCAGGAGGTAGGGACTGGTTTCCTCGGCGAGCCGGTTGGCCATCACTTCGAGAGTACCCGGCGTTTCCCATTTGACCCCAGCGGTCTGCATATGATGCGAGCACCTACGACGGAGGGGTCGATGAAGGACCTCACGGTGATCATGGATGACCAGCCCGGGAAGCTGGCCGACCTGGGTGAGGCGACCGGCAAGGCCGGGATCAACATCGCGGGCCTCTGCGCGATGGTGGGGGACGGTAAGGGCTTCATCCACATCCTGGTCGAGGACGAGGCAGCCGCGCGCGAGGCGCTCGAGGAGGCGGGGATCAGCGTCGCGGACGAGCGCGAGGCCGTCGTCGTCGATCTCCATGACAAGCCGGGGGCGATGGGCGAGATCGCGCGCGATCTCGCCGAGGCCGGCGTCAACATCGACGTCGCCTACACGATCTTCACCGGCGTCCGCCTGGTGATCCTCACCGAGGACGTCGAGGCCGCCACGCAGGCGCTCGACCTGAACGGAGCCTCCGGTTAGCTAGGGGCAGCGAACCAGCGTGTCGCTGCCGGAGCCACCCTTGCAGCGGTCGCGCTTCTTGCCGCCGTTCAGGAAGTCGTTGCCGCTCTTGCCCTTCAGCCGGTCGCGTCCGTTCTTGCCCTTGAGCACGTCCCCGGACTTGCCACCGATGAGGCGGTCGGCGCCGCCTCCGCCGATCACGGTGTCCCCACCGTCCTGGCCGGCGACCATGTCGGCTCCCGCGCCCGAGCAGACGAGGTCGGCCCGGCCGCCCGCAAAGACCTGGTCGTTGCCACCGAAGGTGACGATCACGTCGGCCCGCGAGGTGCCCGTGATCACGTCGTCACCAGGGGTCCCGGTGATCGTCGGGGCCCCGCAGCTCGGCCGCCCCTTCGGCTTCTTCGGCTTCTTGGGCTTGGCCGGCGCCTTGCTCACGGTGGTCGTCGCGGTCGCCGAGTTGTTCTGAAGGGCGATGTCCTCGGGGCTGGTGACGCTGGCGGTGTTCGACAGCGTGCCGGCCTTCTTCGTCTTGACGATGATCGTCACGGTCGCGGTCGTGGCCGCGTCCACCTGGGCGAGGTCGCAGGTCACCTTGTCCGCAGCGCGTTGACAGATGCCGCCGGTCGCCGAGACGAAGTCGACTCCGCCGGGCAGGACGTCCGTCACCGTCACCTCGGTCGCGGGGAGCGTTCCCGGGTTCTGGACCTTGATCGTGTAGGTGAGGTTGTCGCCCGCGGTCACCGGGTCGGGGCTGTCCGACTTGGTCAGCGCCAGGTCGGTGTCCCCGGGCGCCGCGCCCGCGCCGCCCGTGCCGACCGCTGCCAGCACGACCAGTCCCGCCGCCGCTATGGCGATGCCGAGGAGCCGAGGAGCATGCCACCGCGAACTCCCGTGATGAATGCGCACTTTCCCTCCTTAAGCCATTCCTACCCTGTTCCAAAGAGCGCTGGTCGGCCCGGCGGGGTTACTGCCAGCGCCGGTGGTCGCGACTGGGTTAGGAGCCGCTGACGTCGGAGGCGAACGCCTCGAAGGCGGCGACGTAGCGGTCGATGTGCTCCTGCTCGTGGGCGATGGAGAGGGTCCACTCCTCCTCGACGCCCGGGGTCATGAAGATGCCGTGGTTCATGTGGTAGAGCCAGGCCAGGGTGGAGAGCTCCCCGTCGACCTTGGTGAGGTAGTCGCGGTACTCGTAGATCGGCTCCGGGGCGAAGATCACGCAGCCCTTCGCGCCGAGGCCCTGGGTGTAGGCCGGCAGGCCGTGCTTCTCGATGATCGCCTGGCAGCGCGCCATCAGCGCCTCGTTGGTCGACTCGAGCTTCTCGTAGGCGTCCGGGGTGAGGACCTTCGTGAGGGTGGCCTCGGCGGCCGCCATCACCAGCGGGTTGCCGTTGAAGGTGCCGATCTGGTGCACCTTGTCGGAGGCGACGACCTCGCCGAGCTCCGCGGTCATCCCGATCGCGCCACCGGGATAACCGCCGCAGATCGCCTTCGCCAGGCAGATCATGTCCGGCTCGACCCCGAAGCGCTGGGTGGCGCCGCCGTAGGAGATCGTGGCGCCGGTCTTCACCTCGTCGAAGATCAGCTTGACGCCATGCTCCGTGCAGAGCTCGCGCACCCGCTCGAGGTAGCCCTCCTTCGGCGGGATGATGTTGATGTTCATCATCGCCGGCTCGATGATCAGGCCGGCGACCTTCCCCTCGTGCTCCTTCAGGGTCGCCTCGAGTATGTCCGCGTCGTTGAAGGGGACCGGAACGGTGAGCTCGACGACGGCCTGGGGATAGCCGGACCCGAACGGAATCGCGTTCGGGCTCTCCCGTGGACCGAGCTCGTCGAGATCGGGATAGCAGGAGACCATCACGGCGTCGTGGTGCCCGTCGTAGGAGCCCTCGATCTTGATGATCAGGTCACGGTCGGTCGCGCCGCGGGCCAGGTGGATGGCGGACATCGTCGACTCGGTCCCCGAGTTCGAGAAGCGCCACATCGGGAGGCCGAAGCGCTCGACGAGGTTCTCGGCCGAGGTGATCGAGCCATTGGTCGGGGCCGCGAAGTGGGTGCCCTCGTCCACCCGCGCTTTGACCGCCTCGCCGATCACCGGGTTCGCGTGCCCCACGCACATCACGCCGAAGCCGTTGTGGAAGTCGACGTACTCGCCGCCGTCCACGTCCCAGACGAGCGCGCCCTTGCCGCGATCGATGTAGACGGGCCAGGGATCGTTGAGCTGGAACGAGGACGGAACGCCGCCCGGCATCACCTTGCGGGCACGGTCGAAGTACTCCGCCGAGGTCGGCGTGTGCTCGCGGAAGCGAGCCATCTGCTCCTCGGTGAGCTTGTTGATCAGCCTGCTGTCGATCGTCTCGGCCGCTGGTACGGCTGCATTCGCTGAGATAGATCGAGCCGCTGTCTCGCGCTGCGCCATCAGGCCCGGAGGGTACTGGGGACCGGCTCGATTCCAGGTCGACGCGACATCGAAAGTGAGAGCGTCGCGCACGCCAAAGAGGCAAACGCGGCGAGGTAGAAGGCGGCCGAATAGCCACCCAGGGCAGCAGCCGCGCCCACCAGTGGGGAGCCGACCAGCATGCCGAGGTCGAAGCTGGCCGTGAATGTGCCCATCGCGACGCCGCGGCGCTCGGGCCCGACGCGGTTGATCGCGACCAGCGAGAGGGAGGGGAACAGGAGCGAGAAGGCGGCCCCCATCCCGATCGCGCCGAGGATCACCACCGCCAGGTCCTGGGCCACGCCCAGCAGGAGCAAGCCCACGGTCTCGACCAGCGCGGCGCCCACCGCGCAGCGGGCCGCGCCGATCCGGTCGGGCAGGCCACCTGCGAGAAGCCTGGTGATGACCACGCTGGCGGCGAACACGCTGAAGACCGCCGGACCGTGCCCGATCCCACGCTCGTCGAGGCTGAGCACGATGAACGCGGAGACGGCGGCGAAGCCGAAAACGCAGAGCGAGAAGGTCGCTCCCGGGCCGAGCGCCTCGCGCGAGATGAACGGACCGCGATCGACGTCCGGCTCGGCCTCGTAGCTCTCCGGAAGCCGGGAGGCGATCGCGGCACCGAGGAGCGGCGCGCCGGCCGCGAAGGCCCAGACGAGGTGAAAGCCGCCCGCGTCCTGGAGCAGGACCCCGATCGGCGGGCCGAGAGTGAGCCCGGTCCAGATCGCGAGGCCGTAGAGGCCGATCATCCGGCCGCGGCGCTCCTCCGGCGCCATGTCCACGTTCCAGGCCGACCCTGCGGTGAACACGGTCCCTTCGCCAGCGCCGAGGAAGAATCGGGCGATGATCAGGCCCGGGATGCCGGCCGGCACGAAATAGAGGACGCCTGCCGTCGCGGCCAGCAGGGATCCCACGACGACCGTCGGCTTTCGGCCACGCCGGTCGGCGACGTTCCCAGCGATCGGACGGCAGACGATCCCGGTGAAGGCGAACGCGCCGCTGACGATCCCGACCTCGAGGTCGGAGCCGTTCAGGCTGTCCTTGACGTAGTGCGGGAGGACAGCGAGGGTCGCGCCCACCGCGAGCAGCCCGAGGTTGGTGACGATGAAGATCCCGGCGAACCCGGCCCAGTCCTCGCCCCAGGCCTGGGCCCAGTTCCTCATTCTCGGCCCCGCAGCTCCGCGCGCCGGATCTTGCCGCTCGGCGTCTTCGGCAGCTCGTCGGTGAACTCGAGGATGCGCGGGTACTTGTACGGAGCGGTCACCCGCTTGACGTGATCCTGGAGTTCGGCGGCGAGCCGATCGGAGGGCTCTGCGCCCGCCAGCACGACGATCGCCCGGACCACGGAGCCGCGCTCCTCGTCCGGTGCCGGCACGGCTGCGGCCTCGGCGACGGCGGGATGGGAGACCAGCGCCGACTCGACCTCGAAGGGGCCGACGCGGTAGCCGGCGGTGATGATGATGTCGTCGTCCCGTCCCTCGAACCAGAGGTAGCCGTCCTCGTCCTGGCGGACGTGGTCCCCCGTGGCCCACCAGTCCCCGTTGAACGGCTGCTCGCCGAGGTAGTGGCTGAAGAAGGTCGGGACGGTCCCGGGCCTCACCTGGAGCTCGCCAGCCTCGACCCTCACCTCGACTCCGGGCAGCGGCCGGCCCATCGATCCATCCCGTGCCGGATCGTCCTCGTCGGGGCGCATGCCCGTCACCGGTCCGGTCTCGGTCTGCCCGTAGCCGTCTCCGATGCCGGTTCCCATCGTCTCGCGAAAGGCCCTGATCACGTCCGGGTTGAGGGGCTCGCCCGCCGAGACCATCCGGCGCAGCGAGCCGATCGGGCGCAGCTCCGTTCGCTTGGCGAGGATGCGGTACTCGGTGGGGGCCTGGCAGAGGACGTTGACCCCCTCGCGCTCGATGACCTCCAGGCGCTCCTCCGGGTCGAAACGGGCGTCGTGAATCAGCGCGGCGGCGCCCCGGAGCCAGGGTGCGATGAACACGTTGCGTGTGGACTTCGACCAGCCCGGCGCGGCGGTGCACCAGGCGAGCTCGCCTTCGCGGGCACCGACCCAGTGCTCGGCCTGCAGGCTCTGCCCGGTGAGGTAGCGCTGCGGATAGACGACGCCCCTCGGGTCGCCGGTGGTCCCCGAGGTGAAGATGATCACGGCCGGGTCCTCGGGACCGAGCTCCGCCACGGCGGTTGGCGCCTCCTGGGGGCGGTCCTCGTCGAGGGAGTCGGCAACGTCGGTCATCGTCATCGCCGGGACGCCATCCGGGAGCTCGCCGAGCAGATCCTCCTCGCCTATGCAGAGCTTCGGGTCCGCGCCCTGGATCCTGACCTCGAGGTCCTTGTGGCGCAACTGCGGGTTGCACGGCATCGCCACCGCGCCCATCCGGAAGCAGGCGAGCATGGCGAGCACCCACTCGATCCGGCTGCCCACCAGGGTCATCACGGCGTCCCCGCGTCTCACTCCGTGGGCGGCCATCGCGCCCGAGAGCCCGGCGCTCCGGGCGACCAGCTCACCGAAGTGCCACTCCCGCCGGACGCCGGATGCATCGATCGCGACGATTCCGAGCCGGGACGCCTTGGAGCGCTCCATCACGTCCTCGATGAAGTTCATCCGGGCAAGTCTGCCGGGTGGGGGCGAGGGAGTGACGCGCGCTAGCGCGCCGGCACGCGGCGGGGCGGAGGCACCTGAGCCCCGGGGAAGGAGTGAACGCGCCCGCCGCCCGACATCGCGGCGATGCTACCCAGAGCCGGCCGGACGATCCGGAGCGGGTACGCTCACCCGCCTGGTGGGACGGGCTCGACACGGGCGGGCATCGGTGGCTGCGGTCGCTGCGATCGTGGCCTCCCTGATCGTCTTCGCCGGCTGTGGCAGCGACGGAGATGACGACGCCACGACCTCCGCACCTCAGGTCACGACTCCGGGCGCGTTCAACCCGGGTACCCGGTCCACGCCCACCGCTAGGCAGGCGCCGGACAACACCACGACCACGCCCCCCGCGCCCGGGAGCCAGGGTCCGGGAGCGGCGCCGGTTATCCAGGCCCTCGCCCCGTTCCGCGACTGTCTGAGCCGCCACGGCGTGGACCCGGCGCAGTTCAGGGCCGGCGTTCAGCGGCAGGGACAGCAGCAGCGGGACCCCGCCCAGGTTCAGAGGCAGATCCAGGCCGGCATCGCCTGCATTCCCGAGCTCCCACCGAGGCTCAGGAAGGCCGCGGAGCGGCTAAAGCGCCGCTACGAGCTGCTAAATGGCTGAGGGGTGGCGACCGGTGATCTCCGGGACTTGACCTGCGCGCAGGGCCCGTCATAGGGTCCGCGTTTCGTCCAGGACGGCATCAGCCGCAGAACAGAGGGAGCGGGTTATGGCGAAGAGGCAGCGTCGGCGACGTCGGGAGCGGCGTAAGGAACATTCGCGGCGAGGGGGCTGGCAGACGCGCCGCAGCGTGATCACCGGCGCGGGACTCGCGGCAGGCGCGGCCCTTAGTTTCGCAGCGCCTGTGTCGGCGGACCCGCTCTACCTGACCGTCGACAACCTCAACGACCCGAACAGCGCGGGCGCCTGCAGCGACGCCGTTGCGGACGACTGCTCCCTGCGTCAGGCGATCGACGTCGCGAATACCAACTCGGGGCAGTACGACTACATCTACTTCCAGGCGGGCCTCAGCGGCACGGTGTCATTGACCACCTTGGCCGGCGGGGACATCGAGATCACGGACGCCGTCTTCGTCTTCGGCCCCGATCCGCGGGAGATCAGCGTCGACGCGGCTCCGAACTCGCGGATCTTCGCCGTCGACCCTGCATCCGATGACACCGTTGAGATCGCCGGGGTCACGCTCACCGGCGGGGACGTCGCCGGAAACGGCGGGGCGATCGAAAATATCGATGCTCAGCTCGTTGTCTTCAACACCATCCTCACCGGCAACACCGCCGAGGGCGCCGGTGGAGCGATCTCTGAAGCCGGTCAGGCCTACAACAACGGGGCCGACGACCGCATCTACTACTCGACCTTCTCCAACAATCACGCTGAGAGCGGCGGCGGCATCTTCGCCCTCAATTCCTGGGGTCACATACGTGAGACGACCTTCAGCGGCAACGGAGCGGACAGCGGATACGGCGGGGCGATCGACGGAACCTCCGGCTACCTGGTCGACTCGACCGTCTCGGGCAACAACGCGGCCGTGAGTGGCGGCGGCGTCAGCGCCTTCGGCGACATCAGGCTCTTCGGCACGATCCTGGCCAACAACACCGCAGGAGCCTCCCAACCCGACATCTACGCGCCTCTCGGCGGCGATGGGTCCTACGACCTGATCGAGAATCCGGGGGTCCTGGGTGCGAACCCAAGCATCATCACCGGGCAGGACCCGCAGCTCGGTGGTCTGCAGAACAACGGCGGCTACACGCCGACCTTGAAGCCGGCCGCGGACAGCCCGGTCGTCGACCAATCCTACTCGTACTCGTATTACGACCAGCGTGTCTCGGATCGGCGCGTGGACAACCCGAATCGGGCGAACGCGGCGACCGGGACCTACGCGGCAGCGGATATCGGCTCGGTCGAGTTGACCCTCCAGGAGGGTCCACAGGCGACTCCGACCACGCCACCACCGCCGCCGCCGCCGGTGGCGCACAAGAAGAAGAAGTGCAAGAAGAAAAAGAAGAAGCACCGCTCGGCGGAAAGCGCCAAGAAGAAGAGGTGCAAGAAGAAGAAGAAGCGCGCCACCGAAGTGCACCGCGGCATCCACTTCGCCCTGCCGCCCGCGTCAGCGTCGCGCTGGGGTGAGGCCGGGCACAACCCGTTCAGGCTGCAGCCCTAGGCGTCGCGCCTGCGCGCCCGCCGCAGGCCGAGCATCCGCGGGCCGGTCGCGGCCGTCGCGCGCATCAGGGCGCCAACCGGGGCTCCGGCGATCCGGAGCGCCGTGGCCCGACCGGTACCGCCACGCCGCCGGGCGAGCTTGGGCCCGGTCGCGCTCAGGAAGGCTGCGATCGCGGGGAAGGGCCGGAAGAGGACCGTGATCTCCCTGACCTTTCCCTCGTCGTCGAAGCGAAGGAGGTCCACGCCCTCCAGCTGCTTGCCCTCGACCTCTGCCGTGAAGTGCAGGACGTGCGGGTCACCGGGGATCTCGTCGACATAGGTGATCGGCCAGAGGACGTCCAACAGGACTGCGAACAGGTCGCCCGCCTCATCAACGCCGCTGAAGGGCAGTTCGAAGATCGGCGACTGGAGGACGACGTCCGGCGCCAGCGCGCTGATGAGGGCGTCGTGATCCCGCGCCTCGAAGGCGGCGCGGAGCGGGGTGGGGGTGACCGGTTCGGCCACTGGCGGAGCCTACCGGCGCGATGGAGCCGCCGCCCGCGGTGTTCAGGAAGCCTCGGAGAGCCGCGCCTGAACCGCCGACGCGCCTGGAGCGATCTCGTCGGTAAGGCGAGCGAGGAAGTCCTGGAGGGAGGGCTGAAGTTCGAGCGCACGGCGGACGAGATCGAGACCCACCTCGAGGTCTTCCGTCGCGGCGCCCAGCCCGACCCAAAGGAGCGCTTGCGGATGATCCTCTGCGAGAGCGAGCGCGTCCATCCCAGCTTGCCTCGCGCCCTCGAGATCGCCGGCCGCGGCGCGTCCCTCGGCGAGATCGAGCAGCTTGAAGGCACGATGCATGTGAAGCGCTCGGGAGAGCTCGGGCAGGGGATCGTCGTGATAGTCGACCCGCAGGTCCGCCGTGCGCCGCCAAGGCTCGCCCTCGGCGGGGACCACGAGGAGCGCGGCCGACATCCGGCCACGGGCGTCTCCGCCGGCTGCCTCGCCGGCCTCGAGCGAGGCCAAGAGGCGCACGGCGAGCTCCCCCTCCGTCGCCTCGAAAGCCGCGGCCATCGCTTCGGGGACCCCCCCCGAGGCCATCATGTTCGCCTGGCAGCGGCAATCGGACCCGTTCGCCTCGCCGGCGTACGGCACGCAAGCCTGGCCGGTGAATCCGGCGGGCTCGCCGTCCAGGGGGAGGACACCCAGTTGACGCACCGTGGGGATGGAGTCGGAGCCGATCAGCTGCTCGACCGCATCCGGCGCGGAAACGCCCTCCCGCAGCAACTCGAGGCCACGCGGCCCGAAGGAGATCTCGACGAGCGACTGCGTTGCAACCGCGCCGACGCCCGGCTCGGCGAAAGGAACGGCGCTCCCAACAGCAGGCCAGGCGGTGAAGACGGCCGCCCCGAGCTCACCGGTGGCCGGGTCCCGCGCGACGATCGAAGCGGTCACGGCTTCATTAAACGGGTTGCACCTCGGCTTCGCCGAAGGTGCACCCTCGCATCAGCGCCGCAACTCGGTGCCGTCGTAGAGCTTCTTGACGACCACGCCGCCGGGTGGGGCGGCCTCGACGCAGAGGTTGCAGAGCACGCACTCGTCGAGGTTCTCGCGCGCGATGGTCACCTTGCCGTTGTCGTCGACGTAGATGTCCACCGGGCAGACCTCCTCGAGCTTGCCGGCCAGCTCGGCGTCGTCCCGGATCTCGTCGGAGACCTCGACGTCGATGAAGATTCCCTGCAAATCCTGCGTATCGGGCATCAGACTTTGGCCCCCAGCTTGCCCTTGACCGCCTCGGGGATCTCATCGATCCGCTCGACCACGGGAATGCCGGCGGCCTCGAGGCGGGCGATCTTCTGGGTGGCCGAGTCCTCGGCACCCTCCACGATCGTGCCGGCGTGGCCGAAGCTCATCCCCTGCATCTCCTCGTCGTCCATGAACTTGCCGGCCATGAAGGCGATGATCGGGAGCTTCGAGTCGTTCTCCTGCCGCCAGTCGACCAGCTCGGCCTCCATGCGCCCCCCGGGCTCGGTGTAGATCACGATCGCCTCGGTCTGGTCGTCCTCCTCGAAGAGAGGCATCAGCTCGGCGTAGGTGGAGCCGATGATCGCGTCGCCGCCGATCGACACCGCGGTCGAGACGGCGAGCCCGGCCGCCGTCAGGGTGGAGGAGATCTCGGTGGTCATGCCGCCGGACCGGGACATGACGCCGATCGACCCCGGCTCGTACGCCTTGGCGGCGTCCTTGGCGGGGCCCCCGATGCCGCCCATCTTGGCGACGCCCGGGGCGATGACCCCGAGGCAGTTCGGCCCGATGATCCGTGCGCCTCGCAGGTTGGCGAGCTCGACCATCTGGG
>JBKPND010000041.1:0-42157 GCA_046732465.1 Actinomycetota bacterium
CGGTCCGCCAGGGCTGCAGCACGCCCTCGGAGAGGGACAGGGTCGGGTCGGGGACCACCAGCTCGGGGTCGACCACCCGCTGGAAGCCGAGACCGTGGCACCGCTCGCAGGCGCCGTGCGGCGAGTTGAAGGAGAAGATTCGAGGCTCGAGCTCGGGAATGGAGGTCCCGCAATTGAGGCAGGCGAAGCGCTCGCTGAAGGTGAGGCGGTCGGCGACACCCTCGGGGAGCTTGCCCGCTCCCTTCGCCCCCTTCACCCCGCCGACGTTCTCCCCCGCCTCGCGCTCCTGGGCCTCGCCGGTGCTGCCCTCGGCGAGCACCTCCACCTCTACGACCCCGCCCGCCAGCGCGGCCGCCGCCTCGACGGACTCCGAGAGCCGGCGACGGAGGTCACCCTTCATCACCAGCCGGTCGACGACCACCGAGAGGTCGTGGTTGTACTTCTTGTCGAGCTTGATCTCCTCGTCGAGCCGGCGGAGCTCGCCGTCCACCCGCACCCGGCTGTACCCCTCGAGCCGGAATTGCTCGAAGAGCTTCTCGAACTCGCCCTTGCGGCCGCGGACCACGGGCGCCATCACCATGAACCGGGTCCCCTCGTCCAGCGTCATGACGCGATCGGTGATCTGTTCGATCGACTGCCCCTCGATCGGCTCCCCGCACTCGGGGCAGTGGGGCTTCCCGATCCGCGCCCAGAGCAGGCGCAGGTAGTCGTAGATCTCGGTCACCGTGCCCACCGTCGAGCGCGGGTTCCGCGAGGTCGTCTTCTGGTCGATCGAGATCGCGGGCGAGAGCCCGTCGATCGAGTCGACGTCGGGCTTCTCCATCAGGCCCAGGAACTGGCGCGCGTAGGCGGAGAGCGACTCGACGTATCGCCGCTGCCCCTCCGCATAGATCGTGTCGAAGGCAAGGCTCGACTTGCCGGACCCGGAGAGGCCGGTGATCACGATCAGCGAGTTGCGAGGCAGCTCTAGGTCGACGTCCTTGAGGTTGTGCTCCCTCGCCCCGCGGATGACTATGCGCTCTGAAGGCGCCACTACATCGAGTGTACGCGGGCGAACGGTTGTTCCCGCTCGGCCGGCGCGAGCATGCTGCGACGACCGAACCAGGCCACCAGCGTGGTCAGGGCCGCCCCCGCCACGGCGACCGCGAATGCGGCGTGTGGGCCCGACCCGGCCACGGCCGCGCCCGCCGCCGCGTTCCCGGTCGCCGCGCCCGTGATCACCGCCATCAGCACCCAGCCGGTCGCCTCCGCGGCGGTGCCCTCGGGCGCCATGAAGTCGAGCATCAGGTAGATCACGGCCGTCGTAGGCGCCAGCGCCACTCCGCTGATCAGCATCAGTGGGAACGCCAAACCGAGCGACGGGACGACGATGAGCGGAATCACCGTCAGCGTCAGGATCCCGCCTAGCCACGCCAGCCTCCGGCTCGCGGGTCCGGTCCAGGTCCGGCCGCCATAGGCGAGCCCGCCGGCAAAGCTCCCGGCGGCCTGGACGGCGATGAACGCCCCGGCGAGGGCGCGGTGGCCGTGATCCGCCGCGAAGGCCGTGATGCCGAGCTCGATCGCCCCCACCGTCAGGCCGACGCCATACGCGGCGCCCATCAGCGTGCGGACGCCTCGCGCGATCAGCGGGCCCACCAGGCCCAGATCATGGGAGCCGCCGCGCCATTCCCGCGAGACTCGGGAGCTCGCGAAGACGAGCGACCCGAGCAGCTCGAGCCCCACGCAGACGAGCACCGCGGTCGCCGGAGAGGCAACCGCGATCGTCACGGCGATCAGCAGCGGCCCGCAGATGAAGGCGAGCTCGAGAGAGATCGCGTCGAGCGCAAAGGCGCTCTGCCTGAGCTCGGCATCTGGGATCAGACGAGCCCAGAGCGTCCGGATGCTCGTCCCGATCGGCGGCACCGCAGCACCCGCGACGGCTGCAGCCGCCATCATCGGCCCGAGCCCGCTGCCGTTTTGCGCCAGCGCGACCAGGACGATCAGGGCGATCGCGTTGACGGTGGCGGTAACGGCGAACACCCGCGTCTGCCCAACTCGATCGATGATCCGCCCCTGGACGGGCATCGTCATGGCGACCGCGATCGAGTAGGCGGCGTTCACCAGCCCGGCATCCGCGAAGGAGCCGGTCGCAGACTTGACGAGCAGAAGCGTCGCGAACGCCTCGGCGGCGAACGGCAGCCGGCCGATGATCGCTCCGACCAGCGGCGCTCGGACGCCGGGCACGGCGAGGATCTGCCTGTAGGTGGCTGGGATCACGACCGGGCCAGGTTAAGCTCGCCGCCTTGGCGACCCCACCTCCCGTCGGCGGCATCTCCGAGCTCGTCCTCGAGGTCTCGGATCTCGAAGCGGCGCGTGGCTTCTACCGCGACGTACTCGGCTTCGAGGAGACCCTCTACGGCGAGGGAGCGGAGGGCCGCTACTGGTACCTGATCGGCGAGACGGCGCGGCTCGGGCTCTGGACGGAGCAGGTCGGACTGGCCGGCGGCCGCGGCGGCGCCCACGTGCACTACGCGTTCAATGTCCCCGACGAAGAGATCGAGCGCCTGAAGGAGCGAATCCAGTCGGCGGGCGGCGAGGTCGAGGGCCCGATCCAGCTCGGCCCCGGCCGAGCGATCTACATCACCGATCCCGACGGCAACGTCGTCGAGTTCTGGAGCCAGGACATGGCCGCCTACACGCAGGGTGCCCGCGAGGGCGGCGGCGCTGGGACCTTTCGGTCCGGGGAGTGAATCCCTAGCTCTTCAGCGGGGGACTCGCGAGAGGACGTCCTCGAGCAGCTCGCTGCGATCGCGAGAGCCGAACTTCTCGGTGAGCTCGGCGTCAATCGCGGCCCGGTCCTTGCCGTCGACGGCCATCTTCATCGCGACCAGGCGCTCGGCGGCGTCGTCGCCGTTGCCCGCCGTCGAGGCGGCCTGCTCGGGCTCCGGCTCGGGCTCCGGCTCGGGCTCAGGCTCTGGCTCCGGCTTGCTCTCTCCCTTGGGCACCGCTGCCGAGGCTGCGGCCGCCAGGGTTCCACCGAGCTCGTCGAGAGCCCGCTTGGCGGCCTCGATCTGCGCCCGCGCATCGCCCTCGGCGCGCTCGCGAATCTGCGTTGCCTCCGCCTGAGCGTCCTCGCGGATCTTCGCCGCCTGGGTCTCGGCGTCGCGCAGGATCTCGGCGGCTCGCGACTCGGCCTCCGACACCAGGCGCTTCACCGCGTCCGCGGCCTGAGCGGCGAGCTGCTCGGCGTTTGTTCCGTCCGCCATCACCGGAAGCGTAGTAGGGCATAGGATCGGCGCGCTGCACTGAGCGCTGCACCTGAGAGGCCTCGACTTGTCCTCCTCGACAACAACGTCACTGCAGATCCTCCCGCTGGCCCTGATCATGGTGATGGGGCCGCAGATCCTCACGTCGATCTTCCTGGTGACGAGCAAGGAGCCGGTCAAGAACTCGATCGCGATGCTGATCGGGGTCGTGGTGGCCGCCACCCTCAGCCTCCTGATCTGGAAGGGGATCATCGAAGCGATCTCCATCCACCCGAAGGAGGGCGGGGGTCCGACCACTGGCGACTGGATCGTCTCCGGGCTGCTGGCGCTGGCCGCGATTCACACCTTCCTCGGCCGCGGCACGGCCAGCGTGCCGAAATGGATGTCCGCACTGCAGGAGGCGGAGCCGAGGCGCGCATTCAGCCTCGGATTCCTGCTCATCCTGCTGATGCCGACCGACATCGTCGCGGTGATCTCCACCGCAAACTGGCTCCACGACAACGGCAAGGACGTCTGGCAGGGCTGGCCGCTGGTCGCCGCGACGACGCTGCTGATGGCGCTGCCGTTCCTCGCCTACACGCTGCTGGGGCACCGGGCCCGGGATGCGATGCCGGGCATCCGGAACTGGCTGACCACCAACGCCTGGCTGGTCAACATCATCGTGATCGTCTACTTCATCTACCAGCTGCTGAAGTAGCCGCTACTCGGGCGGGACCAGGATGTCCGCGATTCCGAAGCGATCGGGATCGTGGGAGGGAAGAGTCGGCTTCCAGGAACGGTCCACCGAGCGGAACGATTCGGGATCGGCGTCGATGATCCCCACCAGCACCTCGCCCACGATCCGGCCGCCGACGGGGCCGAGCCGATCTCCGTCCTCGAGGGCAGCCGCCTCCTTGAGCACGTAGATCCAGAGCGGCGTCTCCTGTACCCAGCCGGCCTCGGTGAGGCCGACCTGCTCCGGGGAAAGCGGCTCCAGCCCGAGCTCGCGGGCGACCGCCTCGCCGGAGGGAAGGCCCACCGCCTGTCCGCGCTGCAGATCTCGGTTTGCGAGGGAGGAGTACGCCGAGCCCTCGTCCTCGCCGCTGATCTGGCGTGGAAGGGAGATCAGCGACCGGGGCAGCTTTCCGTCGATCTTCTTGGACCGCTGGGCCGGCTCCTCGCCGGGGACGTCGAACTGCAGGCTCCAGTCGATGGCGTGATCGACCGGCACCGCGCCGAAGCCCATCAGGTCCGGGAAGACCGGGACGGGGCCGAAGGCCCGGTTGACCCGGTAGGCGTCCCGGACCTGGCTGTGGCCGTAGCGGTAGGCCGCGTCGGCGAACTCGAAGGGGATGTACGGGTCGTCACCGGGCTTGAACACGGTGGGGCCGGCATCGAGAAGCTCCCGCATGAGTTCAGGGCCGACCAGCTGGGGCAGGAACTCCCGCAGGATCACCCACTGGTAGTGCCACGTCGTGGCGCGCCTGGCGTCGTCGAAGACCTCGGCCTCCTCCACCCCGTCCTCACGCAGGCGATCGACGACCAGGTTGTGGGTCCTGATGAAGCCGAGCTGCATCTGGCTCATGAAGAGGTGGGTGTCGTTGCGCTGGTCCCCGAGCAGGGCGATGCCCTCGTGGTTTCGCGGAACGTCGTGCCCGCCCTCGCCGAGCAGGAGCTTCGCCGGGTCGTCCTTCTGGAAGAGATAGGGCGAACCCGTGGGGCCGGCTGCGTAGACGCCCTCGAGGTTGGCGCGGGGCGTCCGGAAATTCTTGACCCGATCGGGGTCGGCGCGGTGTCCGAGCGGGGAGCGGTCGGCCGTGATGTCATGGGCAATGAACTGGCCGAAGAACGGCCAGCCCGCGGCCATCTCGCCATCGGTCGAGCGGTCCGCGTCGTCGTCGCAGATGCCGCCCGGCGAACCCAGCGCGTGCAGCGCCTCGTCCTCGGCGTCCAGCGCCGGGAGGGATTCGAACAACTTGCGGTAGCGCCCCCCGTAGACCGAGCCGCCCGAGCGCTCCGGGGCGAGGCACTGATCCCGGGCGATGACCTCGGTGCTCATGAGTAGGCCGGGGTCGCCGGGATCTGCTCGCCTGCCCGAACGGCCTCCACGACCTTCTCCGCGTCCGGAAGCCGGTACTCCTCGCCGTAGACGGCGCCGGGCCTGCGCGGCGTCTCCATCACGGCGGCGTCCGCGTTGGAGCCGACGTCGACCGGGGCGTAGCCCGCGTCCGCGATCAGCTCCATCACGACCCGCTTCGCCTCGGCGTCATCGCCGCACACCCACTGGACGACGCGCTCGGCCTCCGGGCGGAACGCGACCTCCGCCTGAAAGCCCGAGGTCAGCGTGTTGAAGCTCTTCGTATAGCGGGCGCCCGGAACCTTCTCCGCGTGGAACTGCGCCTGGGTCTGGCCCTCCGGCGTGGGGTCCCCCCGCCCATAGTCATTGGTCGTGTCGATCACGATCTTGCCGTCCAGCGAGCCTGCCGAAGCGGCGGCATCGTCGAAGGCGACCCAGGGCACCGCGAGAACCACCGCCTCGCCGAATTCAGCCGCCTCCGCCGGAGTTCCGACGCTCGCGGCGGCGCCGATCTCCTGCGCGAGCGGCTCGAGCTTCGCCGGGTCGCGCCCGCTCAGCTTCACCTCGTGGCCGCCCTTGGCGAACTGCCTCGCGCAGTTGCCGCCGATATTGCCAGCGCCAACGATTCCGATCCTCATCCCGAGCCCCTTCATCCGATGACAGGCTCGTTAGATCGTAGGAAACGGGCTTCGCCGGCTCGGGCGGCCTAGAAGCGCCGCGGGCCCGGCTCTCGCCGGGCCCGCGCGAACTGCACTGACTTCTGGCTTACGCCCTCGCCGGCTCCGGTACGGCACCCGCGGGGACTTCGTCCTGCTGCTCGACACTGCGTCGCCTCGGCAGCCACTGGAGCCAGTCGGGCAGGTACCAGTTCCGCTCGCCGAGCACCTTCATCGTCGCGGGGAGCAGGACTCCTCGGATCAGGGTGGCGTCGATCAGGATCGCCGCCGCCAGACCCACGCCCATCTCCTTGAAATCGACGAAGCTGAGCGTGGCGAAGATGGAGAACACCGCCACCATCACGATCGCCGCGCTCGTCACCGTGCCCGCGGTCGAGCCGATGCCGCGCTCGATCGCCTGATCCGTCGACATCCCGCGGTCCCTGAGCTCCTTGATCCGGCTGAGGATGAACACGTGGTAGTCCATCGAGAGGCCGAACAGGACAACGAACAGGAACAGCGGCAGCCAGCTGGTGATGCCGTCGGTGTGCGCCCCGAGCAGGCCCTGGGCGAACCCGTGCTGGAAGACCAGCACCAGCAGGCCGTATGCGGCCCCCACCGAGAGCATGTTCAGGGCGATCGACGTCAACGGGATCACGACCGACCTGAACGTGAACAGCAGGAGCAGGAACGACAGAGTCAGTACGAACCCGAAGACCAACGGGAGGTGTGACTTCATCGAGTCCTGCCAATCGACGTTCGACGCTGTATCGCCGCCGACGTCGACCTTCGCTCCGGTGCCATCGAACGCCGCCGGAATCAGCCGATCCCGCAGGGTCGAGAGCGCCGCAGCCGACTTCGCGTTCTCGCCGTCGCCGGTCATCGGCAAAGAAACGGACGCGACGCTCGCATCCTTGTTCACCTTGATCTGAGGCGCGCCGAGGGCCACGCCCTCGGACCGCGCACTCGAGGACACCTCGTCGATCGCCGCGGTGACGGCGGGCGAGCGGACGTCGTCCGCCTGCACGACCAGGTCCGCCGACGGGTGCTCCGACGGATAGAGCTGCTGGACCTTCTCGTAGGTCTGAATCGTCGAGAGATCCTTCGGGAACTCCTCGATGCCGGTGTTCTTCACGTTCATCCCGAACGCGGGAATCGCCAAGGCGATCAACGCCCCTCCGACGACCACGATCGCGATGGCCGGCCGCCGCATCGCGCCCCGGACGACCGCCCGCCAGACGCGCGACTCGCCGGCGCGCTTCCGCCGCCGGGAGAGGAACGGTATCCGGCCCTTCTCCATCCGATCGCCGAGCAGTGACATCAGAGCCGGCAGAACGGTCAGCGAACCCAGCAGCGCGACCGCGACAACCAGCAACGTGCCGATCCCGAAGGAAAGGAAGACGCTGCTGCCGCCGAGAGCCATGCCGGACATCGCGGCGATCACCGTGAGGCCGGAGACCAGCACCGCGCGTCCGGAGGTGGCGGCCGCGGCGTCGATCGCGTCCCTCGGGCTCCGCCCTCGAGCTCGCTCCTCGCGCTCGCGGCGCAGATAGAAGAGCGAGTAGTCCACCCCGACCGCCATGCCGATCAGCAGGATCACCGAGCCGATCGCGTCGTCGACTGGGAAGATCTGGCTGGGGATCGAGACCAGCCCGATCGTCGCCATCACCGCTGAGAGGGCGAGGATCAGCGGGATGCCGGCCGCGACCAGCGCCCCGAACGCGACCACGAGGATGAGCAGCGTGATCGGGATCGAGAGCGTCTCCGCCTTGGCGAAGTCGTCTGAGATCGAGTCTGAGAGCTGCTTGTCCGCAGTCCCATCGCCGACCACGCCGATCTGGAACCCCGGGTTCGCCCGCTTCGCCTGATCGACCGCGGCGAACGTCTTGCTCGCCGTGTCCTCGGCATCGTCGGGGTCGCCCTTCAGGTCGGCGTTGACCAGGGCGGCGTGTTCGTCGCTCGACGGCTTCGCCGCATCGATCGTGGCGAACTGACCGCTCGTTTCGAGGGCGTCGGTGACGCTCCCCACCGCCGCCCTGAACTGCGGACTGTTCGCGGTCTGGGTCTTGCTCTGAATCAGGACGCTCTCACTGGCTGCGTCCTTGGGCCCCTGCTCGTCCAGGGTCATCTCGGCGGCTTTTGACTCGCCGACGTTGGATTCCGCGTCGGTCAGGCTCCTCTGCCCGACCGCGCCGCCGCCGACCAGCGCAACGACCACGAAGGCGATCCAGATTCCGATCGCCTTCTTGCGGTGCGTGGCGCTCCAGTGGCCGGCCCTTGCGGCGATTCCCTTGATCTTTGTTCCCGTGCTCGGCATTTGGTCCTCCTCGTTTGTTGATTTCCGAGTCGGACCTCAGATTCGCTCCGCGGCGGTGCGGTTCCAATGCGGCCTGCAGGCGTCTGCGGGGTTCGGCTGGCCGCCGGGAGGGTGCGGCTACCCGTATGGGAATGAGTGGCGCCAGGCGCGACAATCAGCGGCATGAGCAGGCGAATCCTCATCGTCGATGACCACCCCGGCTTCCGCGCCAGCGCGCGGCGCATGCTGGAAGCCGGCGGGTTCGAGGTCGCGGGTGAGGCCGGTGATGCCGCCTCGGCGAGGGTCGCCGTGGGCGATCTTGCGCCCGACGTGGTGCTGCTCGACGTTCAGCTGCCCGACGGCGATGGGATCGCGCTGGCCGCCGAGCTGTCCTCGAACGGAAACGCGCCTGCGATCGTGCTCTGCTCGAGCCGGGGCGCGGACGAGCTCGGCCCGGGGCTGCAGCGGTCTGGCGCTCAGGGCTTCCTGACCAAGGATGAGCTCAGCCCGGCGGCTATCCGGGAGCTGATCGGATGAGGCTCGGCACGTTGACTCCGCTGGAGCGGGCCCTGAGCGCGATCGCCCTGGCGGGGCTCCTGATGGGGATCGCGCTCTTCGTCATCGTGGCGACCAGCGAGGTACCGGCCGCGCCACCGCTCGAGGCCTTCGTGACGCTCCTCGTCGGCTGGTCCTTCATCGGGACCGGTCTGTTCGCCTGGGACCGCCGGCCGGCGAACCTGATCGGCGCGCTGATGGTCTGCGTCGGCTTCGCCATCTTCCTCGCGGAGCTGACGACCTCCGAAATCCCGGCAGCGGCCGTAGTGGGCTTCGCCTGCAACAGCCTGCCCATCGTCTTTCTGATCCACCTGCTCGTCGTCTTCCCCAGCGGCCGCATCCAGACCCGCCTTGGTCGCTTCTTCGTCACGTACGCCTACGTCGCCGGGTTCGTCGCCGGCTTTCCGATCCTCTTCTACAACCCTGCGACGGACCCGGACTGCACGCATTGCGTGTCGTCGAATCCCGTCCTGATCCACGACAACCTCGCGTTCGTGAACACCTGGCTCAACGTGTTGAGCGCGGTCAGCATTCCGGTTCTCGCCGCCCTCTTCATCCATCTGGTGCGCCGTGCTCGGAGGGGTAGTCCCGAGGAGCGCCGCAGCCAAGAACCGGTCTGGTGGGCCGGCGGCGCGACCATCCTTCTCTTCGCCGCGACCCTGCTCACCAACCTGGGGCCGGAGAGCGGCAACTACGACGACGTGGTCTGGTACATCGCGAATCTCGTCCTCGCCACAGTCCCGTTTGCCTTTCTCTTCGGCCTGCTGCGGACGCGTCTCTCGGAGGCGGACGTGGTCGCCGAGGAGAACGTCCGTCTGGACGCCGAGCTCCAAGCGAGGCTCGACGAGCTGCGCGAGTCGCGGGCACGGATCGTGCAGGCCGGCGACGCCGCCCGGCGAAAGCTCGAGCGCGATCTGCACGACGGGGCGCAGCAGCGGCTGGTCGGTCTGGCGCTGGACCTGCGGCTGGCGCGGGAGAAGCTCGATGACGATCCGGCTGCGGCCGCCGAGATGCTCGACGAAGCCTCGGCCGAGCTGGCCCGGGCGACCGAGGAGCTTCGGGAGCTGGCTCGCGGCATCCACCCAGCCGTGCTCAGCGACCGCGGACTGGAGGCGGCGGTCGAGTCGCTCGCCAAGCGAGCGCCCCTGCCGGTGGAGCTCGACGCTTCGGTCGACGAGCGGCTGCCGGAGCCGGTCGAGGCGGCCGCGTACTTCGTCGTCGCCGAGGCGCTCACCAACGTGGTGCGCCACGCCGGTGCCGACCGCGCCAAGATCGCGATCCGCCGAGACGACGGCCGGGTCAGAGTGGAGGTCAGCGATGACGGCGCCGGCGGGGCCGACAGCACCGGCTCTGGCCTCCGTGGCCTCGCCGATCGCGTGGCGGCGCTCGATGGCCGCCTAGTCGTCGAGGATCCCAGCAGTGGGGGCACGATCGTGAGCGCGGAGATCCCATTGACGCGACCGGCCGGGGTGTGACCTTGCGCGTCGTCGTCGCCGAGGACTCGGTGCTCCTGCGAGAGGGCGTCGTGCGGCTGCTGCAGGAGGCCGGGCACGAGGTGGTCGGACAGGCCGGCGATCCCGATGACCTGATGCGGAAGGTCCGTGCCCACAAGCCCGACCTCGCGGTCGTCGACGTGCGGATGCCGCCCACCCAGACGGACGAGGGACTCCGCGCGGCAAAGGAGATCCGCTCGGAGCTTCCGGAGATCGGCGTTCTGGTCCTCTCCTCCTACGTCGAGCCGACGTACGCCCAGGAGCTCCTGGCGGAGAACGCGGAGGGCCTCGGTTACCTGCTCAAGGACCGGGTGTCGGACGTGAAGACGTTCGCGGATGCGGTCCAACGCATCGGGACGGGCGGCTCCGCCCTCGATCCCGAGGTCGTCTCCGTCCTGATGGGCCGGACGCGCGAGAACGACCCGCTGGAGGAGCTCACCCCGCGCGAGCGTCAGGTCCTCGGCCTGATGGCGGAGGGCCGTTCCAATGCGGCCATCGCCGAGCAGCTGGTGGTCACCGAGCGCGCGGTCGAGAAGCACGTCACCTCGATCTTCGGGAAGCTCGACCTCTCGGCCAGCAGCGACGATCACCGCCGAGTGCTCGCGGTGCTCCGTTTCCTCGAGGCTTGAGTCTCAGACCGCCGCTCGGGAAGCGGCGGTCGGCGAGTGCCACGGGCTAGTCCGCCGGTGCATAGATCATGCTCACGAGGCCATCCTCGACGGGATGCGATTCGAGCAGACGCAGCGCGATTTTGTCCTGCGTCTCGTCGAACAGGCGCGCCCCAGTACCAAGCATCAGCGGGTAGACCAGAAGGCGCAGTTCGTCCACCAACCCCGTCTCGATAAGCGCCCGTGAGAGTCGAAGGCTGCCGTAGACGATGATCTCGCCGTCGAGGTCCTTCCGCAGCCTGGCTACCTCCTCCAGCCAGTCGTCACCCAGCACCGTCGCGTTCCAGGAGGGGTCAGCGAGCGTCGATGAGACGACGTACTTCGGCAGCTCGTTCAGCCTGTCAGCAAGCTCGCCTTCCGCTGTGGGCCAGAAAGCCTGCATCGCCTCGTAGGTGACCCTTCCGAGCAGGAGTGCCTCGGAGCTCCGCGCTGACTCGAGCGCGAAGCGACCACCCTCGCGACTGTCGAAGTCCACGGCCCAGCCTCTGTACTTGAAGGGAACGTCTGTGGTGCCTGGCGACTGCATGACCCCGTCGAGCGAGGTGTTCTGGCTCAATGCGATCTTCCCCATGTATCTCCTTCCTGCTGCGTCGGGTGGGCCAACTATAGTGCACCAATTGGTGCACTATAACGCGACCCTCGATCGCACCTTCTTTGCCCTCTCGGACCCGACCCGCCGGGGCATCCTCGAGCGCCTCGGACGCGGACCGGCGACGATCGGCGAATTGGCCCAGCCGTTCGGGCTAACCCTGAACGGGGTGAAGAAGCACGTCGGAATCCTCGAGGAGGTCGATCTCGTGACCACCGCGAAGGTCGGGCGCGCCCGCGAGTGCCGGCTGGGTCCAGCCGAGCTCGAGCAGGCGACCGAGTGGATCGATGATTACCGACGCACCTGGCAGCGCCGGCTGGACCGGTTCGGCGACTACGTTGAAGAAACGGATGCCGGACGATGAGTGAGGACGCGCAATTCGCGGACTTGATCAACGCCCGGCCCGAGGTGGTGTTCGACGCGCTGACGACCCAGGGCGGCCAGGAGGCCTTCTACGGGGAGCCGGGCTGGACCGTCGAGTCCAGGTGCGATCTTCGGGTGGGTGGGGTCTGGACGGTCACGTTCGGACCATCGGGCGACGAGGTCTATCGCCACGATCACGTGTTCCGGGTAATCGACCGGCCCAGTCGCCTCGTCCTCGATACGACGGAGCGGCGGCCAGACGGATCGATCATCAAATACGAGACCGAGTTCACCTTCGACGCCCATGAGGACAAGACCCTGCTGACCATGAACCACCGCGGCCTCCCGACCGCGGAGCTTCGCGAGGAGCATCGGGCCGGCGTGCCGAACGCGTTCGTGCGGCTTGAGCAGCTCATCGAGGACTCTCCGGCCTTCTAATTGCCCGTCTTTTTCGCGTCGAAATCGAGCGCGTTGATGTGATCGACGATCTGGCCGTCGTCGCTCAAGGTGCAGCGCTCACGTCCGGGGGCGTGAGAGTCGAGGGGTCCGTTTCTCGTGCCCATGAAGACCTCTCCCCTCATCGCCGCCGCACGCTTCGGAAGCGGCCAGTAGATGTTGGCCCCACGGCCGCTGTCGAGCTCCTCCTTGAACATCGCCTTGATCGAGTACTCCTGGACCCGGGTGCCCGGCGGCGGCTGGTCATCCGGAATCAGGGGGCTCTCGTACTCGAACGTCATCCCGAGCGGGTAACGATTGGTCTTCTTGCGTCCAGTCAGCGGCGCCGATCTGAGGGTGGTCGTCTTGATGCTCTGGGTGATCTCACCCCCGTAGTAGGTGTACGTGCCGTCGCCGTCGAGATCGCCGACGTCGGTCTCGCAGGAGAGCGTGACCGGGATGACGAAGTCGACGATCTTTCCCCGTCGGGTCAGCCTGAAACTGACGGGAGTGCCCTGCTCGGTGACTCCCTTGTAGGCGCCGGCGAGCCGCTTCTTGCTCACCGACCTGATCACCTTCTGGCTGAACCGCTTCGAATCGGCACGCTCAGCGAAGCCGACGCTCACGATCAAGGCTGCAATGAGAAGCAGCGCCGGAGCGCCGATCCGCCGGCTCTTCCTGGCCGTTGTGTCCATGCTCAGTCTCCCCGTGAATCGCTTGCCGAGCGGAACCTACGCGGCGGCGCTCATCAAGCGCTCATCAGGCTCGCAACGCGCCCACTCACGCTGGTTCGCGCCGGCTCGCGTCCGTGGCGGGGATAGGATGGCGGCTCCGCGGGATGCGGCGATTCAGCGAAGGAGTGGGCATGGACGCGAGCGGATGGCGAAAGGCAGTGGCGGCGCTGGTCGCGCTGCTGGCGGCGGCGGTGTTCACCGGCTGCACCGTTCCACAGCCACCCGGCGCCGGGCCTCTGCGCTACCGCGACCAGGTCTTCAGCAACGTCACGGTTACCAGCAACCTGCAGTACGGGAGCGCACCGGATGCCCAGGGCACCCCGGTTCCGCTGAAGCTCGACATGTACCGCCCCGCCGGGGACACACAGACGAGGCGACCGGCGCTCGTCTGGGTGCACGGCGGGAGCTTCAGCGGCGGCGACAAGACGAACGTCGTCCCGGTCGACGTGGCGAACACTTTCTCGAAGCTGGGCTACGTCGTCGTCTCGATCAACTACCGGCTGCTCGGCTCGGGTTGCGTGGCCAACCCTTCGGGCTGCACCACCGCCGCGATCGAGGCCAAGCGCGACGCTCAGGCGGCGGTGCGTTGGCTGCGCGCCAACGCGGCCACCTACGGCATCGACCCCACCCGCATCGGCATCGGCGGGGAGTCGGCCGGCGCGATCACCGCGACGTTAGTGGGGCTCTTTTCCGAGGACGTTGGCAGTAGCGGCAACCCGGGCTGGCCGTCGACCGTGCGCGGGTTCGTGTCCGTCTCGGGCGGAGTGCCGACCGGCACGCTCGCCAACACAGGCGACGCTCCTGGCGTGTTCTTCCACGGCTCGGCCGACAACGTCGTCCCCGCCTCGTGGTCGGTGGACACGGCGATTGCGATGATCAATGCCGGGGTTGCCGCGTTTCTCGAGATACAGGACGGCGCAGGCCACGTACCGTGGGCCCAGTATCGGACCCTCTACCTCGAGCAGGCCGACTGGTTTCTCTACTGGGCGCTGGACCTGGCACACGCAGCCGGACAGCCGCCGGCGGCGGCCAGGGCCTCAGCGCAGAAGCTGAGGAAGCTCGGGGCGAGCCAACGGGTCAAGCGGCTCGTGAAGAAGCACCCGGAGTTGATGCGCTCGACGAAGGCGGCGCGGCAGCCGGCGCCCTAGGCACGGATCGCGTCCAGGTCCGCGCGGAGCTCCTTGAGCTCGTCGCGGATGCGCGCGGCTTCCTCGAAGCGAAGGTCGTCGGCCGCGGCGAGCATCTCCTCCTCCAGCTCGATGACGATCTTTTCGAGCTCCTCCGGAGTCTTTGTAGCCGTCTCCTCGCGGCGGCGGCGCCGGCGCCGCGGCGCCTGCGACTCCATCGCCAGGAACTCGGCCATGTCGGAGATCCCCTTCTTCACGGTGGCCGCCGTGATCCCGTGTTCCTCGTTGTAGGCGAGCTGGATGGCGCGGCGGCGGACGGTTTCGGAGATCGCCTTGCGCATCGCGTCGGTCTCCTTGTCCGCATACATGAGCACGCGGCCGTCGACGTTCCGGGCGGCGCGCCCAATCGTCTGGATCAGGCTGGTCTCGCCGCGGAGGAAACCCTCCTTGTCGGCGTCGAGGATCGCGACCAGGGAGACCTCCGGCAGGTCTAGGCCCTCGCGGAGCAGGTTGACCCCGACGAGCACGTCGTACTCGCCGAGCCGCAGCTCGCGGATGATCTGGATCCGCTCGAGGGTGTCGATCTCCGAGTGCAGGTAGCGGACCCTGAAGCCGTGCTCGAGCAGGTACTCCGTCAGGTCCTCGGCCATCTTCTTGGTCAGGGTCGTGACCAGCACGCGCTCGTCCTTCTCGGCGCGAACTCGGACCTCGTTCATCAGGTCGTCGATCTGGTTCTTGGTCTCGCGGACCTCGACCTCGGGGTCGACGATCCCCGTCGGGCGCACGATCTGCTCGACCACCCTGGTTGACTCGGCCCGCTCCCAGGGCCCCGGCGTCGCCGAGACCAGCACCATCTGGCCGACTCGATCCAGGAACTCGTCGAACTTGAGTGGGCGGTTGTCCACCGCGCTCGGCAGCCGGAAACCGAAGTCGACCAGGGTGGACTTGCGCGAGAAGTCCCCCTCGTACATCCCGCCCAGCTGCGGGATCGTCTGGTGGGACTCGTCGACGAAGAGCACGAAGTCGTCGGGGAAGTAGTCGATCAGCGTGTAGGGCGGGCTTCCGGGCGGACGGCCGTCGAGGATCCGCGAGTAGTTCTCGATGCCGGGGCAGAAGCCGAGCTCCCGCATCATCTCCATGTCGTAACGGGTCCGCTGCTGGAGCCGGTGCGCCTCGAGCTGCTTGCCGTGCTCCTCGAAGTAGGCGACCTGGTTGCGGAGCTCCCGCTCGATCTCATCGACCGCCCGCTCCATCGTCTCCTCCTTGACCACGTAATGGGTCGCCGGCCAGACCGAGACGTGATCGATGACGTCGAGGATCTCGCCCGTAAGCGGATCGAAGTGCTGGATCGCCTCGATCTCGTCGCCGAAGAGCTGGATCCGGAAGGCGGACTCGGCGTAGGCCGGATAGATCTCGAGCACCTCGCCGCGTGCCCTGAAGGTGCCGCGCCCGAGCGTCGAGTCGTTGCGCCGGTACTGCATGCCGACCAGCTTGCGGAAGACCTCCTGACGGTCGACCCAGTCGCCGACCTTGAAGAGCTGCATCTGCTCCCGGTAGAGCTGCGGGGAGCCGATCCCGTAGATGCAGGAGACCGACGCGACGATGATCACGTCGCGGCGTGCGAACAGCGACGCCGTCGCGGCATGGCGGAGCCGGTCGATCTCGTCGTTGATCGAGGAGTCCTTCTCGATGTAGAGGTCCTGTGCCGGGACGTAGGCCTCGGGCTGGTAGTAGTCGTAGTAGCTGACGAAGTACTCGACCGCGTTCTCTGGAAAGAACTCACGGAACTCGTTGCAGAGCTGCGCGGCGAGCGTCTTGTTGTGGGCGATCACCAGCGTCGGCCTCTGGATCCGCTCGATCGCCCCGGCCATCGTGAAGGTCTTGCCGGTGCCGGTGGCGCCGAGCAGCGTCTGGAACTTCTCGTTCGACTCGAGGCCCTCGGTCAGGGCATCGATCGCCTTCGGCTGGTCGGCCGTCGGCGAATAGGCGGGATTGAGCTTGAACTCCGGCATCTATGTGAGCCTAGCTTGAGCCGCTCCCGGCACCGAGGTGGTGCGAACGCGGATCAGGGGTATAGGCAGGGGCATGGGAGGGCTGAAACTGGGGCCGATGCTGCGCTATGTGAGCGCGACCGAGGCGACCGTCTGGGTCGAGACTGATGAGCGCTGCGAGGTCGAGGTGCTCGGTGAGCGCGATCAGACCTTCTGCATCGACGGCCACCACTTCGCGCTGATCTGCCTCACGGACCTTAACCCCGGCTCCTCGCAGGAGTATGAAGTGAAGCTGGACGGCGAGGCGGTCTGGCCGCCGCCGGACAGCGACTTCCCACCCAGCGTCCTGCGAACGCCCGATCCCGACTCGCGGTTGCGGATCGTCTTCGGATCGTGCCGGGTGGCCGTCCCCCACCACCCGCCTTGGACCCTGACCAAGGACGAGGATCCTGAGCACGGCCGGGAGATCGACGCCCTCTACGCCCTCGCTATTCGAATGCGGGAGCTGCCCGTCGAGGAGTGGCCAAACCTCCTGCTTATGGTCGGTGACCAGGTCTACGCCGACGAGGACGCACCCGAGACAAGGAAGTTCATTCGCGAGCGTCGGGGTGTGGACGGCGAGCCGGGAGACGAGGTCGCCGACTTCGAGGAGTACGCCCGCCTCTACCGCGAGAGCTGGGGCGACGAGACGATCCGCTGGCTGCTCTCGGTCGTGCCCTCCGCGATGCTGTTCGACGATCACGACGTCCACGACGACTGGAACACCTCGATCTCCTGGCTCGAGGAGATGCGGTCGAAACCGTGGTGGAACCAGCGGATCGCCGGCGCCCTGGCGAGCTACTGGGTCTATCAGCACCTCGGCAACCTCTCGCCCGACGAGATCGAGGAGAGGGGGGTCCTCGCCCACGTCAAGTCCGAGCCGGACGCCGGTCACGCGCTGCACGAGTGGGCCAGGGACGTCGACTGGGGCAGCGAGGGCCGGCGGTGGAGCTACAGCCGCGAGCTGGGGGGCATCCGCCTCGTCATGCTCGACTCACGCGAGGGACGAATCCTCGGCGAGCGGCCGCGTCGCATGTTCGACGACGAGGAGTGGGATTGGCTCGAGCGGGTGATCACAGGGGACGTCCGGCACCTGCTGATCGCCGACACCCTGCCGATCTTTCTGCCGCAGGCGATCCACAACCTCGAATCCTGGAACGATGCCGTCGCCGCCGGAGCGTGGACACGAGCGTTCGAGGGCATGGGCGAGCGCATCCGCCGCGCGCTTGACCTCGAGCACTGGGGCGCCTTCCCGCACTCGTTCGGCCGCATCCTGGAGCTGATCCGCGCGGCCGGCGCCGGCGAGCGCGGTGAGCCGCCGTCCTCCATCGTCAGCCTGGGCGGCGACATCCACCACGCCTATCTGGCGAAGGTCGAGTTCCCGGACGAGGACCGCGTGGCCAGCCCGGTCTGGCAGGCCGTCTGCTCGCCGTTCCGCAACGCGCTCAGCAAGCGGGAGCGCCGGATCGCGCGCGCGGGCGATTCCGGGCTCGCCCGCTGGATCACGCGGGGCCTGGCCCGATCCGCGCGGGTGAAGCTTCCCGATGTGGAGTGGCGCCTCGAGCAGGAGCCGACGTTCGACAACCAGTTCGCCACGCTCGACATCGACGGCGACCGCATCGACCTCCGAATCGAGAAGATCGTGCCCGGCGACTGGCGCAGGCCCCGGATCGAAGCCTCGCTCGAGCGCCGCCTCGTCTAGTACTGGGCGGCCGCGATGCCTTCTGCCGTGGCCCCCAGCGCGCGAACGAGCATCTCGACGAGCGCGTCCCGGTCCGGCGAGCCCTGCTCCAGCCAGGTCAGCATGGCGGTGTCGACGTAGGCGACCCAGGCGCGAAGCCCCAGCCGCACGGCGGGCCGCTCGGCGTCCAGGCCCATCTCGCCGGCGAGCCGCTCCACCCTCCACCAGCGCGCCCGCTCGAGACGGTCCCGCACCTCCCCGAACGCGGCGGCCCGGGTCATCAGGTTGCGGTAGCCGACCGGGTGCTCGCTGATCACGTCGGCGTACTTACGGAGCCCCGAGCGCAACCGATCCGCGGGCTCGAGGTCGGGGTCCGGTTCGATCTGGGCGCGGAAGTTCTCGATCAGCGGCTCCAGGCAGGCGACGTAGAGGCCCCGCTTGCTGCCGAAGTACTGGAAGATCAGGCCGTGGGAGACGCCGGCCGCCTCGGCTACCTCGTCGACCGAGACCTCGTCGTAGTCCCGGTCGCCGAAGACCTCCAGGGCGGCGGCGATCAGTTGGAGCCGGCGCTCCCCGGCCCGGTCGGTTGTCAGAGGGCGGGTGGCGATTGGACCAGACTAATCGGGGTTGACTCCGGGTCAACACCCCACTAGTGGGTGACTGACCGGTTGGGGGCGCTGGTAAGGTCCCGGGCATCCGTTGACTCCGAGTCAAATTCGGGGTCGCAAGGAGGAGAGAGTGGGAAGCTCGCGCACGGAGGCGCGGACTCGACCAGGGAGAAGGGCACGCCGGGCAGCGATCCCCTTCGCGATGCTGCTCGCGATCGGCGTGCTGGTCACCCTGCTCAGCCCGTCCGCCGCGCCGGCCGCCCCCAGCGCCGCCTGCGACTCCGGCACCCCGGTCGGCCCCACCCAGACGAAGTACGTCTGCGACATCCCCACCGGAACGATCGGCGGCTATGAGGTCCGCCAGTGGTACGGGCTGGCGCCCACCCCGCCGGAGGACGGCTACATCACGCACATGGAGACCGACATCGTCGACGAGGGGACCAACGCGCAGGTCCCCATCTCCCGCCTGATGCTCCACCACATCGTCTTCGTCAACCTCAACCGCCACGACAGCACCTGCAACAGCTTCAGGGGGTTCGACAGCCGCGACAACCTGTTCGGCGGAGTTGCGTCCCAGCGCTTCTACGCCGCCGGTGAGGAACGCGCCAAGTTCTCGATGCCGCCGGGCTACGGGTACCCGACCAAGTCGAGCGACAACTGGGGCGTCGTCGCGATGGTGATGAACCACCGCTCGGTCCCCGATCACCCGCTCATCCACTACGAGGTGACGGTCGACAGCTGCACGCTGACCGCGGTGAAGCCCTACTGGCTCGACGTCCGTGACTGCCGAGCCGACCCGATCTACAACGTCACGAGCGTCGCCCAGAAGGCCAAGAAGGCGAAGAAGGAGAGGAAGGGGCGGAAGGCTGACGCCTCGGTCGCCGCCAAGAAGCACAAGAAGGGCAAGCACGGCAAGAAGAAGCGGAAGAAGAGGGTCGCGGCGCGACCGACGGTCGATGAGACGCGCGACTACGTGATCCCGGAGAGCGGCCGCCTGATCGCCGGCGGCGGGCATGTCCATGGCGGCGCCATCGGGATCAAGTTGACCGAGCCCAACTGCGGGAACCGCGAGGTCGCCGAATCCGTGCCGACCTGGGGACTTCCGGACCACCCCTTCTACAACGTCAGGCCGATCCTGCACGAGCCCGGGCCGATCAACATGAGCGCCTTCGGCAGCACCACCGGCCTACCGATCCACGCGGGCGAGACGCTGCGGATCAACTCGATCTATGACGACTCGCAGCCCCACGTCCGCGTGATGGGGATCAGCGTCGTCTACATCGCGCCCGACCCGACCGTGACTCAGGACTGCGGTCCCGTCCCGAACTGGGACGTCCTGAAGACCAACCAACCCGGCCGCACCGGGCCGGTGCCGTTCAAGATCCCGCTGACCGGGCTCGATGCGAACGGCCAGGCGGCCACGATCAATGCTCCGCCCGGCGCGATCCAGAACGCGGGCAGGAACACTGTCATCGACGTAGGCGATCGCTTCTTCGGTGCTCCCAACCTGCGGGTGAAGCAGGGTTCCTGGCTCACCTGGCAGTTCAACGGCCAGGAGCTGCACAACGTCACGCTCGCGAATGGCCCCCTCGGAATCGGCTCGGACAACCTGGACGGCGGGCGCGCGTTCACCGAGAAGCTCAACCGGCCCGGGACCTATCGCTTCTTCTGCGCACTGCACCCGGTGCAGATGCAGGAACGCGTGATCGTCACGCCCAAGAAGAAGCACAGGAAGAAGCGCCGCTAGCCGGCGTTGATGAAGTCGAGGCTCGCGGCGACCTTGGAGTAGACCGTCGGGGTCGCCGGAAGCCCGCAGAGCGCGCCGCCGAAGGAGACGGTCCCCACCTCGACCGGGCCCGAGGCCGTGTCGGCGACCAGCGGGCCGCCGCTGTCACCGGAACAGGCTGAGGTGTGGATCTTGAAACGGCCCGGCTTCTTCCGCTTCGCGCCGAGGGCGCAGATCATGCTCTCCGGCGCATACAGATCCCGGGTGTACGCCTTCAGGCAGCGGCGATCCGTGCGCGCGATCTCGATGGTCGCTTTCAGGAACCCCGAGAGGTGCGCGCCGAACGGATTGGTGGCGCCGTAGCCCGCCACGCTCAGGCGACTCCCGGGCTGCGTCGCGATGGCGCTCAGCACCGGGTTGGCCAGCGTGATCGGCTGCGCGCTCGTCGGCTGCGCCAGGTTGAGGACCGCCACGTCGTGCAACCCCGTCTGCTCGAAGTCCGGATGAATCCTGCCCGAGCTGACGCCGATGACCTGCCCCACGGCCGCGTCGCGGAGCTTGGGCCGCCCGACGATCACCTGGAAGTTGGCGAGGTTGAAGCCGTCAACGCAATGGCCCGCCGTCAGCACCTTCGTCGGTGCGATCACCGAGCCACTGCAGTGCATGTGTCCCTTGCGGAAGATCGCCACGGCGTAGGGCCACTGTGCCGGGTTGGCGGGCCCGCCGCCGACGATCGAGGAGCGGGCGCGAGGAGCGGCTGGGGCGCCGGGCGGCACAGCCATGCCCGCCAGCGCGCAGGTACACGCAAGGGCTGCGAGCAGGGTGCGGTTTCGGCGTCTTGGCTCCATCGTTTTCTTTTCGCGCTCCCCCGGCGGGCTCAGTCGAGTCCGAGCTCGTCACGGTAGTGGGACGCATAATCCTTCCGCTTGTCGAGCACGTTCTCCACGTAGCCGCGCGTCTCCGGGAACGGAATGTCGTCCAACTGGAGGTCGGAGCCTCCCCACTCGGCGACATTGGTCTCCCCCGCGTTGTACGCCGCGAGCGCGGCGATCTCATTGTCGTCGAACTTATCGAGCAGATAGCGGAGGTAGAAGGTCCCGTAGCGGATGTTGATGTCGGGATCCGAGAGGTCCTCGAACCTGAACGTCTGGCCGCCGCTGAGCTTTTCGATCAGCTTGGCCGTAGCCGGCGTGATCTGCATCAGCCCCCGCGCGCCGGCGTGAGAGGTCTGGTCTCGGAAACGGGACTCCGAGTAGATCACCGCGGCGATCAGGTCCGCCGGCACGCCCTTCTCGGCGGCCTGCTGGCGAATGATGTCCTCGTGATGGAGCGGGAGCGTGAACTCCTCGATGGTGCGCTGAAAGAAGCCGCTCTTGATGAGCAGGAAGGCGCCGAGGGTGACAGCCAGCAGCGTGCCCCAGATGACCAGGCCGCGACGGCCCCGCGCGGATCGCCGGCGGGTGCTGCCAGGGCCACCCGATTGGCGGCGTGAGCGCCCTCCGCCTCGCCGGGCGTTCGAGCGGCGGGCGCGCACCGTCGTGCTCATCCCGGCTCCTTCGCCTGCAGTTCTTCGATCAGCTTGCGCACCTCTGACTCCAACTCATCGAGCGACGCATCGTTGCGTATCACGTGGTCGGCACGGCGCTCCTTCTCCGCCTGGCCGAGCTGTCGGTCCTCGCGTCCCCCGAGTCCGCCCTGGCCGCGCTCGCGTAGGCGGGCGTCACGAATCGCGTCCTCCGCGACGACGGCAACCGTTGCGTCGAAGGCGTCCTCCATCGCCGCCTCGAACAGCAACGGGACCTCGACGACGGCCACGGCGACCCCTGGGTCGAGGCTCTGGCGCCACTCCAGCACGTGAGCGCCGACACGCGGATGGGTCACCCCCTCGAGCCAGGCGAGCTCGTCGCGATCCTTGAAGACGATCTCGCTCACCCTCTCGCGGTCGACCTGTCCGCCGGGAGCGATCTCCGCCCCCCAGCGATCCACCAGCGCGGCCCTGACCTGGTCGTCCTCGAGCAGGTCGTGGGCGACGCGGTCGGTGGACAGCGTCGCCGCGCCGAGCCGATCGAACGCGGCCAGCGCCTCAGACTTACCCGCCCCGATGCCCCCGGTGAGCCCTACGAACCGGGTCAACCCTGAGTGGGCGGTGGCTCCTCGGACGGTGGCTCCTCCGACGGAGGCTCCTCAGATGGGGGCTCCTCGGCGGGCTGCTCCTCGGGAGCGGTCTCCGGCGGTGCCTCCTCGGGCACGACCTCGGCGGCAGGTTCCTCCGCCGCCGGTTCCTCGGCGGCCGGTTCCTCGGCGGCCGGTTCCTCGGCGGCAGGTTCCTCCGCGGCAGGTTCCTCCGCGGCCTGCGGCTCAACGCCCTCGGGCGGCTCCGCGTCCTCGATCACGACGTCCTCGGTCAGCTCGCGCACGGGGAGCTCCTGTCCCTCGACGCGCTTCACGCTCAGCGACAGGCGCCGGCGGGCCTCATCGACCTCGAGGATCTTGACCTTGAGCTCGTCGCCGGGGCGGACGACCTCAGCCGGGCTCTCGACGTGGTGCTGGGCAAGCTCGGAGATGTGGACCAGGCCCTCGACGCCCGGGAGGATCTGAACGAAGGCGCCGAAGGCGACGATCTTGGTGACCTTGCCGTCGACGACGTCGCCCTCCTTGTACTCGTTGAGGACGCGCTGCCAGGGGTCCTCCTGGGTCTGCTTCAGGCCCAAGGAGATCCGCTGGCGGTCGCGGTCGATGTCGAGCACCTTGACTCGCACCGTGTCGCCGATCGAGACGACCTCGGAGGGATGGTTGACGTGGCTCCAGGAGAGCTCGGAGATGTGGATCAGGCCGTCGATCCCCTCCAGATCGACAAACGCGCCGAAGTCGACGATGTTCGAGATCTTGCCCTCGACCTCCTGGCCGGGCTGGAGGCGGCCGAGGATCTGCTCGCGGACCTCCTTGCGCTCCTCCTCGAGGACCGCGCGGCGCGAGAGCACGACGTTGTTTCGGGAGCGGTTGAGCTCGATCACCTTGCACTCGAGCTGCTGTCCCATGAACTCGTCGAGGTTCTGGACCCGGCGGATGTCGACCAGCGACGCGGGCAGGAAGCCGCGCACGCCGAGGTCGAGGATCAGGCCGCCCTTGACGACCTCGATCACCGTGCCGGTGACGGGCTCGCCCGTCTCGGCGGCCCCCTCGATCTTCCGCCACGCCTTCTCGAAGCGGGCGCGCTTCTTGGAGAGGATCAGGCGCCCCTCCTGGTCCTCCTTGGTGAGAACGAGCGCGTCGACCTCCTCGCCGAGCTCGACCTCCTCGGAGGGCTTCACCGTCTTGCGGATCGACAGCTCGTTTGAGGGGATGACGCCCTCCGACTTGTAGCCGATGTCCACCAGGACCTCGTCCTGATCGATACGCACGACCTTGCCGCTCACGACGTCGCCCTCGCTGAAGGGGTGGATCGTGGCGTCGTAGTTCGGGACGAGCTTGCCGTCGACCTCGATCAGCAGGTTGTCGGAGGTCGCGGCGCCGTTTCCGGCGCTCTGCGGCTGCTCCTCCTGGGGCTCCTGAGCCTGCTCAGCCTCTGTCGTTGTGTCCGTTTCGGGCACGGCCGCACAGTGTGGCAGACACATGCCGGACGCACGGGTGTCGTTTACCTTTGCGGACGATGCCGAAGCGCCTCACCAAGCGCGGCGATCAGCGCACGCCGCTGACCGGGACCTACGATGTGATCGTCTGCGGGGCGAGCTTCGCGGGCCTGACCGTCGCCAGGCAGCTTTCGGGCTCAGATGCGCGGGTTCTGGTGCTCGACCGCTATGAGATCGGGGAGCGCCAGACCTCCGCCTGCGGCATCCCCACGGAATGGCTCCGGGTCATGGGCCTCGAGGCGTCGGCAAGGCAGGAATTCGGCGAGCTGGTGGTCCACACGCCGCGGGGCACCTCGCGCTACGAGCTGCCCTGGACCTTCTCCACATTCGACTACCGGGAGCTCTGCGAGCTGCTCTGGGCGCAGTGCGACGCCGAGTTCGAGACCGCGAAGGTCAATGGCCGAAGCGGGGAGACGGTTCACACCGACCGCGGCGATGTCTCGGCGCCCCTGATCGTCGACGCGCTCGGGTGGCGGCGGATCCTGGCCTCCGACGGCGGCTATCAGCCGCCCGACGCGCCGCTCTCACGCGGCCTCGAGGTCCACCCCGACGGTGGCTCGGAGGACCTCGAGATCTGGATCGACCGCCGCTACGTGCCGGCCGGCTACGGCTGGAGCTTTCCCGCCCGCGACGAGCAGCGGATCGGCGTCGGCTCCTTCGATCCCCGCTTCCACGTCAAGGACACGACCAACCTGCTGGCGGAGGACCTCGAGCGACCGCAGGTCCGGTACCAGGGCAACTGGATTCCTCACAAGCTCCGGCCCGGCACCGAGGACGGGATCTTCTTCGTCGGCGACTCCGCCGGCCACTGCCTGCCACTGACAGCGGAGGGCATCCGGACCGCCTTCTACTTCGGGATCAAGCTCGGCGACGAGCTGCGGGCGGTCGTCGAGGGACGCCAGGATCGCGAGGCCGCGCTGCGCACCTACGCGGAATTCGTCGACGGTCACGAGTTGAAGTTCCGGTGGATGCTGCGCGCCCAGCGCCTCCTCCCCAAGCTGCCCGCGCGGGTGCAGCGCGCGGTGATCCGCGCCTGCGGCCGCAAGCGCTTCGTCGACTGGGCGTTCGGCCACTACCTCCGCATTGCGCCGCCGGACTTCGCGGGACAGCCGCCGGAGCGCCGTGATGAGCGCGAGCCGGTCCCGGCCGCCGCCTAGCGGATCCAAACAGGCGGGCCGTTAAAACCCGCGGCGCTCGCGTAGAGCGTTGACGGAGCGCGCCGTCATGTGAGTCCCGCCGGCACCGAGCTCGTGCCGTACGACAAGGAAGCGCACCAGGAGGAGCAGAGCCAGGACACCGACGACGATCGTGGGCAAGACCACCTCGCTCGGTGACACACCGGCGAGCGCGGCGAAGAAGACGAACATCACCACCAGCCCGAGGCAGATGACTGAGAGCGGTCCGAGCATTCTGCTCAACATCGGTCACCTCCTGTGACCTGGGATGTGCCACCCCGAACTTAGCGCCGTGGACGGCGCTCCGCCATCGCCGGTACTTCGTAATCAGCGGACGACCAGGTAGGTGCCGGCGAGGAGGAGGCCGACACCGGCGACCCGGCTGGCCGTCAACGGCTCCTGATCCAGGCCGAGGAACCCGATCCGGTCGAGGATCACCGAGGTGGTGAGCTGGCCGGTGACCGTCGCGGCCGCGACGGCCCCCGCCCCGATCTGGCTGACCAGCACCAGCGCCGAGAAGACGTAGGCGGCGCCGAGGGCCCCGCCGAGCAGGTAGTACCCCTGGACGTGGGTCACGTCGGAGAGCCCGCCGGCCTTGCCGCTGACCAGCACGATCGCCGCAAGCAGCGCCGTGCCCACCGCGAAGGAGATCGTCGCCGCGGCGAAGCTGCCAGTCGACTTGCCCAGGCCGGCGTTGATCGGCGCCTGCAGCGCGATGCAGCCGCCGACGACGGCCATGATCAGGACGGCGAAGCCGCGATCCATCGCGCGTGATCTTGCCTGATCGGGCCTGTCGGGGCTCGTCTCGGCTCAAAGGGCGTGATCTTCGAGCCGATTCCGAGTTCAAGCTTCTGAATCCACGCCCCCCGGAGGCTCGTAGAACAAGTGGAGGAGTGGCACCGACTGTGAAGAACGGCCGCCTGACCACCCGCTTCCTCGGGGGCCCGGCCCTGCGCTTTCAGCCCGACGGGCGGCTCGTCTCCCTGGTTCGGCACGGCTACGAGTCCGCTTTCGAGGAGATCTTTCGCCGCTACGGCGCAGCGCTCCGCAGCTACGCCGCGTCGATCGTCACCGCCCAGAGGGCCGACGACGTCACGCAGGAGGCGTTCACCAAGGCCTACCTCGCGTTGCGCGGCTCGGACAAGGAGATTCAGCTCCGTCCCTGGCTCTACCGGATCGTCCGCAACACGGCGCTGACCAACATCCGCGACGAGCCGAAGGCCGGGCTCGAGCTCGACGAGAGCCACGCCGCGGGGATGTCCCCGGAGGAGGTGGCCGAGCAGCGCGAGGAGGTCAAGCGCCTGATGGCCGGGCTCCGCGAACTCCCGGAGCCGCAGCGCGCTGCGATCGTGATGCGGGAGCTCGAGGGCCTCAGCCACGAGCAGATCGCGGCCTCGCTGGGGGTCAGCGGCGGCGCGGTGAGGCAGTCGATCTACCGTGCACGCCGCGCGCTCCGGGAGGGCTTGGGGGTGCTCGTGCCGATGCCCGTACTTCGCTGGCTGCTGGAGGAGGGATTCAACCAGGGCGCGACCGCCGCGGCGGCCGGCGGTGGAGCGGGGATCGCGGTCAAGACCGGGGTCGCTGCCCTGCTCGCCGCCGGCACCGTGACCACGGGCGCGGTCCTCAAGGAGGAGTTCGAGAAGACACCTGACGCGGACGCGAAGACCTCCAGGGCGACTCCGGCGCCGCGAGGCAGCGACCGGTCGGTTGCTCGGATCGCCCAGCTCGGCGGGTCCGCGAGCTCGGTTCGGGAATCGGGCGACGACTCGGGGCGCCACCGAGGGCCCGGCCGGGGCTCGGACGACGGATCGTCCGACAACCGGGGCCCGAGCGGACACTCGGGACCCGGATCCGGCGCGGACGATGGGTCCGGGGCCTCCAACTCGGGCCCGGGATCAAGCGGCTCGGGCAGCGACGGCTCCGGTTCGAGCGGCCCCGGGTCCGGCGGTTCTACTTCCAGCGGTTCGGGGTCGAGCGGCTCCGGCTTGAGTGGGTCCGGATCGGGCGGGTCCGGCTCCGATGATCCGATCGAACTGGACGACTAGAACCCCTGGCCAAGCCGGGGATTCCGCTCGCTCGCCGAGTGATCTTCGCGGCCCGTTCGAGTTGGGGGACTCGTACGGATGGTTCGAGCACGTGCTCGAACCAATGCGAACGCAGAGAGGAGTCCACAGATGGCACATCGCAAGAGGCGGCGTCGCCGGCGTCGCGGCAAGATCTCGGACTCGACGCCCGCGCAGCCGGGCACGAGCGCGGGCGGGACCAGCAGCAACAGCGTCACGGATTCCAGCGCCAGCGGGTCCAACTCCGGTAGCGGCGGAGGCGACGACTGAGAGCTCGGCTCCGCTCGCTGTTCTCGACGCCGGCGGAGGGCGAGGCGCTGGTCAGCGCCTCGCCCACCGTTCCGGTTCGCGAGATCTTCAAGCGGTTCTGGCCGTATGCGCGGCCGTACCGCAAGTGGCTGGCGCTCAGCCTGCTGCTGATCGCCCTGGTCCCGCTGATCGACGCCGCGATGATCTGGATGTTCAAGATCGTCGTCGACCAGGTGCTGGTCCCGCAGGACTTCGGACCCCTCGCTTGGATCGCGGCGGCCTACGTCGGCCTGACAGTGGTCGGCGGCGTGCTCGGCTTCTTCGATGACTTCCTGGCCAATTGGATCGGCGAGCGCTTCCTGCTCGACCTCCGCACCAGGTTCTTCGCGCACCTGCAGGGCCTGTCGCTCGACTTCTTCGATTGCCGCCGGCTCGGCGACCTGATCTCTCGCCTCACCGGCGACATCGCCTCGATCGAGGCGTTCGTCCTCTCCGGCGTCACCGACGCGATCTCGTACCTGCTCCGGATCGTCTTCTTCTCGGCCGCGCTCTTCTACCTGCAGTGGGACCTCGCCCTGGTCTCGCTGCTCGTCGCGCCGCTGTTCTGGCTGGCCGCGAAGCGCTTCTCCCGCCTGATCAAGGTCGCCTCGCGCGAGAAGCGGCGGCGGAGCGGCTCGATCAGCGCGGTGGCGGAGGAGAGCCTCTCCAACGCGGCGCTTGTCCAGGCCTATGGCCAGGAGGAGGCGGAGGTCGAGCGGTTTCACCGCGAGAACCTTGGGAGCTACCACGCCGAGATGGCGTCGGTCCGGCTGAAAGCGCTGTACTCGCCGTTGGTCGACCTGATCGAGCTGAGCGGCGCTCTGCTCGTGATCGGCCTTGGGACCTGGGAGCTCTCCCAGGGGCATCTGACCCTCGGGGGGCTGCTCGTCTTCATGACGTTCCTGACGCAGCTCTACAGCCCGGTCCGCGGAATGAGCCGTCTGGTGAACCGGATCCACGCGGCTTCGGCGGCCGCGGAACGGATCATCGAGATGCTCGACCAGGAGCCGTCGGTGGCCGAGTCTCCCGGTGCCGTCGAGCTCGGGCGGGCTGAGGGCAGGCTCGAGCTTGACCACGTGACCTTCCGCTACCCGGAGACCGGCAGGAACGCCGTGTCGGGCGTCTCGCTGGCGGTCGAGCCCGGCGAGGTGCTGGCCCTGGTCGGTCCGAGCGGCGCGGGGAAGTCGACGCTGGCGAAGCTGCTGCTCCGCTTCTACGACCCGCACTTCGGCCGGATCCGGCTGGACGGTGAGGACCTGCGCGGACTGACCCTGAGCTCGGTGCGGGACAACGTCGCGCTGCTGCTTCAGGAGACCCTGGTCTTCGACGGGACGATCTACGAGAACATCGGCTACGGCCGGCGGGACGCCACGCGGGAGCAGGTCGAGGCGGCCGCGGTCGCGGCGGACGCGCACGACTTCATCTCCGCGCTCCCGGATGGATACGCGACCGAGATCGGGCAGAAGGGCAGGCGGCTTTCCGGCGGGCAGCGGCAGCGGATCGCGATCGCGCGAGCGATGGTCCGGGACGCGCCCGTTCTGATCCTCGACGAGCCGACCACCGGAGTCGACGCGGAGTCGGGCAGCAGGATCATGGGGCCGCTGCGCCGACTGATGGGCGGCCGCACCACGATCGTGATCTCGCACAACCTGGTCACGGTGCGCGACGCCGACCGGATCGCGGTGCTGGAGGGCGGCCGGATCGTGGCGGCCGGGACACACGAGGAGCTTCTGCTCCAGGGCGGCACCTACGAGCGGCTCTATCGGCTGCACCACTTCGGCGCACAGGACTTCGCGCCGCCGGCTGACGCCGGAGTACCCGTCGCCCGATGAGCTCCTCGAACGGCTCCATCAACGGCCTGCTGCACGAGGGAGACGTGCTCGCCTCGGGCTATGAGGTGATCTCTCACCTGAGCCGGGGGCGTGCCCTGGACGTCTATGACGTCTGGAGCGACGAGCGCGACTGCCGGTGCATCGCCAAGGTCGCCCGGGGGGACAGACAGGAGCCGCGGGTGCGCCGGCGCCTGGTCCGCGAGGGCGAGCTGCTCCTGGAGCTGGCCCATCCGCACATCGTGCGGGCCTACGAGCTCCGCCGGCGGCCGCGCACCCTGCTGATCCTCGAGACGCTGGGCGGCGAGACCGCCGAGCACATGATCCAGGCGAGCCCACGGCGTCTCGCGATCGCCGACGTCGCCCATCTGGGACTGCACCTCTGTTCGGCGATCGGCTACCTGCACGGACGCGGCTTCCTGCACCTCGACCTTAAGCCCTCGAACGTGATCGTCGAGAGCGGGCGGGCCCGGGTCATCGACCTGAGCCTGGCCCGGCGGCCGGGGCCGGTGCCCCGCGGGATGGGGTCTCCCCCGTACCTCTCAACCGAGCAGGCTTGCGGCGGCCGCGCCACCGCGGCGGCCGACGTCTGGGGGATCGGGGTCACGCTGTACGAGGCGGCGACCGGGGAGCGGCCGTTCCCTGATGCGAGGCCGAGGGTCTACCCCCAGCGGGATCGCAGGGCGCCATCGGTGGCGGACCGGAGGCGGGCACCCGCGGAGTTCACTCGGGTCGTCGATGGTTGCCTGTCCCCGGAGCCGTCCGAGCGGCCATCGGTGGCGGAACTCGCCGACGAGCTCGACGCGGTGATCGGAGGCTGACCGCCGCCAGCCATTCCGTCGCGGCGGGGTGCCCGCCTACTTCGCGGCCAGCCAGTCCTTGCCGATCCCGACGTCGACGGCGAGCGGGGGGTCGAGCTCGAACGCGCCGCACATCTCGCGCTCGACCAGCTCCGCGGCGGCGTCCATCTCGTCGGTGGGGCCCTCGAAGAGGAGCTCGTCGTGGATTTGGAGTACGAGCCGGGTCTCGAGGTCGGACTTGTCGAGCGCGCGCTGGCAGCCGACCATCGCGATCTTGATGATGTCCGCCGAAGTCCCCTGGATCGGCATGTTGACCGCCAGGCGCTCGCCCTGGCCGCGGACCTGTGGACGGCCCGATCGCAGCTCGGGGATCGGGCGGCGGCGTCCGAGCATGGTCTCGACGTAGCCCTTATCGCGGGCGAACTCGATGGTCTTCTCGATGTAGCGCTTGACGGCCGGGAAGCGCTCGAAGTAGCGGTCGATGTAGGAGGCCGCCTCGTCCTGCTCGATGTTGAGCCGGTCGGCGAGCCCGTAGGCCGAGAGCCCGTAGGCGATGCCGTAGTTGACCATCTTCGCCTTGGAGCGATCGCCGGGGGTGACCTTCTTGGGATCGGAGCCGAGCACCTCGGCCGCGGTGGCCGCGTGGATGTCCTCGCCGCGGGCGAAGATCTCGCGGAGGGCGTCCTCGCCGGCGATGTGGGCCAGGATGCGCAGCTCGATCTGGTTGTAGTCCGCGGAGAGAAGTCGGTGCCCGCGCGGCGCGACGAAGCAGGACCGGATCGGGCGGCCCTCCTCGGTGCGGATCGGGATGTTCTGGAGGTTGGGGTTGGTGCTCGAGAGGCGGCCGGTCGCGGTGGCGGTCTGGTTGAAGGTGGTGTGGAGCCGGCCGGTGTCCGCGTCGATCAGCTCGGGCAGGGCGTCGAGGTAGGTGCTCTTCAGCTTGGTGAGTTCGCGCCACTGCTCGACCTTGGCGACGATCTCGTGCTCCTCGCGGATCTGCGAGAGCACGCGCGCGTCCGTCGAGAAGCCGGTCTTGCCGCGGCGCTTCTTGGTGAGACCGAGCTCGTCGAAGAAGACCTCGGCGAGCTGCTGCGGCGAGCCGATCGTGAACTCATGCCCGGCGAGCTCGAAGATCTCGGCCTGCAGGGTCTCGATCCGCTGCTCGAAGCCCTCGCCTATATCGGCCAGGCGCTTCTGGTCGAGAAGGACGCCGGTTTGCTCCATCGCCGCCAGGACCTCGATCAGGGGCATTTCGACCTCGTCCATGAGGCGCTCGATCTTCTGCTCCTTCATTCCCTTGCGCTGCAGCTGCGCGATCTCCCAGACCAGGCGGGCCTCCGCGGCGGGATCGGGTGGCGGCTCCTCCCCCAGCTCGAGCTGGTCGCCGTCGGAGGTCTCCTCCTCCTCCTCCTTAGGCGCCGCGGCGAGCCCGCGCTGGGCCGCGATGTCCACGAGGTCGTAGGTGCGGCGGGCCGGGTCGAGGAGGTACGCGCCGACCATCGTGTCGTGCCTGAGGTCGAGGCCGCCTGGGGCGGCGGCGAGAACGCCGAACCGGGCACCGCCGCCGAGCGTCTTCAGGTCGTGCCCGATCAGGCGGCGCTTGCCGAGTGCCTTGGCCAGCTCCGCGAAGTCCGGGCAGTCGCCCTCCACCAGGCGCTTGCCGTCGTACCCGGACCAGGTCCCGCCCGCGATCGCGAGCGCGACGTCCCCCTCGGCGAGATCCTCGATGGAGCCCTCCTGCGCGGTGGCGTCGAGCTCCTCCTCGACCTTGGCGTCGGGGACGAAGTCGGCGCCCAGCTCCTCCTCGAGTCGCTGCAGGATCACGCGGAGCTCGAACTCGCGCGCCACCTCGCGGAGGCGGCTGCGGTCCATGTGCTTCGACATCAGCTCGTCCAGGTCCAGCTCCACGTCGATGTCGGTGATCGCCGTCGCGAGCTCCTTGGAGATGCGCGCGTCCTCGGCGTGGTTCGTAAGGTTCTCCTTCCGCTTGGCGCCGGAGATGTTGTCGATGTTGGCGAGCACGCCCTCGAGGTCGCCGTACTCGTTGAGCAGCTGGGCGGCGGTCTTGTCGCCGATGCCCGGGACGCCGGGGATGTTGTCCGAGGTGTCGCCCTTCAGGCCGATCAGGTCGGTGACCCGCTCGGGCGGCACGCCGTAGCGCTCGACCACGCCGTCGCGGTCGTAGACCTTGGTGTCGGTGACCCCGCGCGAGGTGGTCATGACGCGGACCCCGTCCTCGACCAGCTGGTAGACGTCGCGGTCGCCTGAGACGACCATCACGTCGAGACCCTGCTCGCGGGCGCGCTTGGTCAGCGAGGCGATGACGTCGTCGGCCTCGTAGCCGTCCACCTTGATGTTGGTGAAGCCGAAGGCCTCCGCCAGGGGCATCAGGTGGGGCCACTGGTCGCGCAGGAGGTCGGGCCGGGGCTTGCGCTGCGACTTGTACGGTTCGTAGGTGTTCTCGCGGCCCGACCAGCCCGCGTCCCAGCAGACCACGACGGCCCGCGGGTCCTCATCGATCAGGAACTTGGCGAACATCGAGGCGAGGCCGTAGATCGCATTGGTGGGGCGGCCGTCATGGGTGGCGATCGACTCCGGCAGCGCGAAGAACGCCCGGTACGCGAGGGAGTTGCCGTCGATCAGGAAGAGCTCGCCGGCGTCCTTCTTGGCCCCCGTCTTACCCTTCGCGGGGGCCTTCGAAGCCTTCTCGGCGGCCTTCTTCTGGGTGGTTGCAGGCACGTGTCCATCATAGGTTGGGTGCCAGAGACCCCCGGGCGAGCAGGTCACGCAAAGCCGCAACGACGGCGGACCGGTCCCCCATGAGCCGCCGATGCGTGAAGCGCAGGACGCGGAAACCCAGACTCTGAAGGTCGGCGTCCCTGGCGCGGTCACGCTCGAAGGCGGAGCGGTCGCCGTGGTGGCGCCAGGAGTCCGTCTCGACGACGACGCGCTGATCCGGCCAAAGGAAGTCGACCTCGTAAGGGCCGACCCGAGCATTCACTTCCGGCGGCGGAAGGTGGTGGCGCCGACACGTGTCGCGGAACATCCGCTCCAGCTCGCTGCGTGTCAGCTCGTCCTCCGATCGGAGTTGCGCAGAGGTGATCAAGCGCAGGTCAAGTGCACGGCGGACGGCGCTGCGGTAGACCGCAGCAGAGACGGCGCGGTGCAAATCCTGGAGCGTGCGGGCTGCGTTCGTGAGCCTGATGCCATCGCGCAGGATCGAAACACCGGCAATGAAGGTGGAGGAGCGGTGGACCTTGATACCGCGGCGCCTCCCACGGCCGCCGTCGCCCGGGACCGTGACGTCGATTGGGCCGTCGTGAGGCGGAAGCATCCGCCAGAGAGCGGCCGCGCTGCGGTGGCTCAGGGCAGCGTCTTCACCGAGGGCCAGGACCGCCGCCATGCACCGTCCTTCAAAGGTGAGATGGCGATGCCCCACCGCGTAAACCCCTCGATGAACATGGTGCAGGCGCCCAGCCGCAGTACGGCGCCGAATGCCCTCATACGTGAGGCCAGCCGGTAACAGTTGGGCGGTGCTGACCACACCGTGCTGTCGGCTGGCGATTCGGGCGATCACCAGGTCGGCTTTGGCGGGTTTCTCACGCATACCGTGAGTAATCCGCCAACTCCGATCCCTCACCCCTCGCTGCCCCTTCGGATCTCCCTCTTCATTGCCGCTTTTCGAGCAACCGGGCGACTTCCGCGCCCCCGTATCCTTCTCGCGCCATGGCCGCCTCCGCTCAGTACAGCGTCACCGTTCGCGTCGAGCTCGACGCGCGACAGGAGCCGCTCGGCAAGCTCACGGCGCAGATCGCAGAGGCCGGCGGCGCGCTCCAGTCCGTCGACCTGATCCCGGGGGCCGGCGAGGAGGGGAAGCGCGTCCGCGAGTTCACGATCGACGCGAACAGCCCCGAGCACTGGGAGCAGATCCTGCGCTCGATCGGGTCGACCAAGGGCGCCCGTGTACTCAGCTTCACCGACCGCACCTTCGAGATGCACAAGAAGGGCAAGATCGAGCAGCACAACAAGTACCCACTGAAGACCCGAGACGACCTCTCGATGGCCTACACGCCCGGCGTGGCGCGGGTCTGCGAGTACATCGCCGAGGACAAGACCAAGGCCTTCGACTTCACGATCAAGGCGAACACCGTCGCCGTGGTCTCTGACGGATCCGCCGTCCTCGGGCTCGGGGACATCGGCCCCGAGGCGGCGATGCCGGTGATGGAGGGCAAGGCGATGCTCTTCAAGGAGTTCGCCGGAGTCGACGCCTTCCCCATCTGCCTCGCCAGCAACGATCCGGAGGAGATCATCCAGACGGTCGAGCTCCTCGCCCCCACCTTCGGCGGCATCAACCTCGAGGACATCTCCGCCCCGCGCTGCTTCGAGATCGAGGACCGGCTCAAGGAGGAGCTCGACATCCCCGTCTTCCACGACGACCAGCACGGAACTGCGGTCGTCGTCATGGCCGCCCTCTTCAACTCGCTGAAGATCGTCGGCAAGCCGATCGAGAGCCTGCGGGTGCTGATGCTCGGACTCGGCGCCGCCGGCGTCGCCTGCACGAAGATGATGCAGGAGTCCGGGATCACCGAGATCATCGGCTGCGACCGGCAGGGCGCCATCTCGACGGACCGCTTCGACTACGTCGACGGCGGCATGTCCCCGATCAAGCGCTGGTACGCGGAGAACTCCAACCCGGAGAAGCTCAGCGGCGGGCCGAACGACGTGATCGAGGGCTGCGACCTCTTCATCGGCCTCTCCGGCCCCGGCCTGATGCAGCCCGAGTCCCTGGCGAAGATGAACGACGACGCGATCGTCTTCGCGATGGCCAACCCCACGCCCGAGGTCATGCCGGAGGAGGCCGAGCCCCACGTGCGGATCATGGCCACCGGCCGCTCGGACTATCCAAACCAGATCAACAACGTCCTCTGCTTCCCCGGGATCTTCCGCGGCGCCCTCGACGCCGGCGCTCCCCGGATCACCGAGGAGATGAAGCTGGCGGCGGCCCGAGGCATCGCGGAGGTCGTGACCGAGGACGACCTGGCCGAGGACTACATCATCCCCTCGGTCTTCAACCGCGACGTCGCCGCGAGCGTCGCCCATGCCGTGGTGGACGAGGCGAAGGCGGCCGGTCTGGCCCGCTTCTCTGAGGAGACGGGCACCTTTGACGTGATCGGCGGCGCCTCCTCCGGCGACGGCGCCGGCGCCACCTGAAGGACTACGGCTCGGCCGGAGCCGCCGCCCCGCCACGGTTCGACGGCAGCAGCCACGGCGGCGGCTTCACCAGGATCCGCGCCGCCCAGAGGAAACAGAGCGCTCCGACCAGGGTGGTCGAGGTCGCGAGCGAGGCATTGAGCGTCTCGTTCGTGTCCGGGATCACGAAGGCCGCGACCGCCGAGATCCCGAACGCCACGGATCCGATCAGGTTGAGCGTCGCCGATCGCCGCACGAGTAGAACGGCGTGCAGCACCGCGAGCTCGGCGAGCACGCTCGACACGAGGAAGCAGACCGAGCCGACGGCATCCGGCGACCAGACCAGCAGGTCCGAACGGTGGGCCGAGAAGTGGTGATACATGCCGAAGAAGGTCGTGACGTTGAACGAGATCGTCCCGACGAACTGGATCGCGGCCGCCCACACGGCGCTCCCCTCACCGCGGGCGACCCGGAGCTGTTCGAAGGCCGCGGTGGTGAAGAAGAGCGAGCCGACGAAGTAGACGACGCCGACGGCCTGCTCGGAGACCTTCGAGGCAGCCGGCAGCGAGGCCACGGCGAAACACGCCGAGCCGACCATGAAGAGGATCCCGATCCGCCGCGCGTCGCCCTTCGCAGCACCGGCGCCGATCGCAGCCGCGGAGGCGGCGCTCACGGCAGGACTCCGTCGGCCATCGGCGGGAACCTAGCGAGCCGCCCTGGCTAGCATCCTCGCCAATGCGCGTCCTCGTCACGGGAGCGTCCGGTCTGCTCGGGTCCGCCCTGTGCAACGCACTCCTGGCACGGGGCGACGAGGTCGTCGGGCTCACGCGTAACCCGGATCGAGCCCGGCCCAAGAACCCCACGGTCAGCTGGCACGCCTGGAGGCCGACCACGGAGCGACCACCGGACGCGGCGCTCGACGGCATCGACGCCGTCGTCAACCTGATCGGCGAGGAGATCAATCAGCGGCTCACGGATCAGGCGAAGGTCCGCATCAGGGAGAGCCGGGTCCTGGGCACGCGCAACCTGCTGGAGGGCATCAAGGCGTCCTCGACCGAGCCGAGCGTCTTCGTCGGTCAGTCCGCAATCGGCTACTACGGCGACCGAGGAGCGCAGGTCATTGACGAGGAATCCGGTTCGGGCGAGCCGGGTTTCATCACCGAGGTGGTGAGCGACTGGGAGGCGGCGGAGAAGCAGGCCGAGGACGCGGTCGACCGGGTCGTGATCTTCCGCACCGGGCTCGTCCTCACCAAGGACGGAGGCCTCCTCAAGCAGCTGCTGCTCCCCTTCAAGCTCGGGCTCGGCGGCCCGATCGCCGGTGGCGATCAGTTCATGTCCTGGATCCACATCGAGGACGTGGTCGGCCTCTTCGTCTGGGCCCTCGACGACCACCGCGTCTGGGGCGTGATCAACGGCACCGCCCCGGACCCGGTGACGAACCGCGACTTCTCCAAGGCACTTGGGCGTGCCCTCAGTCGCCCCGCCTTCACGCCGGTTCCGAAGTTCGCCGTGGCCGCCCTGCGAGGAGGGGAGCTCGCCGACGCGGTCGCGGGTGGAGCGCGCGTCGTGCCCCGCCGCGCCCTAGACCTCGGCTACGAGTTCCGCCACAGGGACCTCGACGAGGCGATGCGCAGCGCGCTCCGCTGAGCCGGGCCCTCTAGACGGTCCGGGGCCGCTTCGGCGTGTCGCGGGGCTCCAACTGGATCTCCTTCTCCGCGCCGGGGAGCCCCTTCTTGAACTGGACGTCTCGCTCCCGCTCGGCGTTCAGCTCGTGTCCGAAGAGGATCGCCAGGTTCGTGATCCACATCCAGATCAGGATCACGACCACGCCCGCCAAGGAGCCATAGACCTTGTTGTACGAACCGAACTGCGACACGTAGAGTCCGAAGCCGGCGGACGCGATGAGCCAGACGACAAGGGCAACCACCCCGCCCGGGGTGATCCAGGTGAAGCCGCGCTGCCTCACATTCGGGGAGGCGTAGTAGATGAGCGCGATCATCAACAGGAAGAGCGCGGCGACCGCAACCCACTTGGCATAGCTCCAGATCGAGACCGCGGTCCCGGAGATGCCGATCGGCTCCGCCACGTCCGAGACGATCGGGCCTGTGAGCACAATCCCGAGGGCCATGACGGCAAGCAGGAGGACGATCACGAGAGTCAGCAGGAGCTGAAGCGGCCGCAGCTTCCAGAAGGGGCGGCCCTCTCGCGTCTCATAGATCACGTTGGAAGCGCGGATGAACGCCCCGAGATAGCCGGACGCGGACCAGAGGGCGACGAACGTGCTCGCGATCAGCGCGAACCCTGCCGTGCTACGGCTCTCGGTCACCTGTTTGATCGGCCCCTCGAAGGTGCTCGCGGCGGAATCGGGACCGATTCGGTTGACGATGTCCGTGAGCGTGTTGGTGGTCGACTCCGGATCGGCCACCAGGCCGACGATCGAGACGAGAGCGATCAGCGCCGGGAAGAGCGCCAGCAGCCCGTAGTAGGTCAGAGACGCGGCCCAATCGGTCAGGTTGTCTTCCTGGAACTCCTGGACCGTGCGCTTGAGAGTCGGCCAGAGGCCAGTCTTCCGCTCGACACCCTTCGGCACGAAGTCCTTGCCGCGCTGTTGCGTCGGGTCCTCGTCGTGGTCGGTCTGTCCGGACCGATTGGCGGGGCCGTCACTGGCCATCTTGTCCCTCTACGCCTTCTCGGGTGATTCCTCGCCGGGCCAGGCGCCCGTCATGCGCGCGAAGCCACGGCGCGCGGCGTGATCGAACAGGCCCTTGACCAGACGGAAGATTGCCCCCTCGATGATCAACGCGATCGCCAGCTTCGCGAGGCTGACCTCGCGGTGTTCCGGCTGCGGCGGCTCGTGCTCGTCGACCTTGCCCCAGATCGCGTCGAACACCTTCTGACCGAGGAATCCGGCCAGGAGGCCGCCCAGGATGCTCACCGGAATGAATGCCAGCTTCATGGTCGGAATCTGCCCCAGCCCGGGACAGTGGAAACACCGCCGATGCGGGAAGATGGACCCGGATGAAGCTGGAGGGCATCCACCACATCACCGCGATCACGGGCGATGCGCAGAGGAACGTCGACTTCTACGCCGGCGTCCTCGGCCTCCGCCTGGTGAAGAAGACGGTGAACCAGGACGATCCCACCGTCTACCACCTCTTCTTCGCGGACGAGAAGGGGGACGCCGGATCCGACTTGACCTTCTTCGAGTACCCCGGGGCTCCGCCGGGACGCGCCGGCGACGGGATGATCTGGGGCATCCGCTGGCGGCTGGGCTCGGACGACGCGCTGGACTTCTGGGAGAAGCGCCTGACCGAGCAGGGAACCGAGGCCGAGCGCGGTGACGACGACGTCGTCCGGTTCGCGGACCCGGAGGGCCTCGGTCACGCGCTCAAGGTCGTCGAGACGACCGACGAGCCGCTGATCGCCGAGCACCCGGAGGTCCCCTCCGAGATGGCCCTGCAGGGCTTCGACGGCGCGATCGCCTTTTCGAGCAACCCGGACGCGAGCCGCCCTCTGCTCACCGAGACCCTCGGATTCCAGCCGATCGAAGGCGCCGACGGCTCCGGCTGGGAGTGCCGCGGTGACACGCGCGGCGGTCTCTGGGGCTACTCCGAGCCGCCGGCCGAACGCGGGCTCCAGGGTGCGGGCAGCGTTCACCACATCGCCTGGGCCTCGCAGATCGACGACCACGAGGCCTGGCGCGAGCGCGTGATGGCGGCCGGGGCCCGGCCGACGCCGGTGATCGACCGCTTCTACTTCCGCTCGATCTACTTCCGCGAGCCGAGCGGCGTGCTCTTCGAGATCGCCACGCTCGGGCCCGGGTTCACGGTCGACGAGCCACTCGAGTCGCTGGGGGAGAAGCTCTCACTGCCGCCCGATTACGAGCACCTCCGCGAGCAGGTCGAGCCGGTCCTGCGGCCGATCAACAACCCGCGTGTCCCCGCCTGATCCGCCGGAGGACCGCCCGGGCCAGGTAATCGATCTGGTCCACCTGGACCGTGAGCCGGCGGGCGAGCCCGACGGCGCGCTGATCCTCCTGCACGGCCGCGCCGTCGATGAGCGTGACCTCTACCCGATGCTCGAGGAGCTCGATCCGGACCGCAAGCTGCTCGGAATCACGCCGGGGGCGCCGCTCACGAACGTCCCGCCCGGCGGCCGCCACTGGTACGTGATCAGGGAGGTCGGGCATCCGGACGAGGGGACCTTCGTGGACACCCTTAACCAGCTCTGCCGGTTCCTCGACGACGAGCTCCGCCATCGGGGAATCCCCTGGGAGAGGACGGTGATCGGCGGGTTCAGCCAGGGAGGGGCCGTCGCGTGCGCCGTGGCACTCGGGATGGGCCGCCCGAAGGCCGCCGGGCTGCTGATGATGAGCAGCTTCTACCCGATGGTCCGGGGCTGGAAGATGGACCCAGGCGCGAAGCGAGGAATGCCCGCCTACGTCACCCACGGGTCCTACGACCCGGTGATCCCGGTGGGGTTCGGGCGCAAGGCGCGGGATCTGCTGGAGGAGGGCGGCCTGGCCGTCACCTACCGGGAGACGCGGATGCAGCACGGCATCGACTTCGCGGTGATCCCCGAGATTCGCGACTGGGTCTCCTCGGTGATCACCGGTGAGCCGGTGATCGAGGGCCCACCCTCGGCGCGTTAGGCCGCTCTACTGAGGAGGACAGGGAGCGCCGAGCGGCACGCGGCGCGATCCCTCCAGCCGGTAGCGCTGGACCATGCACTCGGTGCTGTCGCCCTCCGAGGTGATCGAGTAGCTGCCCAGCACCGTGCCGTCACGGTGCGCCCCGATCACCGCGTTCCGCACGTCGTCGCGGAAAGACGACGCGTCGGTCCCCGCCTCGCGGATCGCCTGCAGGACGAGCGCCATCGACTCGTAGCCGTAGGCCGCGGAGGGGCCCGGCGGCCGGTGAAAGCGCTTGTCGAACTGGCGGGCGAATGCCGGGTCAGGGAGGTGCGTCGGGTAGATCTGCGCGCTCAGCTCGAGGCTCTGGGGCCGATCGCCGTAAACGCTCAGCCGACCCGTTCCGGGCTCATAGATCGCGCGGGAGTTGCCATCCGGAGCGACGGCCACCTTGCCCGGCGGCTTGCCGGGGCTGATCGCGATTCCGTGATCCGCCGCGGCCGATTTGAACTCGCTGGCCGCCAGGTTCTGGAAGGGAGAGTCGTCGGAGGTCACCGCCGCGGAGGTGACGCCCAGCTCCGAGGCCCAGGCGGCCGCCGCGTCGACCACGACGTCGTCCGCCGGCACCGTGCGGGCGAAGTTGACGTTGCCCGAGGGCCGGTAGCGGTCGGGTGAGTCGGGATACCCGGCCGCCGCCGCGGTCAGGTCGACCGCCCCCGCCCCCGGGGACACCTGGACGATCCCGGCCTGGTTCGTGATCGGCGCCGAGCCACGGGTCGGCTCCGAATCGAGCTCTCCGATGTAGGCGGCGGTCGTGTGGTCCTGAGACGCGGTGCGCGCGTTCTCACCCACCGCGACCGCGTCCCACGGCTTCCCCCTGGCGTCGTCCAGGAAATGGGTGCGGACCTGAATCGAGCCCGCCTTGCCCCCCGCCTCCTCGAGCGCGAGCCGCGCCCCATCGGCCGCGTCGCGGCCGTCGATGCCCCGCGGCCCAGTGAGCGGCAGGCTGACGTAGACGGCGACCGGGGCCTCGATCTGGGCGTTGCCAGCGATGCCGCACCCTGAGGCGGCAAGGACGAGCACGAGTAGCGCGGCAAGCGCCGGACGGGTCATCGCCAGTGGTGCCTCTCGCAACGTTCGCCAAGGAATGACGAGACCCAGGCGCCGCCAGGCAAGGACGCAGGGAGCCCGAATAGCAGCGCTATTCGGGCGACTGAGGACGTAGCCTGGTGGTGATCTGGGGCCGTCATTCCCGGTGAAACGTTGCGTGAGGTACCACTGCTATCCGAAGAAGACCTCGGCCTCGCGATATAGCGATTCGGGGACGGTCTTCAGCTCCGCCGTCGCCTCGCTGAGATCGACGAGCCGGATGTCGGTGCTGCGCAGGGCGGTCATCTTGCCCCACTGCCCCTCGTGTGCGGCGTCGATCGCGTGCAGGCCGAAGCGCGTCGCGAGAACGCGGTCGAAGGCGGTCGGCGTGCCTCCCCGCTGGACGTGCCCGAGCACCGTCGCCCGGGCCTCGTGTCCAGTCCTCTGCTCGATCTCGCCCTCCAGCCAGTTGGCGATGCCGCCCAGCCGGACGTGGCCGAAGGAGTCCGTCGGCGCGCCATCGGCTTCGGGCATCCCGCCCTTCGGCTGGGCCCCCTCGGCGACCACGACGATCGGCGAGTACTGGCTCTCGAAGCGCCGCACGATGTAGTCGCAGACGCGGTCGAGGTCGAACTCGAGCTCCGGGATCAGGATCACGTTGGCTCCGCCCGAGAGCCCCGCGTGGAAGGCGATCCAGCCCGCGTTGCGGCCCATCACCTCGCAGATCAGCGTGCGGCGGTGGCTCTCGGCGGTCGTGTGCAGGCGGTCGATCGCCGACATCGCGATGTTGACCGCGGTGTCGAAGCCGAAGGTGTAGTCGGTCGCCGAGAGGTCGTTGTCGATCGTCTTCGGAACGCCGACCACGCTGACTCCCCGCTCGAAGAGCTGCGACGCCGCTCCGAGCGTGTCCTCGCCGCCGATCGCGATCAGGCCGTCGACGCCGTCCGACTTGAGATTCTCCGCGATCGTCTCGGCCCCGCCGTCCTCCTTGAACGGGTTGGTGCGGGAGGAACCGAGGATCGTGCCGCCCCGCGGCAGGATGCCGCGCACCTCGGGGATGCCGAGCGGCCGGCTGTCCCGCTCGAGCGGCCCCCGCCAACCGTCCCGGTAGCCGACGAAATCGTGTCCGTACTCCGCCACCCCCTTGCGCACGATCGCGCGGATCACCGCGTTCAGCCCCGGGCAGTCGCCGCCTCCGGTGA
>JBKPND010000042.1:0-11266 GCA_046732465.1 Actinomycetota bacterium
CCGCCCTGGGGGAAGGGCCCTGCGTGATCGTCGGCTCCGACGACTGGTTCGAGATCTGGAACGCCGAGCGCTGGGCCGCCTACGAGAAGGAGATGGCGGAGGAGGTCTCAGGAGTCGCGGAGAACCTCTCCGAGGACGAGCGAGGAGGCTGAGATGGGAACGGCAACACACCGCGTGGTGGGATCGCTGGCCCGTTCAGCGAACCTTTCCTATGTGCCCCAGGAACACGAACCCGTTCTCGCCGAGGAGCTCTTCGACCTGCTCGACCCGCGCCCTGGCGAGACCTTCGTCGACTGCACCTTCGGCGGCGGTGGCCACGCCCGGCTGATCGCCGAGCGCCTCGGTTCCGAGGGCGAGCTGATCGCCGTCGACCGCGACCCCGCTTCCGAGGAGCGCTGGCGGGAGTTCGCAAGCGAGCTGCCCTGCCACGCGCGCTTCCTGCGGGCCGACTTCGTCGCCGCCCTCGAGGGGCTGCGCGGCGAGGGCGTGCGGCCCGACGGCGTCGTCTTCGACCTCGGCATGTCCTCGATGCAGGTCGACGCCTGGGAGCGAGGCTTCTCCTACGCCTACGACGCGCCGCTCGACATGCGCATGGACCCGACCCAGAGCCTGTCCGCGGCGACCGTCGTCAACGACTGGCCCCAGGACCGTCTCGCGCGCGCGATTCGCGAATTCGGCGAGGAGCGCCGCGCGGGCTCGATCGCGCGCGAGATCACCAAGCGCCGCCCGATCGAGACCACCTCCCAGCTGGTCACGGCGATCAAGTCCGCGATCCCGCCCTCCGAGCGCTTCGGCCGGGGGCATCCCGCGAAGCGCACCTTCCAGGCGATCCGCATCGCCGTCAACGGTGAGCTCGACGCGCTCGACCGGGCGCTGCCCGTCGCCTGGGACATCCTGGCGATGGACGGCCGCCTCGGCGCGATCTCGTTCCATTCCCTCGAGGACCGGCGCGTCAAGCGCTTCCTCGCCGACCGGGCGCGCGGCTGCATCTGCCCGCCGGAGCTCCCTGTCTGCGTCTGCGGCCGCGAGCCGGAGGCCGAGTTGCTCACCAAGCGGGCCGTCTCGCCGGGGGCGGAGGAGCTCGAGCGCAATCCCCGTGCCGGTTCGGCGCACCTGCGGGCGGCGCTCAAGATCCGCGAGGAGCAGGGCGGCTGATGGAGGCGGCAACCGCACGCACCGCTCCCGCCGCAAGACCGGCGCCGCGGACCAAGCCCCGCCGGAAGGCCGCGCCGCCGAAGCGGCGCGCCCGACCCGCGAAGTCCGGAGCCGGGACCCGGCGGTCCACGCCGCGCTCCACCCAGGCACCGGCGGGCAGGCTGATTCGCCCGGCCATGGCGGGGGCCGCGCTCTTCCCGCAGGCGGCGATGCGCAGCGTCGGAGCGGTTCGCGACATGTCCGACTCGAGCCTGATCGTCCGCCTCACCCGCGGCCGCGGCTGGATCGCCGTCCTCTGCACGCTTCTCGGCGGCATCGTCGCCCTCAACGTCCTCAGCCTCAGCCTCACCGCGGGCTCGGGCCGCACGTCGCTGCAGATCGACGCGCTGAAGACCGAGGTCTCGTCACTGCAGGCGCAGATCGATGAGAGGCTCTCGGCCGTCAAGGTCGAGGCCGAGGCCGCCCGCCTCGGGCTGGCGAACCCCGACCCGCAGACGATCGACTTTCTAAACGCGAAGGACGCTGACGCCCGCCGGGTCGCGCACCTGCTCGCCACTGACGGTTTCCTGCTTGCGCCGAGCGAGCCGTCGAGCTATCCCGCCCCAGGCACCTCGTATGCGCCCGTCCCCACGGCCGCACCGTCCACCACGACCACCGCCGAGACGACGACCGCGGAGCCGACCTCCACGGTGACCCCGAGCGGCGGTCCGTCCGCGAGCAGCGGGGGCGGCGCCTCGTCCGGCAGCGGAACTTCGGCCGGCAGCGGAACCTCCTCCGGCAGCTCGAGCGGGTCGTCTACCGGCACCACCGGAGGCGTGGGGCTCTAGAGGGCCCGGCCCATGCGCGGGATAGACCGCCGGCTCGGGCTGCTCTTCTGTGGGTTTCTGCTGATCTTCTCGTTCGGGATCGCCCGTTCGTTCTGGCTGCAGGGCGTGCGGGGCGGAGCCTTGCGCGCCGAGGCGCACAGCCAGCAGGTCACCCAGGTCACCGTTCCGGGCCAGCGCGGCGACGTCCTCGATCGCAACGGCAAGGTCCTGGCGTCATCCGAGGACGCGGCGGACGTGATCGCCACCCCGTACCAGGTCGAGAACGTGGGGCAGACGGCGCTGCGCCTGCACGACATCCTGGGCGAGCCGACGACGGACCTGGTCTCGAAGCTCGGTGATCGCAACTCCGGGTTCGAGTACCTGGCGCGCAAGGTCGACGCGAGCACCGCCGCCCGGGTCAAGAAGCTCGACATCACCGGGATCTCCACGGTCCCCACGAGCCGCCGCCTCTACCCGCAGGGGGAGATGGCCTCGCAGGTGATCGGCGCGGTCGGAACCGACAACCAGGGACTTACGGGACTCGAGCACTCCGAGAACGACGTCCTGGGCGGTGCGAACGGTGAGCAGGACGTGGTGCACGACGCGACGGGCAGGCCTCTGCGGATCGAGACGGGGAAGCCGGCGAGCGTCGGCGAGGACATCCAGACCACGATCGATGCCGCGATCCAGGGGAAGACCGAGGAGGCCCTCTCCGCGGCCGCCGAGCAATACGGGGCGAAGGGCGCGAGCGCGATCGTCATGAACCCCAACACCGGCGAGATCCTGGCGATGGCGAACTGGCCGACCTTCGATCCCGGCGACCTCCAGGACGCGACCACGGACGAGCTCGAGAACCGGGCTACCGGATTCACCTACGAGCCGGGCTCGACCTTCAAGGCCTTCACCGTCGCCTCGGCGCTCTCGGACCACGTGGTGACGCCGCACTCGAGCTTCTACCTGCCCCCGGAGATCCACGTCTACGACCGGACCATCGGCGAAGCCCATCCTCGAGGGGCGGTCACGCTGACCACCGCCCAGATCCTCGCCCAGTCCTCGAACGTGGGCGCGGTGACGATCGGGATGCGGGAGGGGGCCACGCGCTTCTCCCAGTGGATCAACCGCTTCGGCTTCGGGCGGCCCACCGGACTCGACTTCCCGGGTGAGGAGCAGGGCATCGTGCCGGAGCTGAAGGACTACTCGGGCTCGACCATGGGCAACCTGCCGATCGGCCAGGGCCTGGCAGTCACGCCGATGCAGATGGCGGCTGGGTACTCGGCTATCGCCAACGGCGGCATCCTGCGCCGACCGACGCTGATCAAGTCGATCGGCGGCCAGCCTTCCGAGCAGGACGCCGATCCCCACCGCGTGATCAGCGCCCGCGTCGCGGCTCAGCTCCGGCGGATGCTCGAGGGCGTCCTGGAGCCCGGCGGCACGGCGTCTCAGGTCAGCGTGCCCGGCTACGTCCTGGCCGGAAAGACCGGAACCGCGCAGAAGGTCGAGAACGGGACCTACTCGGACACCAAGTACGTCGCCTCGTTCGTGGGATTCGCGCCCGCGGACCATCCGAAGCTGCTCGCCGCGGTGATCGTCGACGAGCCTCAGTACGTGCACGTGGGCGGTGCCGTCGCCGCACCCGTCTTCGGTCAGATCGCCGCCTTCGCCCTGCCTTACCTGGGCATCTCGCCCCACTAGCCCCCCGTGGACGGGCGTGCCTGGGGCCGCTCCTAGAATCGCCTGGTCATGGAGCTGGGAGAACTGCTGAGAGCGTCCGGCGTCGCCGCGGAGCTGCGCGGAGACTCCGCCGTGGAGATCCGCGACCTCGCCTACGACAGCCGGCGGGTGGACTCCGGCACGCTCTTCTTCTGCTTCCCCGGCGAGCGTACGGACGGGCACGACTTCGCCGCCGTGGCGGTGGAGGCCGGTGCCTCGGCACTGGTGGTCGAGCGGCCGCTCGAGCTCGACGTCCCCCAGGCGCAGGTCGAGGACGCCCGCGCCGCGATGGCCCCGATCGCCGCCACCTTCAACGGCCAGCCGACCTCCGAGCTCGGCGTGGTGGGCATCACGGGCACCAACGGCAAGACGACCACCGCCTTCCTGGTCAGGCACCTGCTCGGGACCGCGGGCCACAGCTGCGGACTGCTGGGGACCGTGCAGCAGATCGTCGGCGGCCAGGTGGAGGAGGTGGAGCGGACCACGCCCGAGGCGATCGACCTGCAGCGGACATTCGATCGGATGCTCGAGTCGGGTGACGAGTTCTGCGCGATGGAGGTCTCCTCCCATGCGCTCGTCCTGCACCGGGCCGACGCGATCCAGTTCGCGGTCAAGGTCTTCACGAACCTGAGCCAGGACCACCTCGACTTCCACGCCGACATGGAGGATTACTTCGAGGCGAAGCGGCTGCTCTTCTCGGGCGAGGGCGGCGCCCCGATCCTCGAGCTCGAGGGCGGCATCTCGGTGATCAACATCGACGATCCCTACGGCCGGCGTCTCGCCGAGGATCTCTCCTGCGGATCGGGCGGGGACTGCATCAGCTACTCGGCCGGCGGCGACCAGGCGGACCTGAGCGCACGTGACGTCGCCTTCGACGCCTCGGGCTCCCGCTTCCTCGGCATCACGCCCGAGGGAGAGATCGAGGTCCGCATCCCGCTGCCCGGGGACTTCAATGTCGCGAACGCCCTCGCCGCCCTCTCCGTCGCCCACGCCCTCGGGCTGGACCTGGCCGGCGCCGCCGCGGCCCTCGCCTCGGCCGAGCAGGTGCCGGGCCGGTTCGAGTCAATCGACGAGGGCCAGCCGTTTGCCGTGGTGGTCGACTACGCGCACACGCCGGATTCGCTCGAGAACGTTCTCAGCGCCGCCCGCCGGATCACGAGCGGCCGGCTGATCTCAGTGTTCGGCTGCGGCGGTGACCGCGACCGGGACAAGAGGCCCCTGATGGGCCGCGCCGGGGCGGTGCTCTCGGACCTCGCCGTCGTCACGTCCGACAACCCTCGCTCGGAGGACCCAGCGGCGATCATCGAGCAGATCGAGGCGGGGATCGACGAGGACGCTCCCGCGGAGACGGTCGTGGAGCAAGACCGGCGAGCGGCGATCGCGCTGGCGCTCGAGCGGGCGGGGGAAGGCGACACGGTCGTGATCGCCGGGAAGGGCCACGAGCAGGGGCAGGAGTTCGAGAACGGCCGGAAGATCCCATTCGACGATCGGGACGTTGCCAGGGAGGAACTGAGGAAGCTCACGAAAGCCGCCGCGGGTTGAAGACGCTCGACGGTGAACGGCTCGCCTCCGCCTCGGGGGCGGAGGTGCTGGCGAGCGGCGGGGTCGATGGCCCGGCGCGCGCGGTGATCGACTCCCGGGACGTCGGCGAGGGCGATCTCTTCGTAGGGCTGCCCGGCGAGCGCTTCGACGGCGGGGAGTTCGGCGCGGAGGCCCTGAGGAAGGGGGCGTGGGGGATCCTGGTGGCGACGCAGTGGGGGCGCGAGCTCGCGATGCAGCGGAACGTCGGGGCGACGGAGGAGGCGGGTGGTTGGGTGCTCGGCTCCGCCGACCCGCTCGCCTCGCTCCAATCCCTCGCCCGGGCCTGGCGCGAGGAGCTCGCCTGTCCCGTGGTGGGGATCACGGGATCGACGGGCAAGACCTCCGTCAAGGACATCTGCCGCTCGCTTCTCCCGGGCGAGGTCCACGCCAGCCCCGAGAACTACAACACCGAGATCGGGATGCCGCTCGCCATGCTGGGGGCGCCGGAGGGCACCGACGTCCTCGTGCTCGAGATGGGGATGCGGGGACCCGGACAGATCGCCGAGCTCAGCGCGATCGCCGAGCCCGACGTGGCGGTGATCACCAACGTGGGGCCGGTGCACGTCGAGCTGCTCGGCTCGATCGAGGCGATCGCGGCGACGAAGGCCGAGATCATCGACGGGCTCCGCTCGGAGGGAACCGCAGTCGTCCCGGCCGACCCGGGTCCCCTCGCACCGCATCTCGAGCGCGCGCCGAGGCTCTTGCGCTTCGGGGCCGGCGGCGATGTCGAGGCCACGGAAGTGAGAATCGAGGCGGGGGAGACCGACGCCCTCGTTCGCACCCAGGCGGGCGAGCGGCGCTTCCGGTTCCCCTTCACCGAGGCGCACAACCTCGAGAACGCGCTGGCCGCGATCGCTGCGGGCCTCGCCCTCGGCTTCCCGCTGGACGGGATGGCGGATCTGGCGCCCGGGATAGTCTTCTCGCGCCTTCGTGGGGAGCTGGTGGAGCTCCCGGAGGACGCCATCCTGATCAACGACTCCTACAACGCCAACCCGATCTCGATGCGGGCGGCGCTGGACCACCTCGCCTCACTCGACGCGGGCGGTCGGCGGGTGGCCGTGCTCGGCGAGATGCGGGAGCTCGGTCCCGACACCACGGCCTATCACCGCGAGATCGGCGAGTACGCGCGGGAACGCGGGGTGGCCCTGGTGATCGGAGTGGGCGAGCTGGCTTCCTCATACGAGCCCGACCAGCACGTGGCGGACGCCGACGCTGCCGCCGATGCGCTCGCCGCCGCGCTGCGGCCCGGCGACGCCATCCTGGTCAAGGGCTCGCGTGCCGTGGGGCTGGAGCGGGTCGCAGAGAAGCTCACGGAATCGGATCGCTAGATGCTCGGCGAGATCCTGATCGCGGGCATGGCCGCGATGCTGATCTGCATCTTCCTCGGCCCGAAGTTCATCGAGTACCTGAGGCTGCGGGAGTTCGGCCAGCAGATCCGGGAGGAGGGCCCCGAGGAGCACCACGAGAAGGCCGGGACGCCGACGATGGGCGGCCTGATCATCTTCACGGCGATCTCGATCCCGTACCTGGTGCTCTCCGATCGCTCTACTGCGAGCCTCGCCGTCTTCGGGGTTGCGGTGGGCTGCGCTGCGATCGGGTTCGCGGACGACTTCCTGAAGATCACCCGGCGCCGATCGCTCGGTCTCTCGGCGCGCTACAAGCTGCTCCTTCAGGCGGGACTCGCGATCGGCCTCTGGTACGTCGCCAAGCACTCGGTCGGGCTCGACTCGAGCCTCGAGCTGCGCATCTCCGACGCCTCCCTCGACATCCCCGACTGGCTCTACCCGATCGTGATCTTCCTGGTGATCGCCGGCTCAAGCAACGCCGTCAACCTGACCGACGGCCTCGACGGCCTGGCTGCGGGCTGCTGCGCGATCGTCCTGCTCGCCTACATCGCGATCACCTTCATCACCACGGGCGAGCACGACCTCTCGCTCCTGTCGGCCACCTTCGTCGGCGCGTGCATCGGCTTCCTCTGGTTCAACGCGTTCCCGGCCTCGATCTTCATGGGAGACACCGGCTCCCTCGGGTTAGGAGGTGCAATCGGGGCCTTGGCCGTGATGACCCAGACCGAGATCCTGCTGATCATCACAGGCGGGATCTTCGTGATCGAGGCGCTCTCGGTGGCGCTGCAGGTCGCGGCCTTCAAGGCCTTCCGCCGACGGGTCCTGCTGATGGCCCCGGTCCATCACCACTTCGAGCTGCTCGCCTGGTCGGAGACCAAGATCATGCTGCGTTTCTGGATCATCGCCGCCGTTTGCGCAGGGATCGGCTTCACCCTCTACCAGCAGGCGATCGGGTCGTAGACGGCTGCCTTAGCGCGAGAAGCGAGGGTGCAGCGTCAACCTACTTCTTCTTCTTCGCCTTGCACTTCTGGACCGACGTCGAGCTTAGGCTCGAGCCGTCGGAGAAGGACTCCGTCCCTGTGTTGGACCACTTCTTCTTCTTGCACCGGGCCATGACGTAGTAGGTCGGCTTGCCCTTCTTCTTGCCGGTCTTGATCTTGCCGATCGACACCTGGAAATGCGTGAGCGACGTACCGGTGGGCGGAATCGGGGTGGTCAGGGTGTTGGTCTTGCGATCCAGCGTGCCGATCCCGGTCGTGCTGAACGAATAGGTGCCGTTGGCGAGGAACAGGTCGGTATGGAAGCCGATCGGCGGTTCGCCGCCTCCACTGGGGACACCGTTGTACGCGGTCACCTTCCCAGTGAGGGCGCCGTCGTTGACGATGACGCTGCCCGTGCCGAGCTTGCTGGCCCCGCACTGGCTCATCGCCGTGCTATCGGGCACGGTGCTGATCGCCTGCAGGTTGCATTGGGGCAGGTTGCCCGCCTCGAACTTGATGTCCTTGCTGAACTGAACGACGGTCGTGGTCGGCGTGGGGGCGAACCCACCGGTGTAGGTCGTGTCGAGGGTGCTGCTGATCGCCGCCGGGCCGAACGTCTTGGCCGACTGCTTCTTCGGCGAGATGGTGGCTCCGTAGGTGAAGCCGGTGACGGCCGCCGAGGCGGTCCCGGTCACGAACAGGGCACCGATGATGCCCAGCGACGCCGCGAGCACGTATTTGGGCTTGCTCATGTCTCTCCTCCGCATCCTTGCCTACTCCTCACTCGTGCGGCCCGAGCCTATTACATCGTTCACAGCGCGACCACGAAAAGTTCACAGGTCTCGAGGGGCTGACGCACGCCCGAACACGCAGGGAGTGGGCTCCGGAAGGCGAAGATGGTTATGTGAACTCAGGCATGAAACCGCGACCGCGGCTGCCCCGCGGGCCTTTCCTGGTGGTGGGCCTGGCGCGCTCAGGGGCAGCGATCGCAACCGTGCTCGCGGAGCGTGGCGAGACGGTCATCGGAGTCGATTCCGGCACGCCTGACGAGGCGGCAGGGCTGGAGGGCTCGGGCGTCGAAGTCAGCTTGGGCGTGGATGGAACACGGCAACTCGATCGTGCCCGAACGCTGGTCAAGAGCCCCGGCGTGCCCCAGGACGCGCCGGTCGTCACGGAGGCAAGGGATCGGGGCATCGAGGTCACCGGCGAGCTCGAGCTCTCCTGGCGGCTGATCCCGAACTCCTTCTGCGCTGTCACCGGGACGAACGGCAAGACGACCACGACCGAGCTGATCGGCCACCTCCACCGGACCGCCGGCCGTCCGGTCGCGGTCGCCGGCAACGTCGGGACGCCGCTCGCGTCGCTGGTGGGCGCAGTCGACACCGCCGCGACCGTGGTCTGCGAGGCGTCGAGCTTCCAGCTCGAGGACACGACCTACTTCAGCCCGGAGTGCGCGGTCTTCATCAACCTCGCCCCGGACCACATCGACCGCCATGGCACGCTCGAGAACTACCTCGACGCGAAGCTCCGGATCTTCGCCAACCAGGGCAACGACGACTTCGCCGTCTACAACGGCGACACGGAGGAGCTACGGGGGCGCGATCTCGGCGGCTGCGCCCGTCTCATCCGCTTCTGCCCCGCTGAGGGGGAGGCGGCCGACCCGGATTGCGAGGTCAGCCTCCGCGACGGGGTGATCTTCGCCGCCGATGAGCCGCTGATCCGCGCGGACGAGCTGCAGCTTCTCGGCTCGCACAACGTCGAGAACGCGATGGCGGCGGCCGCCGCGGGGCTCGCCTCGGGCCTGCCGCGGGACGCCGTCGCGGAGGGGTTGCGCAGCTTCGCCGGCGTCCGTCATCGCCTCGAGCGGATCCGCGAGCGCGACGGGGTCCTCTACGTCAACGACTCGAAGGCGACCAACGTCGCCTCCGCCCTGGCGGGCATCCGGGCATTCGAGGGTGGCGTCCGGCTGATCGCCGGGGGTCGGCCCAAGCGGGAGAGCTTCGCGCCGCTTGTTCCGGTTGTCTCGAAGCGCTGCGTCGCCTGCTACCTGATCGGCGAGGCGGCCGAGCGTATGCAAGCCGAGCTCGCTCCCGCCGCCGAGGCCGGCGTCGAGATCACGGAGGTCGAGACCCTGGAGCGGGCCGTCGAGGCTGCGGCGGCGGCCGCTAGGCCGGGTGAGGTGGTCCTGTTGTCGCCGGCGTGCGCGAGCTTCGACGCCTTCAAGGACTTCGAGCAGCGGGGGGACCGCTTCCGCGAGCTGGTCAAGGCGCTGCCATGACCCAGCAGAATCGGAAGCAGACGGCGCCGCCGCTGGAGTACTCGCTCCTCCTGACCGCGACGCTCTGCCTCCTCGCCTTCGGCGCCGTGATGGTGTTCAGCGCCAGCTCGGCGCGCTCCTTGCTCAACCATGGCGGCAGCGGCTTCTACTACCTCGAGCGCACCCTGCTCTTCGGCGCGATCGGCCTGGTGGTGATGAGGATCGCCGCCATCCGCGGCGTCGCGGCGATCAGGACCCTCACCCCGCTGATCCTGGGGGTCGCGATGTTCCTGCTCTTCGCCGTCCTCCTGCCGGGCGTGGGCCACACGGTGAACGGCTCACAGCGCTGGGTCGGTGCGGGGCTGCTCCAGTTCCAGCCCTCGGAGTTCGCCAAGCTCGCCCTGGTCCTCTACGGGGCGTTCCTGCTGGCGAAGGAGCCGAAGCGGGCCCGGACCCTGTCCGGCCTCGGCCCCTACCTGCTGATCGTCGGCCTCGCCCTGCTCTTGATCGCCAAGGAGCCTGACCTCGGGACCTCGATCGTGGCCTCGCTCGCGGTCTGCTGCGTCCTCTTCCTGGGCGGGGTGCGGGCACGGACGCTGGCGCCGGTCGGGATCGCGATCGCGGTGATCGGCATCGGGATGATCGCCACCCACCCGTACCAGGAGGCGCGGCTGACCGGCTTCCTCCATCCCAACAGCGACACCAGCGGTACGGGGTTCCAGGCGAAGCAGGCGACGATCGCGATCGGCTCCGGAGGCCTCTTCGGGGTCGGCCTCGGCGAGAGCGTGCAGAAGGCCTCCTACCTGCCGGAGGCGCACACGGACATGGTGGCCGCGGTGATCGGCGAGGAGCTCGGCCTCGCCGGAATGTTCGTGCTGATCGGGCTCTTCGGCATGTTCGGCTACGCGGGGTTCAGGGCGGCACATCGCGCCCGTGATCGCTTCAGCAAGCTGCTCGCGGCCGGCCTGACCTCGATGATCATGGCCCAGGCGGCCCTCAACCTGTTCGCCGTTCTCGGCCTCGCACCGTTGACAGGCGTTCCGCTGCCGTTCGTGTCCTATGGCGGCACCAGCCTGGTGATGACGCTCGCGGCTTCCGGGCTGATCCTGAACGTCGCGCGCCGTCCGGCTCGCGCCGCCGGCTCCTCGAAGCGCAGCTCGAACCGGTCGGGCAGCGGCCGCCGCACGGCCGGGGGCCCTGCGAGACTGCGCGTTGTCGAGGGCTCCCACAACAGGAGGAAGCGCGCAGCAAGTGGCACGAGTCGTGATAGCGGCCGGCGGCACGGCGGGGCACGTCGTGCCGGCGATCGCCGTCGCCGACGCGCTTCGCGCTGAGGGCGCGGAGGTCAGCTTCCTCGGCACCCGCGAGCGCGCCGAGGCGGACCTCGTTCCCGCCGCCGGCTACGAGATCGATTACCTGCGGGTCAGCGGA
>JBKPND010000043.1:0-7581 GCA_046732465.1 Actinomycetota bacterium
GATCGCCTCGCGGTGCAGCTCGGTGAGCCCGTAGATCGCGTCGGGCACGAGCTCAGGGGCGCCGTGCTCGCCGTACCACTGCGCGTAGGTGTCGAGGTCGTGCAGGCGAAAGTCGGCGGAGAGGTCGACAACCTTGGTGCCCTGCTCGTGGAGCGCCGCCACCACGGGGGCGGCGGCCCCGTGCGGATAGGCGACGATCGCCGCGTCGACGTCCGCCCCGTCCTCGGCGGCGGGCTCCTCGAGGACCAGGTCGACGCCGTACTGCGGGTAGAGCTCGTTGAGGCGCTTGCCGGCGTCGGTCCGCGCCGTGACGCGAGCCAGCTCCAGGCTCGGGTGCCTCCTGATCAACTCGGCCGCGAGCGCCCCGGCGTACCCGGAAGCCCCGGCCACCAGGACCCTATTCACGGAGCGACCCCCCGATCCCCTGCACGGCCGACTCGATCGCGCTGCGACGCTGGGCGACCTCCTCGTCGGTCAGGGTCCGGTCGGCGGCACGGAAGGTGAGGCGCAGCGCGAGGCTCTTGCGCCCCTCGCCCAGCTGCTCACCTCGGTAGAGGTCGAACACCTCGGCGGAGCGCAGCAGCTCTCCCCCGCCCTCGAGCACCGCGCCACGAACCTCGGCGGCCGGCACGACCTCGTCGACCACGACGGCCACGTCCTGGTGGACCGCCGGGAACGAGATCACGTCCTCGTAAGTCTCCTCGCCCAGCGGTGAGGCAGCGACGAGCGGTGCGAGATCGACCTCGAAGCCGGCCACCGCTGCCAGGTCCCAGTCGCGGCAGACGAGCGGGTGGATCTCGCCGAGCCAGCCGACCTCCTCGCCCTCGACCAGGACCCGCCCGGAACGGCCGGGATGAAGGAAGGGCTGCTCGCCGGGGACGACCTCGACAGCGACACCGAGCTCGGTGACCATCGCCTCGAGCACCCCCTTGAGCGAGTAGAAGCCGGCGGGCACCGACTCCCCGTGCCAACCGCCGGGACGGAGCTCACCCACCGCGAGGGCGCAGATCCGCCAGGGCTCGAAGGAGGGCGTCGGGCGATCGCCGACGAACTTGCCGGCCAGGACCCCGTCGTGCGGCGAGGCTCCCTCGCGCAGGTAGGCCCGGCCGGATTCGTAGAGCGCGACCCGCTCGGCGCCGTGGGCGAGGTTGTAGCGCGCGTCGTCAAGCAGCGAGCCCAGCAGGGCGGTCCGCACGACCGAGTGGTCGGACGAGAGCGGATTGGAGACCAGAATCGGCTGGGCGCGCACCTCGTCCTCGGGAATACGGAGGCGGTCGGGCATCCGGGGATCGGTGAGGCTCAGATCCACGACGGCGTCGAAGCCGAGGTCCTGCATCGCGTCCTCGGCCCGCCGGCGCAGGCGCTGCTCGCGGCTCAGGCCCCCGGCCTGGCCGCTAGTCGCGGGCAGCGTCGACGGCAGGTTGTCCGCGTAGCCGTGAATCCGCCCGACCTCCTCGATCAGGTCGACCTCGCGGGTGACGTCGTAGTGGCGGTGGAAGGGGACGGTGGCCTTCAGGGTCTTGCCCCTGCCCGAGACCTCGAAGTCGAGGCGCTTCAGATACTCCGAGCAGAGCTTGGGTTCGATCGGCATACCCAGCAGGGCGTCGGCTCGCTCGGTGCGCAGCTCGAGCCGGTGTGGCTCCGGGATGTCCGCCGCCTCGTCGATCGTCCCGGGAACGAGCCTGGCGCGGCAGAGCTCGACCATCAGGCGCGAGGCGATCCGCTGGGCGCGAATGGCGAGCTCGGGATGGAGCTGCTTCTCGAAGCGGTTCGAGGCGTCGGAGCGGAGGCCGAGCTTGCGGGAGGTGCGGAGGATGTTGACGCCGTCCCAGTTGGCGACCTCGAGCAGCACCCGGGTGGTCTGATCGGAGACCTCCGAGACCTGCCCTCCCATGATCCCGGCGATGCCCGAGGGCCCGTTGCGATCGCAGACGAGCACCATGTCCTCATCGAGGGTGCGCTCGACCCCGTCCAGGGTCGTCATCTTCTCGCCCTTTTCAGCGGCCCTGATGGTGAGGGCCCCGTCCGGGACCCTGTCGAGGTCGTAGGCGTGGAGCGGCTGGGCGGTCATCAGCATCACGTAGTTGGTGATGTCGACGACGTTGTTGATCGGGCGCATCCCAGCACCGATCAGACGGGCCTTGAGCCAGAGGGGAGACGGCCCGATCTCGACGTCCGTGAAGACCCGGGCCGTGAAGCGCGGGCAGAGCTCCGGCACGTCGACCGTGACCGAGGCGAAGTCCGTGACCTTGCCATCGCCGGTCGCCTCGGCGTCCTGATCCCAGGGCGCCTGGGCCAGCTCGGCGCCGGTGACAGCGTGCAGCTCACGTGCCACCCCGTAGACGCCGAAGCAGTCGACCCGGTTCGAGGTCGGCTCGAGCTCGATCACGGGATCCGAGACCGGGATCACCTCGGAGAGCGGCGTCCCCGGGGCCAGGGCGTCCTCCTCGAACACGGCGATTCCATCGGCGTCGTCGCCGATCTCGAGCTCCGACTCCGACAGGATCATCCCGTCGGACTCGACGCCGCGCAGCTTCGCCTTGCCGAGCTTGGTGCCGTCCGGCATGACGGCGCCGGGAAGCGCCACCGGCACGGTCTGCCCGGCGGCGACGTTCGGCGCGCCGCAGACGATCGTCCGGCCGCCCTCCCCCGCATCGACCTCGCAGACGCTGAGCTTGTCCGCATCGGGATGCTTCTCCACGGAGATCACCCTGCCGACGACGAACGAGTCCGGTGAGGGCGCGCCGACGTGCGAGATCCGCTCGAGCTCGATGGAGTGCATCGAGAGCTGATCGGCCACCTCCTCGACCGAGAGGCCGGGATCGCAGTAGGCGCGCAGCCAGCTCGACGGGACCCTCATCTGAACTGCTCCAAGACGCGGACGTCGTTCTCGAAGAACTTGCGCAGGTCGGGGACGCCGTACTTGAGCATCGCGATCCGCTCGATGCCCATCCCGAAGGCGAAGCCCTGCACCTTCTCCGGGTCGTAGCCGTTCTCGGCGACGAACCCAAACACGTTCGGATCCACCATCCCGGCGCCGAGGATCTCGATCCAGCCGACGCCCTTGCAGAGCGGGTCGCGCGAACCGTCCGGGAGCCGCCCACTCCCGCCGCAGCGGAAGCAGGAGACGTCGACCTCGACGCTGGGCTCGGTGAAGGGGAAGAACCCCGGCCGGAAGCGGGTCTCGCGCTCCGGCCCGAAGATCGCGCGCGCGAACTCGTCGAGCGTGCCCTTGAGATCGGCCAGGGTGATGTCCTCGCCGACCGCGAGGCCCTCGACCTGGTGGAAGATCGGGCTGTGGGTGGCGTCGAAGGGGTCGGAGCGGTAGCAGCGCCCCGGGACGACGACGAAGATCGGCGGCGGCTGCGCCTCCATCGCGCGCACCTGCATCGGAGAGGTGTGCGTGCGCAGGACGACGTCCTCCGGACCGGGCGGCAGCTGGTCGCCGTTCGAGGGGACCCGCAGGTCGGAGCGCAGGGTCGCCGGATCGACGTAGAAGGTGTCCTGCGACATCCGCGCCGGATGCCCGGGTGGATGGTTGAGGGCCGTGAAGTTGTAGTAGTCGAGCTCCACCTCGGGGCCCTCCACCACCCGGTAGCCGAGCCCGATGAAGATGTCCTCGATCTCGCGCTGAGTCCTGATCAGCGGGTTCTGGGCGCCGACCGGGGCCGGCGGCGCGCCGGGCAGGGTGACGTCGATCGCGTCCTCGGCGAGCCGAGTGCCGAGCTCGCTCGCGTCGAGCTCGACACCCCGCGACTCGAGCAGGTACTCGAGCTCACGGCGGGTCTCGTTGCCCGCCTTGCCCACGGCGCCGCGCTCCTTCGGAGGAAGCTCGGCGATGCCGCGCAGGATCTGGGTGAGATCAGCCTTCCTCCCGAGGTAGCGGACCCGAAGCTCCTCCAGCTCGGCGGTCGTCGAGGCCGACCCGATCGCCTCGGCCGCCTCCTTCTTGATTTCCTCAATCCGCTCAGTCGCCATCGCCTTCTCCAGACGCGGACGCTATCCGCTGCAACCCAATCGCCGCCGCGGCGGCGACGTTCAGGGATTCGGCTCCCTCGCGCAGCGGGATCGTCACCTGGACCTCGCAATGCTCGACCGTCGCATCGGGGAGCCCCTCCCGCTCCGCACCGAGGCAGACGGTCGACACCCCCTCGAGTGCTTCGATGCCCTCGCCGCCGCGCGGGACCAGCGCGGCCCGTGGCTCCGGGGTGGCGTCGATGCCGCCACGCAGCAGCGGCTCGGCGAACACCGCGCCCATGCTCGCCCGCACCGCATGCGGGCCGAAGGGGTCCGCGCAGTCCGGGCCGAGGACGATCGACCCGCCGACCAGCGCGTTTGCCGTGCGAATCACGCTGCCGACGTTGCCCGGGTCGGAGACCCCGCGCAGGTAGACGCAGGGCGCCTCGGCCCGGTCCGCCCAGAGCTCACGCCAGACGCCGATCGCCCGCGTTCCCGAGCTGAGGTTCGAGAAGCGGGCGAGAAGCGCCGGCTCGACCTCGGTGCCGCCCAGGCCCTCCCCCGCCGCCGTCAGCAGCTCGACCGGCTCGGCGCCGGCCTCGCGAGCGGCGGCCAAGAGATCCTCGCCCTCGCCGATGAACAGGCCCTCGCGCTCGCGGCTTCGCTTCCGGCCCAGGCGCCGGATCAGCTTGAGTTTCTCGTTGTGGGGGCTGGTGATCGTCATAAAAAAGGGCGGCTCCGCTTCGCGGACCGCCCGGAGAATCTGGCTCTGGCTGCCGTGATCTAGGTGGCGGCAGCCTCCCGGGCGAGCTCGACAAATCGGCGGAATCCATCGGGATCGTTCACGGCGATGTCGGCGAGCATCTTGCGGTTCACGTCGACCTCGGCCTTCTGCAGGCCGTGGATCAGCTCCGAGTAGCTCATTCCCTCTTGCCGCGCGGCGGCGTTGATCCGCGTGATCCAGAGGCGGCGGAAGTCCCGCTTGCGGTTGCGCCTGTCCCGGTACGCGTAGGCGTCCGAGCGCATCACCTGCTCGTTGGCGAGCCTGTAGCTCGAGTGCTTGCGCCCGTAGTAGCCCTTGGCGCGGTCGAGGACCTTCTTCTTGCGCTTCTTGCGCGCGACGGCGTTGGTGGCGCGAGGCATCAGCGACCACCCCCCGCGAGCAGCGTGTTGACCCGCTCGCGGTCCGCCTTCGAGATCTTCGAGGGCCGCTTGAAGCGCCGCTTCCGCGCGGGCGACTTCTTCTCGAGGATATGACTCGAGTAGGCGCGCCTGCCGCGCAGCTTGCCCTTGGCGGTCTTGCGGAAGCGCTTCTTGGAGCCGGAATGGGTCTTCATCTTCGGCATCGGGCCGACTATTGAAGCAGACGACTGCGCTACTGAATGAGAGTGACGGGCAGTCCGCCCCACTGCTTGAGGCCGCCGGTGGAGCAGTTCATATGGCCGGGGTCGGCGTCGAGGTCCGTGATGCTGAGCGTGCCCTGGGAGCGCAGGCGCCTCGGCCCATGATTCGGTTTGTCGATCGTCCCGCGGAGCGTGCCGGTGAAGGTCTGGAAGTCGTAGGAGAAGCGGAACGCGTAACGGTTGGGCTTCGGTTTCTTTCCGGCCGGTTGTGGAGCCTTGATCAGCTTGACGGCGGTCTGGAAGGTCGTCGCGAAGATCAACTGCGTGGTGCCTGTGCCGGCGGCGTTCATGCAAGAGAGCGGGACCTGAGCGAAGTCGATCCGGGTCAGCTGCCGGGGCGTGAACTTCTGCTTGCTCGACCGCTTGTTCTTGAAGACGAAGTCCAGGGTGAGCGTCCCCGGCGGTGTCGCCGACGAGTTACCGACCGGGACGCGGACCTGCCTGATCTGGGTCGCCCCCTGCGCGCTCGGTGCGATCAGCGCCGCCACGAGGAGCGCGGCCAAGCCGATGACGAGTCGAGGTCTCATCTCCCTGACTGCTTCAACACCGGCACGGCTTCGCCGGAGCGGCCCTAACTGGCGGCGGCTTCGTTCTCCTGCCCGGCGTTCCGGGTCGGGGCCAGCAGCATGGTCATGTTGCGGCCCTCCTGGAGGGGCTCCTGCTCCATCACTCCGATTTCGGAGACGTCTTGGAGAAGCCTGTCGAGCAGCATCCGCCCGCGCTCGGGATGGCTCTGCTCACGGCCGCGGAACATGATCGTCACCTTCACCTTGTCGTTCTGCTTCAGGAAGCGCTCGACATGGCCGCGCTTGGTCTCGTAGTCGTGCTGGGCGATCTTCGGCCGCAGCTTGATCTCCCGGACGTTCACCTGCTGCTGGTGCTTGCGGGCGGCCTTGGCCTTCTGCTCCTGCTCGTACTTGTACTTCGAGTAGTCGAGGATGCGAGTGACCGGCGGCTTGGAGTTCGGAGCGACCTCGACCAGGTCGAGATCCCGCTCGCGAGCCCGTTCCAGGGCGTCAGGTGTGGGGACGATCCCGACCTGCTCGCCGTTCTCGTCGATCAGCCGCACCTCGGGCACGCGGATTCGCTCGTTGATACGAGTGGTGTCGCGCTCGGGCGGCCGGCGATCGAAGCGGGAGACCGCCACTAGCTGCGCATGAGGTCGTGCTTCAAGAAGACGATGGGCGAGAGTGGTTCGGGTAGGCGGGCACGAGGGCGCTTAGACGCGCGGCGTGGTGTGGGTGCCCGGCATTGCGGCCAGTATAGACGCCTGATCTGACTCCCAGGGCGGGTCGGCGAGTGCGCAGTTAATCGCCCGCTTCCTCGAGCATGCGGTCGATCAGCGCCTCGAGCGCGAGCGCGCCCAGGTCCCCGTCGCCGTGGTGGCGCACGGAGATGGTCTCCGACTCGATCTCCTTGTCGCCCACCACCAGCATGTAGGGCGCCTTGGCGAGCTCCGCGTCGCGGATCTTGCGCCCGACCGACTCGGTGCGGTCGTCGACCCGGGCCCGGAGCCCGCTTCCGCGCAGCCGAACGGCGACCTCGGCGGCCCGCTCGTTGTGCCGGTCGGCGACGGGCAGGACGATCGCCTGCACCGGCGCCAGCCAGAGCGGGAAGCGGCCGCCGTAGTGCTCGATCAGGATGCCGGCGAAGCGCTCCATCGAGCCGAGCAGGGCGCGGTGGATCATCACCGGCCGGTGTTCCGCGTTGTCGGCGCCCGTGTAGGCGAGCTCGAAGCGCTCGGGCATCTGGAAGTCGAGCTGGCAGGTCCCGCACTGCCAGGAGCGGCCGAGCGCGTCGGTGATGTGGAAGTCGATCTTCGGCCCGTAGAAGGTCCCCTCGCCTGGGCTGACGTCGTAGTCGCGCCCCTCCTTCTCAAGGGCTTCGCGGAGCGCAGCCTCGGCCCGCTCCCACTGCTCGTCGGTGCCGATCGACTTCTCCGGCCGCGTGGAGAGCTCGACCCGAACGTCGTCGAAGCCGAAGCGCTCATCGAGCTCGTCGATCGCGGTGTTGATCGCGTCCACCTCATCGGTCACCTGTTCGAGGGTGCAGAAGACGTGGGCGTCGTCCTGGGTGAAGGCCCGGACGCGGAGCAGCCCGTGGAGCACGCCCTCCCGCTCGTATCGCGAAACCAGCCCGAACTCGGCGAGGCGCAGCGGCAGCTCGCGGTAGGAGTGCCGCCGCGAGGCGAAGACCAGGCAGGCGCCGGGGCAGTTCATCG